>NZ_JBFOGA010000002.1:0-497248 GCF_040887565.1 Enterococcus sp. C46
ATTTTTTTGAAATCTTTCAGCAACTCATTTATCATAACTTGTCGTTTGTTATTTGTCAAGAACTTTTTTGAAGTTTTTTTCAATAGAATCAACCTTCGCAAGCTGTTCTTTTTTAACGACTCAGTTATCTTATCATGTCACTATCAACATGTCAATAACTTATTTTTTATTATTTTAAGTTATTGGTGTTCTTTTGAACAAATAATAATATATCAACATCACATACGAAAGTCAATAAGAAAATGCTTATTTATCAACATTTCCAGCTTATATGATCGTTAGTTAGTTCTGCTCCTTTTTTGTTCGTCTTTATAACCTTAAAAAACGAAAAATCCTTTTATTTTCAGTTTAACGTTCATGTTTTTGTCCTATTTATGAGGACCAAATCTCTCACCTTCTAAAATTTTCCTTAACAAAGTGCTGCTTTTATCTATTTCTGCTTTTTTTTGCTAGAATAATAGTAACAATATGACTCTGGAGGATTTATTTATGAAAATTTTGATTGCTGACGACGATAAAGAAATCGTTGAATTATTAAGTATCTATGTTCACAATGAAGGCTATGAAGCAGTAAAAGCTTATGATGGGAAAGAAGCATTATCTAAAATCAGAACAATCCCTGATATTGAATTACTTATTTTAGATATCATGATGCCAGAGATGGACGGGATGCAAGTAGTGAAAGAGCTACGAAAAGAATCTCAAATCCCAATCATTATGCTGACAGCAAAAACTACTGATATGGATAAGATCAAAGGACTGGTGGCTGGTGCAGATGATTATGTAACCAAACCGTTTAATCCATTAGAAGTAATGGCTAGAGTAAAGTCTCTATTACGACGTACAAAAATGCAGATCGCCCCAGATCAGCCTGATGTATTAGAAGTAAATGCATTAATCATCAACAAAGATTCTCATGAAGTTAAAACAATTGATGGGAAAGAAATCCAGTTAACAGCTTTGGAATTCGGTATCCTCTACTTACTTGCTAGTCATCCTAATCGAGTATTTAGCGCAGATGAAATTTTTGAGCGTGTTTGGAAACAAGAAAGTATTGTCTCTGCTAAAACTGTCATGGTTCATGTTAGCCATTTAAGAGATAAGATCGAAGAAGCAACTGGTGGTGAAAAAGTCATTCAAACCGTTTGGGGAGTGGGCTATAAAATTGACGCAAGATAGTAAACGAGCAACTGAAAAACGCCGTCGGATCAACTTGACTTCAAAAGAAATCAGCGAATTGTTAGCGGAAGGAATCATCACGATCATCCTTTTACTTCTATTAAATGTTTCTATTTTGGTTGTTATCAGTTCGGTAATTAATAGTTCACCTTCTTTAACGAATGCGATTTGGGATTCAAAGAATATTTTTGCGGAACGATTGAACACTGATTTATTTTGGAACGGTCGAAACTTTATTATTCCCTTTTTCTTTCTATTAGATATCGGTGTTTTGTATTGGCGTTTGATTCGAAGATATCGCCAAATGCAATTACGACATATCATCAGTGAACTTCATTACATCGCAAATGGAAATTATGATCATCGTATCCCTTTTGAACTTAGTGGTGACTTAAGCCGAGTTGTAACAAGTATCAATGGATTGGTAGATAGCACAGTAGCAGCGATTGAAGACGAACGTAAAATCGAGAAATCAAAAGATGAATTGATCACAAATGTTAGTCACGATATCCGTACCCCACTTACTTCTATCATTGGATATCTAGGATTGATAGAAGATGGTCAGTATCACTCAGAAGAAGATCTTTTAAAGTATACACATACCGCTTATATTAAAGCAAAGCAGATGAAATCTTTAGTGGACGACTTATTTGAATACACTAAGGTACGCCAGCCTGCTGTCCCAGTAAATTTTTCTGCCTTTGATATGATCCAGTTGATCGAACAGTTAGCAGCTGATTTTGAGTTGGAAGCTTCTAAAAAAAATATCCAAATACTTGTGCAGTCAAAAGTAGATTCCCTTATCATGGATGGCGATACAGAAAAACTTGTACGTGTCTTCAATAATCTTTTGACGAATGCGTTGAAATATGGAAAAGGAGCAACGAAAATCGTGATCGAAGTAGAACGTGTCGGTTCAGAAGTTGTTGCAACGGTCAAAAATAATGGAGCAATGATCCCACAACAGGCAATCGATAATCTATTCGACCGCTTTTATCGTGTAGAAGAATCTCGGTCACAAGCAACTGGAGGAACTGGGCTTGGTTTAGCAATCGCTCAAAGTATTGTGGCTTTACATGGTGGCTACATTTATGCAAAATCAGATAAGCAATGGACTTCTTTCATCATGCACCTTCCAATCAAGAAAAATGAAAAATTACCTATTGATGCACAGGAAGTTATTGACGAAAGCTGAAATATTCGCTATTCTTATTACAATTATTAGAATAAATGAAAAACACAGAACCCAGTACACTTTATTCTTTTTCAGAGAGCTGATGGCAGGTGCAAATCAGCAAAGGGTAATTTGGAAGTTCCAGTTCGTTTACGTGCCCTTTCGAAATAAGAAAGGTCGGTTCAACAGCCGTTATGTGTTCAACAAGTGCAGCTTATGCTGAACTTGGGTGGTACCGCGAATTTCAGACTGATTCGTCCCAAGAATAAGGGGATGGATCAGTCTTTTTTTATTTTCAAAAAGGAGGAAATCATATGTTAGATGTAAAAATGATGCGACAAAATATCGAAGAAGTACAAGAAAAATTGATGACTCGGGGCGTTAAAAAAGAAACATTAGCTGAATTCATGGAACTAGATGAAAACCGCCGCAAATTACTAGTCAAAAGTGAAGAATTGAAAAAATATCGAAATGACGTTTCTGCTGAGATCGCTCAATTGAAGCGTGCAAAAGAAGATGCTTCTGCTAAAATCGCTGAAATGAAAGAAGTTGGTGGCAACATCAAAGCATTGGATACTGAAATTGCTGAAGTAGATGAAAAATTGAAACAAATTGCCACTACTTTGCCAAACCTTCCCCATGATTCTGTGCCAGTTGGATCAGACGAAGAGGACAATGTAGAAATCCGTCGTTGGAGAGAACCACGTACATTTGCTTTTGAGCCAAAACCACACTGGGAAATTGCAGAAAATCTGGATATTTTAGACTTTGAACGTGGCGCAAAAGTAGCCGGTAGCCGTTTTGTTTATTATAAAGGGTTGGGCGCTCGATTAGAACGTGCAGTCTACAACTTCATGCTTGATCAGCATATTTACGAACACGGCTATACTGAAATGATCACTCCTTATATCGTCAACAGTAAAGCGATGTTTGGTACAGGACAATTTCCAAAATTCAAAGAAGATGTTTTCCAATTGGAGAATACTGATTTAACATTGATTCCGACAGCTGAAGTCCCATTGACTAACTATTATAATGATGAAATCTTAGATGGTGCGGATTTACCTGTTTATTTCACTGCACTAAGTCCTGCTTTTCGTTCTGAAGCTGGAAGTGCCGGTCGGGATACTCGAGGACTGATCCGTCTTCACCAATTCAATAAAGTAGAAATGGTCAAATTCTCGGATGCAGAACATTCTTACGAAGAATTGGAAAAAATGACAGCTGATGCAGAAGATATATTGAAAAAACTGCATTTGCCTTATCGTGTAATGGCCTTATCAACTGGAGACATGGGCTTTTCTGCAGCTAAAACTTATGATTTAGAAGTATGGATTCCTGCACAAGATACTTATCGTGAAATCAGTTCTTGTTCTAACTGTGAAGATTTCCAAGCACGCCGCGCCATGATTCGTTATCGCGATAATGATGGAAAAATCCACTACGCTCATACTTTGAATGGTTCAGGACTTGCGGTTGGCCGTACAGTAGCTGCCATTTTGGAGAACTACCAAAATGAAGATGGTTCTGTCACAGTTCCAGAAGCGCTCGTTCCTTATATGGGTAATCTGAAAGTTATTAAATAAAGAGGTTGTGAAAAAGCTGTCCTGCATCAAGTAATAAGAACTGCCAAACAAAAATAGCTCCTCATATTTTGCCGTTTTTTGAGCTAATACCGAGGGCCAGCTGATTGAACACCGTTTAAAAAAGAAGTCGTGAGCCTGCCGTTTCACTCCAAACCACAAGGAGTAATTTCAAAAAACAGCTCTTCATATTTTATGAATGTTCTACTTGTGATTCGGAGTTGACAAAGGAACATTGTTTACTTAAAAAAAGAGTGGTGACACAACATGTGTCACCACTCTTTTTTAGTATTTTTAAGATTCAACTGAATAGTTTGGTGCTTCTTTCGTGATTTGTACATCATGAGGGTGTGATTCTTTTAATCCACTGCCGCTCATTTGGATGAATTGCGCTTCATCACGTAATTGCTGTAAATTGGCTGCCCCAACATAACCCATTCCTGAACGCAACCCGCCGATCATTTGGAAAATAATGTCTGCAACACTTCCTTTGTAAGCAACTCGACCTTCGATTCCTTCTGGTACTAATTTATTTGCTTCATTGACACTACCTTGGAAGTAACGGTCTTTTGAACCTTTTTCCATCGCGCCTAATGACCCCATACCTCGGTATGTTTTGAATCGTCGTCCTTGGAAGATTTCGAATTCACCTGGTGATTCATCTGTCCCCGCCAACATGCTGCCTAACATAACTGCATGTCCGCCGGCAGCTAATGCTTTGACGATGTCACCAGAGTACTTGATTCCTCCGTCTGCAATAATCGCTTTGCCATATTGACGAGCAACTGATGCTGCATCATAGATAGCTGTGAGCTGAGGTACACCTACACCGGCTACCACACGTGTCGTACAAATCGATCCTGGTCCGATACCGACTTTTACGACATCCACCCCTGCATCATATAAAGCTTTTGTCGCTTCAGCCGTCGCAACGTTCCCAGCAATCAATGTTGCATCTGCAAAAGTTGAACGGATTTCTTGGATTTTTCGGATTACACCTGCACTATGTCCATGAGCTGTATCGATGATGATTGCATCTACCCCTGCTTCTAATAAAGCATTCGCACGCTCGAATGTATCGCTTGTTACACCAACGGCTGCTGCTACAAGTAATCGACCATGTTCATCTTTTGCTGCATTTGGAAATTCGATCACTTTCTCGATATCTTTGATTGTGATCAATCCGCTTAAACGACCTTCGTTATCAACGATTGGTAATTTTTCGATTTTATGTTTTTGCAAAATCTTTTCTGCATCTTTTAGAGAGGTACCTACTGGGGCAGTCACTAAGTTGTCTTTTGTCATCACATCAGCAATGGGCATGTGGTAATCTGTTACAAAACGCATGTCGCGGTTTGTAATGATCCCTACCAATTTTCTGTTTTCAAGTGTTTCAACGATTGGCACACCGCTGATACGGTATTTGCTCATCAATTCTTCTGCATCTGCTACAAGATGCTGTGGTGTTAAGAAGAACGGATCAATGATGACACCACTTTCAGAACGTTTGACTTTTCTTACTTCATCCGCTTGCTGGCTGATCGTCATGTTTTTATGGATCACACCTAATCCGCCTTGTCTTGCCATAGCGATGGCCATCTTGCTGTCGGTAACGGTATCCATACTTGCACTGATGATTGGAATATTCAACTTAATATTTTTAGCTAATTGTACGCTCATATCCACTTCGTTTGGTAACACGTGACTTTCTGCTGGTATCAATAAGACATCATCAAAAGTAAATCCTTTTTTCGTGAACTTTGTTTCCCAGTTGGACATTTTTAGTACCACTCCTCTAATTTAGTTTATCTATTAAAATAATTGATTTTTTCATTTAAGTCAATGATCTACATGGAATCAAATTAGCTTTCTCATAGAATACCAATATAAACCGCTTACATATGTGTGTATGCTAAATGAGGTTGTGAAAAAGCCACTTAGTTTCGAGTATTAATAAAAATTTTGTGAAAATGACTTTCCATATTTTTGCATAGATTTGGCTTAATACCGATAAACTGGCTTTTGAAGACCGTTTATTTACAAATAGGGACTGTGACAAGAATTTTGTCACAGTCCCTTGCTGTTATTTAACTATGGATAAACGGAATAAGGTCCTTTACTACCTCTTAATATTTAGTAAAGCTACTGCTCTGCTTTCTGGTTTATCTTCTTGGAACGGATAAACTTCCAATGATCCCATACTTTTTCTTCAAGTAGTAACGGACGGCTAAAGCTGCTGCTCCGATGATGATAACTACTATCGGATCTAATACTGGGTTGATAACTGGTGGCAATAGCGTTGTCGCAGAAAACAGCACGACCCAAAGAAGTGTCGTTCCACCTAGGATAAGCAATGTTTTACCCATTCCTGGTTTCTTGCTTCGATCTGCTCCTGGGTATTCATACTGATAGATGTACTTGTACATCATATAAAAGACCCAGCCACCGATTGCAGAACCTAGAACGAGTGTAGAGAATCCATAAGCTGGCGTTGTTCCACGTGAAAACAATCCGGTAATCGCGATCATGATACTTAATAGACCAAGCAGTAATAACGTATTATCCAACCACATCAATAAAGGGGTCGATGTATTTTGTACTTCTGCTGGTTTATTGATGATTGCTTCCGTTCTTTCAGAGACTGTCCCGAACAATTGGCGAGCTGTTTTTCCGCCTTTTTGTTCTGCAACTAAAGTAGGCAGAATGTCATGAAGGGCTTTTACTTTTTCTTCTTCAGACAAATTCGCTGCTTCTAAAGATTTTTTCAAATCAAAAATGTACTGTTGATTTCTTTTGGTTAATTTTGTTTCTAAACTATTGTTTTCTTTTACGATTTCTCGTAATTGTTCTGGTTCCATTATCTAATAGTCCTCCTTAGCCGTTCCTTTTCTCAACGGTCGTCACAAAAGACATTCTACCATATTCTACAGCTAGTTTGATAGCCCTTTTACACATTAAAGCGGAATAACATTACATCGCCGTCTTGTACGACATAATCTTTTCCTTCTAATCGAACACGTCCAGCTTCTTTTGCTGCATGCATGTTTCCATAATGATCCAAGTCTTCAAAAGAGACAGTTTCCGCACGAATAAATCCACGTTCGAAATCTGAATGGATGATTCCTGCTGCTTGTGGCGCTTTGATTCCTTTTTTGAATGTCCAAGCACGTACTTCTTGTTCCCCAGCAGTAAAGTAAGTAGCTAAGCCTAACAAATCGTAAGCGGCACGGATCAACTGATCCAAACCTGATTCTTCGATTCCTAAAGCTTCTAGAAATTCCGCTTTGTCTTCTTCATCTAATTCTGCGATTTCTTCTTCTGCACGAGCGCTGACCACGATTACTTCTGCATTTTCTTCTGCAGCAAAGTTGCGCACTTCTTGTACATAATGATTCGCGTCTGCATCTGCCACATCATCTTCTGACACATTTGCTACGTAAAGAATTGGTTTTGTCGTCAATAAGAATAGTGATTTAACGATTTTTTGTTCTTCTTCTGTGAATTCGATCGTTCGAGCAGATTTTCCTTCTTCCAGTACAGGTTTGATTTTGTCCAATACAGCTAGCTCTGCCACTGCATCTTTATCTTTGGTTTTAGCAACTTTTGCTACACGAGTATAGCGTTTGTTGATAGATTCCAAGTCTGCTAACACTAGTTCCAAGTTGATTGTATCAATATCTTCTAGTGGATCGACGCGTCCTTCTACGTGAGTGATATTATCATCATCAAAACAGCGTACAACGTGACAAATAGCATCTACTTGGCGGATATGGCTTAAGAATTGATTCCCCAAACCTTCTCCTTTACTTGCGCCTTTTACGATCCCAGCAATATCTGTAAATTCAAAAGTCGTCGGAACAGTTTTTTTCGGATGTACAAGTTCTGTTAAGCGTTGCAGACGCCAGTCAGGTACTTCTACCATCCCTACGTTAGGGTCGATCGTCGCAAAGGGATAGTTTGCTGCTTCTGCTCCTGCTTTTGTGATCGCATTAAACAAAGTTGATTTTCCTACGTTGGGCAACCCAACAATTCCAGCAGTCAATGCCATAAATTTATTCACTCTTTCTCTGCATTTTTTTCAATTACTTTTTTTAATTTCTTTTCAAAATCTCGACGGGTCATCATGACGATATGTCCGCAATTCATACATCTGATTTTGATATCTGCGCCCATTCGAATGACTTCCCAGCGGTTCGTCTGGCAAGCGTGAGGTTTTTTCATTTCAACGATATCGTGCAAGTCGTACATAAAAATAGCCTCCTTTTTGTTTATTCTTCATCAAATTGAATATTCAAGATATCAAGAATTCGTGTCAAATCTTTTTGAGAAAGGTATTCGATCTCGATCTTACCTTTCCCGTTTTTTTCTTGGATAGCTACGCTCGTACCGAATTTATCCATCAAACGATCTTCGCTTTCTCGGATATAATATGGTTTTTCCTTTGCTAGCCTTGGGATTTTTTTCTTTTCTTTTCCATCGTTATGATTTAACTCAGAAACAATCTGTTCCAGTTGGCGGACAGTTAAATTTTCAGTTACTGCACGATTGGCTAATTTCAAGATCAATGATTTGTTTTTCAAGCCTAACAGCGTACGAGCTTGTCCCATAGATAAACGTTGATCTTGCACCATTTCCTTAACAAGATCTGGTAAAGAAAGCAAGCGCAAATAATTGGCGATATAAGGTCTGCTCTTTCCTAAACGACTAGCCACTTCTGCTTGTGTCAGTTTCAGATTTTTCATCAGCATTTCATACGCTTCTGCTTCTTCTAATGGATTCAGATCTTCCCGTTGCAAGTTTTCCAACACGGCTACTTGCATCATTGCTTCTTCGTCAAAGTCTCTGACGATAGCAGGGATCGTTTCTTTTTCAGCTAGTTTGGACGCTCGAAAACGTCTTTCGCCTGCGATGATCTCATATCCTTTTACTGCAGAACGGCGTACGATGATTGGTTGGAAGACGCCTGATTGTTCAATAGAATTAGCTAGTTCTTGCAAAGATACTTCTTCAAATGTCTTACGCGGCTGATACGGATTTGGACGCAGCTCATTCAATGGCAACTGGACCACAGTATCATCTTTTACATCCACCGTCTCTAAGTTTTCTAAATCTTGGAACAATGCATCGATTCCTCGGCCTAATCCTTTACTTTTCTTCACGACTTACCACTTCCTTTGCCAATGCTTGGTAGACTTCAGCTCCCCGAGAACGTGGGTCGTAGTCGATGATCGGTTTTCCATGACTAGGTGCTTCTGATAAACGAATATTTCTTGGGATGATTGTTTCATAGACTTTTTCGCGGAAGTATTTGCGTACTTCTTCTACGACTTCATTTCCCAGATTTGTTCGTGCATCATACATGGTCAGCAAGACACCTTCTATTTCTAATTCTGGATTGAAGTGCTTTTGAACTAAACGAACCGTATTCAGTAATTGGCTTAATCCTTCCAATGCGTAATATTCACACTGAACAGGTATCAAAATCGAATCACTTGCTGTAAATGAATTGATTGTCAAATGGCCAAGAGAAGGCGGACAGTCGATCAAGATATAATCATACTGGCTGCTGACTTCTGCTAAAGATCCTTTTAATCTTGATTCTCTTGCCATCATTGATGTCAATTCGATCTCTGCTCCTGCTAATTGGAGAGTCGCAGGCACAATACTCAAATTTTCGTGTTCAGTGATCAAAGTCGCCTCATCAATTGGCAATTCATTGACTAGAACGTCATAGATGTCTTTTGTCACATCGGGTTTTCTGATCCCGACACCACTGGTAGCATTTCCTTGGGCATCCATATCCACTAGCAATACTTTTTTGCCAAGGCTGGCAAGACAAGCACCTAGATTTACCGTCGTCGTTGTTTTGCCGACGCCACCTTTTTGGTTCGCAACAGATATTATTTGTGCCATCTCTTCTCCTCCTATTTGATTGGCTGCTTATTAGGCAGACCGGGCTTTCTTGGGTATTTCTTTGGGGTTATTTTCTTTTTTTGAATAACGATAATATGCCGTTGGTCAGAGACATTCGGCAAGGTAACTGCCTCTTCTTTGAGGAATTTACCACCTAATAAAGCAATCGCTTGTTTTGCTTCTGTCAGTTCCTCTTCACTTTTTGCTGCTTTCAATGCATAAAAATAGCCTTCTTGTTTAGCCAAGGGCAAACATAATTCTGCTAACACATTCAAACGAGCAACTGCACGAGCAGTGACAAGGTCAAATGATGCACGAAATTGAGGATTTTGTCCAAATGTTTCTGCCCGGTCATGATATAAGGAAGCATCGATTCCTAATAATCGAGTTAGTTCAGACAAGAAGGTTATTCGTTTATTCAGAGAATCAACAATCGTTATCTGCAATTCAGGAAAGGCAATTTTTAAAGGTATGCTAGGAAACCCTGCTCCTGAACCGACATCGCATAAAGATAAAGGTTGCGTAAAGTCTACTTCAAATGCTAATGTAAGCGAATCGTAAAAATGCTTCAGGTATACGTCTTTTTCATCCGTAATAGCTGTAAGATTCATTTTTTCGTTCCATTCGACTAATGTCCGATAATAGATAGCAAATTGATCCATTTGATGATCGGTAAGCTCTATCCCTTTTTCTGCCAAAGATTGGCGAAATTCTTCTGGTATCATAATTATTCCTTTCATTGTGAAACAGCAATTGTTTCACAGATTCTCTCCCTACTTTAACGCAAAATCCCAAGACATGCAATCCTTCCATATGGATTCTTAAAAATTTGAAAAGTAAGAAAAGTCGATAGATTTTTTCTTTCTATTATGGCACTTATAAAATACACATAGAAGAGAGAACTAGCTTTGAGCAATTTCTGCAAAAACTGGTTCTCTCTTCTATTTATTATTACGTATTACGCTGGTTCACTGACTTTCGCAATCTTCCCTTGTTCAATGTAGACCATTAAGATGCTTAGATCTGCAGGATTTACCCCGCTGATCCGGCTAGCTTGGGCAATCGTTTCTGGTTGGATTTTCTGCAATTTTTGTTTTGCTTCTGTTGCTAATCCGTTGATTGCTGCGTAGTCGATGTTTTCTGGAATCTTTTTCGCTTCCATGCGTTTTAATTTTTCTACTTTTTCCATGGCTTTTTTGATGTAGCCTTCATATTTGATTTGGATTTCTACTTGTTCGATTTCTTTTCGTGTCAATTCTTCATTCTCTGGGATAAACCGTAGAAGATCTGCATAAGTAATCTCAGGGCGTCTTAAAAAGTCGCTTGCTAGTACGCCATCTTTTAGAGGTGCCGCATTAATCGTCGCTAAAAAGGCTTGAACTTCTTCTGTTGGTTTGATCCGTACATTCATCAAACGTTTGATTTCTTGTTCAACTGCTTCTTTTTTCTTCAAATAAGCCTTGTATTGGTCTTCTTTTACTAAGCCCACACGGTGGCCCATTTCTGTCAATCGCAAATCTGCATTATCATGACGTAAAAGCAGACGGTATTCAGCACGTGAAGTCAGCAAACGGTAAGGTTCGTTCGTTCCTTTTGTCACCAAATCATCGATCATGACACCGATGTAACCGTCACTTCGTTTGATTACTAAAGGTTCTTTTCCTTGAACTTTCAAAGCTGCATTGATACCAGCAATCAGCCCTTGTCCAGCCGCTTCTTCATACCCGCTTGTACCATTTGTTTGTCCAGCTGTATAAAGATTTTCAACGACTTTAGTTTCTAATGTCGGACGGAGCTGGTGTGGTTCTACTACGTCATATTCGATAGCATATCCTGTACGCATCATTTCTACTTTTTCCAAACCGGCGATGGAATGAAGCATGTCGACTTGGACATCTTCTGGTAAAGAAGTAGATAACCCTTGAACATAGACTTCTTCTGTGTTCAAGCCTTCTGGTTCTAAAAATAGTTGGTGACGTTGTTTGTCTGCAAAACGCACGATCTTATCTTCGATGGATGGACAATAGCGAGCACCTACCCCTTCAACGATCCCTGTAAACATTGGGGCACGATGTAAGTTGTCTCGAATGATTTGGTGAGTCGTCTCACCTGTATAGGTTAGCCAGCAAGATTCCTGATCTAGTTTATAGGCACTATCTGGTGTGCTGAAACTAAAATGATTCGGCTCTTTGTCACCAGGTTGTTCTTCTGTAACAGAATAATCGATCGTACTTGATTTTACTCGAGGCGGCGTTCCTGTTTTGAACCGTTCGATAGCAAAGCCAAGTTCTTTTAGATGATTCGCTAGTCCAATAGAAGGTTGAGAGTTATTCGGACCTGATGAATATTTCAATTCACCGATAATGATTTCTCCGCGAAGTGCTGTTCCGGCTGTAATAACAACTGCTTTTGCCCGGTAGCTCGCTCCTGTGGAAGTCACTACACCATGACAAATACCATCTTCGACGATCAGTTCTTCGACGATTCCTTGTCTTAGCGTCAAATTTGGTTCTTTTTCGATCGTATGTTTCATTTGTATTGAATAAGCATGTTTGTCTGCTTGTGCTCGCAATGCTCGGACAGCTGGGCCTTTTCCTGTGTTCAACATACGCATTTGGATATAGGTTTTATCGATATTCTTACCCATTTCTCCACCTAGCGCATCGATTTCTCGAACAACAACGCCTTTAGCTGGTCCGCCTACAGAAGGATTACATGGCATGAATGCTACCATATCCAAATTTATTGTCAGTAATAACGTTTTCGAGCCCATACGTGCAGCAGCAAGTGCAGCTTCTGAACCGGCATGTCCTGCGCCGACAACGATCACGTCATACGCATCTGCTTCATAATGTTTCAATCGTTTGTTCCTCCTTTTATTTTCCTAAACAAAATTGACTGAATAATTGAGTGATCAATTCATCTTGTACACTGTCGCCAACTACTTCTCCTAGATAATCCCAACAACGCGTCATATCGATTTGAACGAGATCCACAGGCATTCCTGCATCAATACCTGCAATGACTTCTTCAAGTGACAGAGAAGCTTTTTCTAACAATGCGATATGGCGGGTATTGGAAACATAAGTAGCGTCTCTTTCTCCTGTTTCTCCGCTGAAGAATAAATCAGAAATAGCTGATTCCAAATGATCTAGTCCGTCGTTTTTAGCTACGGAAATTGAAAAAACTGGTTCATTTTCGATCAATTTGTTCAATTTTTCTTGTTCCAACTGTGCTGGCAAATCTGTTTTATTTAGAAGAATGATCCGTTTCAATCCCTTTGTCGCTTCCAGTAATTGTTCATCTTCTGCTGTCAGTGGTTCGCTTTGGTTTAGAACAAGTAAGATCAAGTCTGCTTCTGCTAATGCTTTACGGCTTCTTTCGACCCCGATACGTTCCACCACATCTTCTGTTTCCCGAATTCCAGCTGTATCGATTAACTTGAGCGGTACCCCCCGAACATTGACATACTCTTCGATTACATCTCTAGTCGTTCCTGCAATGTCCGTAACGATTGCTTTTTCTTCTCTTAACAAATGGTTCAACAAACTTGATTTACCGACATTTGGCCGGCCGATAATCGCCGTACTTAACCCTTCCCGCAGAACCTTTCCTTGCTTGGATGTAGCAAGTAGTGCTTGGATTCTTTGTTGGATCATCTGTGCTTTTTCAAGCAATAACTTCGTAGTCAATTCTTCGACGTCGTCATATTCCGGATAATCAATATTTACTTCTACTTGGGCTAATGTCTCTAAAATCTCTTGTCTCAATGAACGGATCAAGGCAGACAGATTGCCGTCTAACTGATTGAGGGCTAACCCCATTGCTTTATCTGTTTTTGCTCGAATCAAATCCATCACAGCTTCTGCCTGTGAAAGGTCAACACGACCATTCAAGAATGCTCGTTTTGTGAATTCGCCTGGCTCAGCTAATCTTGCCCCTTCTCTTAACAGTAACTGCAAAATTTGATTGACTACGACGATCCCGCCGTGACAATTGATTTCTACCACATCTTCCCGCGTAAATGTCTTTGGTGCTCTCATCACGGAGACCATGACTTCATCGACTAGCTGATCGCTCTTAGGATCAACGATATGTCCATAATGGATCGTATGGCTTGGTACTTCTGATAGTCGTTTATTCCCAGAATGATAAACTTTATCTGCTAGTTGCACAGCTTGATCGCCACTTAAACGAACGATACTGATTGCTCCTTCTCCAGGCGGGGTAGAAATTGCCGCAATCGTATCAAATTCTAAAGTAATTTCAGCCATTTTTTCACTTCCTTTTTCATTTTGCGCACAAAAAAAGTGCCCACTCCACCCTTTATGCATAATAAATGGTGAACTTCGCACTTTGACTGCTTGTTCTTGATTAAATTCTGGTCATAGGTTATCACACTTGTCATAAGGAATCAAGTGTTTAAAACAAGTTATATGAAGTTGTACCTCACTTGATTCCATTACCTTACATTTAATTGCCTTTGGCTGTCTCTTTGTGTTCTTTGATTCTTTTTTGAATTGGAATCAATAATGATTTTACGCAGTGTTTCTACTTTTTTCTGATCAAATTGATCACACCTATTTCTTATCGCTTTGATTTCCGCTCCTGTTATGTGACGGGATTCAGGAACTACTTCTTTCCGAGGAACAAATGGGATTGTCCAAATTGCATTGTTATATTTATCACCCCAAAATACTTTATGGATTTTTTTATTCTCCAGTGGAAGCTGTTCTCGCTCTTTTTTTCTATCCAAATAATGATCATAGGCTTTTGAAATAAAATTTCTCACTTCTTCTTTACCATATCCCGATTTTTCCAAGTGCATGATCATTAGTTCATTCATTACATAGTTGAATTTTTCTGTCGATAATGTTTTGTATTTCGTTTGCCAAAAGTTTCTGTCGTGGATAGTGACTTGTTTTCTGGTTCCCAAAATATATTTTAAAGAAGCATTCATATTATTTATTTCACAGTTTCCTTGAACATACTGAGTAGTAGCAATATGATTCGCAACATATTCTTTTTCTGTGCAGTTACTTAGCTTGTTTAAAATGTGATAAGTTCTTTTAGCTGTAGCAAATGGATTAATTCTTTCTTCAAAGGTAAGATGCTGCCTTCCTATCCGAAGCACTTCTTCCAATCCTTTCTTCTCTACTCCTTCATAGACATAAACTGGGGTGATTTTTAGGGTCTCTTGATCGAACCACAGCTTTTCTTGAATCTTTTTTTTCAATGCTCTTTTATCAGGGCAGTGCATTCTCATTTGTGCTTTATCATAAACTTCTACGTTCAGACGATCTTGCTCTTTTTTTATGATGAAAGTGACGCCATGACCATTTTTGAACCATGAATACCACTTTTCTTTATAAAACATCGAAACTGGTACAACTAAAAAACTATCTTTATGATTATTCTCTAGCTCATTGATGTAATTTTTAAATAATTTTGTATGGATTGAACCATAAATACTTTTTTGAATGGATTCTTTGATTTTGTTGATGTCCCGACCTTCGAATTCATCTGGATAAACATTGAGGATTTGTTGGTAAACGGTCATAAATTCAAGCGTCGGGCTTGTACTGGGTTTCGTCTTAAAAAAAATATCATTTCCAATCATGTTCCAATTTTGTAAAAGAACACTGCACATTTCTGGCACATATTTTTCGCTATTTACGTACTTTTCTCTTTTTTTATCCGCTGATTGAATCAGCATTTCTACTTGTGCTGCATCTAAAAGATCCATCTTTAAACGCTCCTTTCTTCTCTCTAACAAATGAATAATACTGTATGAGCAAGGATTTATCTTTCTTCAAAAAAGGGAGACTAAATAAATAGGATAACGCTATCTTAACGTTTCTTTTAAAAAGAAAAATGACCTATTTATCAAACTTCTCTTATAACACCTTGTTCTTGTTGTCTTCTTCGTCGTTCAACCATCGTACTAAACGAAGGAACTGATATTCTTCGGATAATATTGTGTAGTTGTTGTTGCCTAGATTCCGTACACTTTATTTTGACAGAGAGAATTTCAATAGGCGTTAAATGATAACAACTTTTCTGTTTATTTTCGCTAGAAGGCAGTCCATAAGAAAAACAAAGCGTATGGTCGATGGATTTTCTAATTTCAGTCGGGATAATCCAATGATTATTTTTGTTGATTCCTCCCCATTCTGATTTATGTGCTATTTTGTCAATCATATCAAGAGCTGATCGCTGACTTTTGGCTTCTTTATAGACTTCATAAGCATTTCTAATGAAATTTTCTGTCACTTGTCCATAGCCTATTTTTTTCAAATGCGTGAACATCAGCTCATTTATTGTGTGATTTAATTGTTCCGTAGATAACGTTTTGTATTTCGTTTGAAAGAATTTCTTGCCATCAATAATAATTTCTGACTTTGTTCCTAGTATGTATTTTAATGCCGCATTCATGTTTTTGATTTCGCTGTTATCTCTTACATATTGAATTGTCCCTACATGAGAGGAATATCCTTCTATTGTTGCGTACTTACTTAATTTATTGTAAATATAATAACTCTTCTTATATTTGGGAAAAGGAACTGCTTTTTCATGCCAATTGTAATGATTTCTTCCTATGCGTAAAACGTCAACCAGTGATTGAACATCGCTCAGTTCATATGTGTATATAGGAGTTAGTTTTGCTATTTCTTCCTTTGTCCATGAATTTTTATGAACATTTTTTTTCTTCGCATATTCATCTGGACGAACTGCTCTGATTTGAACTTTGTCATAAATCTGGACATTTATCTGATTATTTTGTTTTTGGATAATCACTGCAACATCAGATCTTTTTGTGAAATCAGCAGATCTATAACTTAGATAATAAAATGAAACAGGTACTACTAAAAAGCTGTCTTGATCATTGTTTTTCAATTCATTGATATAGTTACTGAACAACTCGGTATGGATCGAACCATAAATACTTTTTTGAATCGATTCTTTGATTTTTTTGATGTCACGTCCTTCGAATTCCTCAGGATGAATATCGAGAAGCTGCTGATAAATTGCCATAAATTCAATCGTGGGAGTTGTACTAGGCTTTTCGATTAGAAAAGTATCATTGTCGCGCATATTCCAATTTTGTAGAAGAAGACTGCACATATCCCGCGCATAGATATCACTTTTTAAATAACGATTTCGCTTTCGATTTGCTGATTTGATCAAATCTGTTACTTGTTTTTCAGTCAATATATTCATTCTATATGCCTTTCCTTCCTTCATTGAGTAAAACAACTTTTAAGACTACGAAATACCCAATTAATTATAACATCTGTGGTTTCTGTATATTTTCTAGCTTTTTCAAAATAAAGAAATAATTGTTTCTCTTCTATTCATGCTTTTTCTTTCTTCATAAAAACGGTAAACTAGAATGGGAGCGCTATCTAAAATATTTGTTTTTGAAAGGAGAAAAGGAATGAGCCAGTTCAACTCTGATGCATTGAAAGAAGAAAGTGATCCTCGGATCAATGATGTTGTTTTATCTACAGGAAATATCAATCAAAAATATATCGTCCGCGATATCGTTTTTGTTGTGGAATGCTTAGAAGCTGATTTGTTTGACCCAGCTTTTCCCAATGAGGATCTTTTCTTGACAACGAAGAGGAAATTAAAAATGAAGGTTCTTGAATATGGTGCCAACGCGGTGATCAACTGTCATTTTGAGTATCAGCAAAGAAATCGGGATGGAAAGTATTTTCTGGAACTTTTTGCTTATGGAACAGTGATCCAATTTATCCAAACGACGATTGGTTAAATGAAATAGACAAAAAAAGCGGAGCAAAACTGAAAACAGTTTCGTTCCGCTTTTTTCTATCAAAGTTAGTGACTACTTCATCGTATACTCTGATAAGAATGATTTCTAGTAAAATATACTTGGTTTGAAAAACTTTGTCAACGTGATTTATTCAAAAAGTAATGGAATCAATAATATTTTTTAGCAGGTTCAACTACTAAGTAACGATAAGGTTCCTCACCTTCCGAATGTGTTTTTACATGTTCATCTTTGCTTAATGCCGCATGGATTTGTTTACGTTCAAAGGCAGGCATTGGTTCTAAGAAAACAGGCTGTCCTGTCCGTTTTACTTTTTCAGCCGTGCGATCAGCTAAACGCTGAATAATCTCTTGACGCTTTTCGCGGTAATTGCCTACATTGACCACTACAGATAGCTTATTTCTTGCTAAACGATGGATAAAGACTTGTGCCAGATATTGCAGTGCATTCAACGTTTTTCCATGTTTCCCAATCAGTAACCCTTGTTTTTGTGTTTCTAAATGAAAAACGACCATATTATTTGATTCTCTTTCCATTTTAACAAGTGCTGGAGCATCAAGTTGTTTTGAAATTTCAGTAAGATAGACTGCCAATTCCGTTAAAGCTGCTTCATCACCTAGCTCACTTACTTCTTCTGTTTTTTCTTCAAGAATCGTTTCGTTGACTACCTCGATCTCAGCTGTTGGTTCTTCTTCTAAAATCTCTTCTACCGTCTGTTCTACTGTTTCAGAAATTTTTTCGCTGATACTTGGCTGGATCGAAAGCCGTGCATTCTTTCGGCCCATTCCTAGGAAACCTTTTTTTCCTTCTTCCAATATTTCGATTTCAACTTGGTCTTTGGTCAAACCCAAATCAGCTAGACCTAGTTGAACAGCTTCATCTATTGTTACAGCTTCATAAATCGGCATTAGCATTCCCTCCCCTATTATTTCCGTTTTTTCTTAGGATTCATTGCTTTCTTCAACGCACGTTCTCTTTCGCGGATTTTCCGTGCTTCTTCTTCCCGTTCTTTTCGAATTTTGAAAGGATTGTTGATCAGCAATGTTTGTACAACTTGGAAGGCATTGGAAACCACCCAGTATAATGAAAGACCGCTGGCTAAATTGACACCCATCACTAAAATCATTACAGGCATCACGAAATTCATGATCTTCATTGATGCATTCGATTCAATTTGACTCATACTAGATAAATACGTACTTGCAAAAGTAAAGATTGCTGCTAGAATCGGCAAGATAAATGTTGGATCCGCGTTCCCTAAGTTCAACCATAAGAAATGACCTTGTTTCAACTCAGGTACACGGGAAATAGATTGCCATAACGCCATCAAGATTGGCATTTGTACCAATAAAGGAAGACAACCAGCATATGGATTGACTCCATTTTCCGCATATAAACGCTGTTGCTCTTCTCTTAATTTACTTTGTGTTTCTGGGTCTCTTGAACTATATTGTTGCTGCAGTGCTTTTAATTTCGGTTGTAATTCTTGTGTCTTACGCATGCTCTTTGTTTGGAAATGCATCAGCGGCAACAAGATTACACGGATGATCAATGTAAATAAAATGATCCCTATTCCTGCATTACCAAATGACAACGCCTTGATCGCCTCAGCAAAGTAATAAACAATATAACGATCCCAAATTCCTGTACTTTGTGCGCTGACTTCCCCAGTTCCGCAACCGGATAAGACGATGACCAAACTAACGATACCGGCCATCAAAAGTAAACGTTTGTATTTCTTCACTTACTCTTTTCCTCTCTGTCGATTATTTTTGCAAGTTTTAAGACGTGGACTAAATTGGAGCGAACCTCATCATAAGTTAGCCCCTTCACACTTGGTCTAGCAATCACAATAAAATCCAACTCCGGATCAATCTCTTCTTTTATAGAATAAACTGCTGCTCGGATTTTTCGTTTGACTTCATTGCGGCTTACCGCGTTGCCGACCTTTTTTCCTACAGATAAACCAACTCGAAAATGAGGCTGTCCCGGTTTTTTCAAACGGTAAACGACGAATTTGCGGTTAGCAAAAGAATCTCCCGTATGAAACACGGCTTGAAACTCTCGTTCTTTTTTTACTCGATACGCTTTTCTCATTAGTTTTCTTTCCTTTTCTATCTCTCACTTACGCTCATAATCATACCATAATTACGATTGTCCTTTCATCATTTCCCTAAAAAAGAGTATAAAAAAAACCACTGAAACCCCAGTGGTCTAAGCTGAAAGAACTTTTCTTCCTTTACGACGACGGCTAGCTAACACACGACGTCCATTTTTAGTACTCATACGTTTACGGAATCCGTGAACTTTTTGACGTTTACGTTTATTTGGTTGGTATGTTCTTTTCATATATTCCACCTCCAAAATGTTCTTATCTATTTTATAAACACAGACATACTTTGATAGTATAACGACAAAGTAGTGATTTTGTCAATATAAAATAGAAGATCGATTGTCAAAACTTATCCACAAGATTATTTTTTTCTATGGGAATCTCATGTGGAAAAAGTTATACACAGGAATTATCCACAAATAATAACGAGGTACTTTTACACAGAAAACACACGTGTAAAAAAAGTAATCCACAACCAGACGTTTTCCTGTGCATTTCGTCCCTAAACCATTGATAAATATACATTTGTTATCCACAAGCACAGGAGGAAATCTAGTGATTTTTACAAGTTGTCCACCTGTGCATTAGTGGTGTGGAAAACTTTTTTTGACAGCTGTGTTTTTCTCTTTTTTTTATTTGTCGATTGTGTGGATAATTGTAATTAAAAAATTTTTTTCTTCGGTTTCTGTGGAAAACTATTAAAAAAAATGCTAAATTAGTACTAGTTATTCACTTTTTAATGAAGGAGGAGGCCTTACATGGTATCCCTCGATGCTTTATGGAATGAATTAAAAGCAACATACCAAAAGGATTTATCGCCTGCTAGCTATAATACATGGATTGAAACAGCGAACCCTCGAACTCTTGATCAAAACCAGCTCGTTGTTGAGGTTCCTAGCAAGATTCATAAAGAATATTGGGAAAAAAACCTGGCAACAAAAATCGTTGAAGTCGGTTATATGTTATCAGGAAATGAGATTATCCCTCGCTTTATTACTGGCGAAGAAGCAGAGCAAGAAGAAGTTGTAGAAGAAAAAAATCCAAAAGTTGCGGCACCTAGTCCGCTAAAAAAAGCCATGCTGAATCCTAAATATACCTTTGATACGTTTGTCATTGGTAAAGGAAACCAGATGGCTCATGCAGCAGCGCTCGTTGTAGCAGAAGATCCAGGTTCTATTTATAACCCGCTCTTCTTTTATGGAGGCGTAGGACTTGGTAAGACTCACTTGATGCATGCCATCGGTCATCAAATGCTGCAAAGTCAGCCTAATGCCAAAGTAAAATATGTAAGCAGTGAAACTTTTGCTAATGATTTCATCAATTCGATCCAAAACAAAACAGCAGAAGAATTCCGTCAAGAATATCGAAATGTTGATTTACTATTAGTAGATGATATTCAATTTTTCGCAGAAAAAGAAGCTACGCAAGAGGAGTTTTTCCATACTTTCAATGCCTTGTACAATGAGGGTAAACAAATCGTTCTAACCAGTGATCGGTTGCCAAACGAGATTCCGAAACTACAAGAACGCCTTGTTTCTCGCTTTGCATGGGGGCTCTCTGTTGATATTACGCCACCGGATCTTGAAACAAGAACAGCGATTTTGCGTAAAAAAGCGGCAGCTGAACGTCTAGAGATCCCAGATGACACGCTGAGCTATATCGCAGGACAAATTGATTCTAATATTCGTGAATTAGAAGGGGCACTTGTTCGAGTACAGGCTTTTGCTGCAATGAATAGTGAAGATATTTCGACTAGTCTAGCTGCAGATGCGCTGAAAACGTTAAAGTCAGGAAAAGGACATCCTCAATTGTCGATTTTGCAGATCCAAGAAGAAGTGGCAAAGTATTATCACATCCAATTGAAAGATCTCAAAGGAAAGAAACGCGTCAAATCTATTGTTGTACCTAGACAAATCGCTATGTACTTGGCACGTGAGCTCACAGATAATTCTTTACCGAAAATTGGTGCTGAATTCGGTGGCAAGGACCATACAACGGTTATCCATGCCCATGAGAAAATCCAGCAGCTGATGGATTCTAGTGTCAGCATGCAAAATGAAGTATCAGAAATCAAAAACTTTTTACTAAATTAATTTGTCGATTCTACCAACTGAAAATAGCATGTGGATAAAAGAAAAAAACAAGCAAAAGTTATACACACTTTTTCCACAGCTGTTTTTTCGTTTCTCTCTTGCGTTTTTTGAGTTTTCCACAGAATCAACATGCCCTATTACTTTTATTATTCTTTTTAACTAATAATAAATAAACAAACATTCAAAGGAGATACATCATGAAAGTTACTTTAAACCGAGCTAGCTTTATGCAGGAATTGCAAACTGTTCAACGAGCTATTTCAAGCAAAACCACTATCCCTATTTTGACAGGTGTAAAAATCACACTGACACAAGAAGGTTTGACTTTGACAGGGAGCAACGCTGATATATCAATTGAAACTTTTTTGTCTGTTGAAAACGAAAAAGCAAATATGCAAATCGAATCTACCGGATCAATTGTTTTACAAGCTCGTTTCTTTAGCGAAATCATTCGAAGACTTCCTGAAGAAACATTTACTTTAGAAGTATTAGAAAATAAACAAGTAGCGATCACTTCTGGAAAAGCGAATTTTATCGTGAATGGATTAGATGCAGACAATTATCCTCATCTTCCTGTTGTCGAAAGTCATAACCAGATGAAATTACCAGTACACGTATTGACTAAACTAATCAACGAAACAGTTTTTGCTGTTTCGCAGCATGAGAGCCGTCCAATCTTGACGGGTGTGCATTTTATTTTATCTGATCATTCTTTATTGGCTGTAGCTACCGACTCTCACCGTCTAAGTCAACGGGTGATCCCAGTAGAACAAACGGCTGATCATTTTGATATTGTTATTCCCGGGAAAAGTTTGATCGAATTGTCTCGCTCATTGACAAATGAAGAAGAAATCGTCGAAATCAGCATTATGGAAAACCAAGTCTTGTTTAAAACGGAAACAATGTATTTCTATTCCCGCTTGCTAGAAGGAAACTATCCTGATACCAATCGTTTGATCCCATCAAGCTTTAATACAGAGGTCGAATTTTCTGTTCCTAGCTTTCTAGCAGCAATCGAACGTGCTTCTTTACTTTCTCATGAAGGCCGCAACAATATCGTTCGTTTATCCATTCGTCCAGATGCGGTTGTTTTATACGGAAATTCTCCAGAAATCGGGAAAGTAGAAGAAAGCTTGAGCTATACAGCAAGCAGTGGCGATCCATTGGAGATTTCTTTCAACCCGGATTATATGAAAGCAGCGTTGCGTGCATTTGGAGATATGAGTATCAAAGTAAAATTTATTTCCGCTATTCGACCATTCACGTTGGAACCAACGGAAGATGGCGTTCAATTTATCCAATTGATTACTCCTGTACGTACAAATTAACAAAGATTTTCAAAGATATTGAAAATTTAATTGAAAAGAATTAGAAAAAATAAAATTTAAACAGAAGGCCCTAAAATCTCTTTTAAGGCTTTCTGTTTATTTTTGTCTAAATCACCTTTTTTAGATTAAATCGTCTTATATGGAAAAATATATGGATAAATTTGTTTTATTGCGGAAAAAAAGGTATAATAGAGTATACTTTTAATAATGAAAATGAGGGATGGACATTGAAACAACAAGTCATTCTAAATACGGAATTCATGACGTTGGGTCAAATGCTGAAAGAAGCCACCGTTATCGGTAGTGGCGGACAAGCAAAATGGTATTTGGCAGAAAACACTGTGTTAGTCGATGGCGAGCCGGAAAATCGTCGTGGACGCAAGCTTTATCCCGGTATGATGGTTGAAGTTCCAGAAGTAGGAACTTTTTTTATGGTAAAAAAAGGAAACGACGATAATGAGGCTGAATAAGCTGTATTTAAAAAATTATCGAAATTACGAAGAGCTGAACATCGAATTTTCCAAGAATCTGGTCATTTTTTTAGGTGAAAATGCGCAGGGAAAAACAAATCTTTTGGAAAGTATCTATGTATTGGCTATGACGCGAAGCCATCGGACAAGTAGTGAGCAGGAATTGATTGGTTGGAATGACGATCAGGCAATGATCCAAGGAGAGATCGCAAAAGGTTCATCCACTCTCCCATTAGAAATCTTATTATCTAAAAAAGGCCGAAAAACCAAGATCAACCATATCGAACAAAAAAAGTTAAGTACTTACGTGGGACAAATGAATGTCATTTTATTTGCACCAGAGGATCTTTCGTTAGTAAAAGGCAGCCCGCAGATCAGGCGGAAATTTTTAGATATGGAATTAGGTCAGATCAATCCAATTTATCTTTATGATCTTGTCCAATACCAAGCGATTTTGAAGCAAAGAAACCAGTATTTGAAGCAATTGAATGAAAAAAAACAAACTGATTTGCTTTATTTGGATATTTTGTCCGAACAACTAGCAGCGTTTGGTAGCAAAGTATTGAAAGCAAGAGCACAGTTCATCAAGCGATTGGAGTTTTGGGCTAATTCTTTACATCAGCAAATCACACATCATAAAGAGCAGTTGGAAATCGAGTATCTCACCGCAGTCGATTCTTTAGAAACACATACGCAAGAACAAATCCAAGAACAATTTCTCGCACTTTTGAATCAAAACAAAAAGAAAGACCTTTTTCGGGGAACGACGACAGTTGGTCCTCACCGTGACGATCTTTCCTTTTTTATTAATCAAAAAAACGTGCAGACTTATGGATCGCAAGGACAGCAAAGAACGACTGCTCTAAGTGTCAAATTAGCAGAAATTGATTTGATCAAAGAAGAGACAGGGGAATATCCAATCCTATTATTAGATGATGTGATGAGCGAGCTGGATGATAATCGTCAGCTCCATATGCTGGAAACAATCGAAGGAAAAGTTCAAACGTTCTTAACAACGACGACACTTGACCATGTAAAAAATAAAATGACTGTTGAACCTGAGATTTTTTATGTTCGACAAGGGAAATTAAAAGGAGAAGAAACTGAATGACAGAAGAAAGAAGTTTAGTAGAACGCGCTAAAGAATATGATGCCAGTCAGATTCAAGTACTTGAAGGACTTGAAGCCGTTCGTAAACGACCTGGCATGTATATCGGTTCGACTAGTTCTGAAGGTCTGCATCACCTTGTTTGGGAAATCGTCGATAATTCGATCGATGAAGTATTAGCAGGTTTTGCAACGAAAATCCATGTGATTATAGAAAAAGACAACAGTATCACTGTTATTGACGATGGACGGGGGATACCAGTAGATATCCAAGCAAAAACCGGACGTCCTGCAGTTGAAACGGTCTTTACTGTTTTACATGCTGGAGGAAAATTTGGCGGTGGCGGATACAAAGTTTCCGGTGGTCTTCATGGAGTGGGATCTTCCGTCGTAAACGCACTTTCTACGCAACTTGATGTCAAAGTATACAAAGAAGGAAATGTGTACTATCAAGAGTATCGTCGTGGAGCTGTAGTGGACGACTTAAAGATCATTGAACAAACGGATCGCCATGGAACAACGGTTCACTTTACGCCAGATCCTGAAATTTTTACAGAGACAACTGAGTTTGATTTTTCAAAATTGGCTACCCGAATCCGTGAACTAGCTTTCTTGAACCGCGGGATGCGTATCTCGATTGAGGACAAACGAGAAGAAGAACCAGTCATCAATGAATACCATTATGATGGCGGGATCAAAAGTTATGTCGAATACTTGAATGCAAACAAAACCGTGATTTTCCCAGAACCTGTATATTTGGAAGGTGAGCAGCAAGATATCGCAGTTGAAGTCTCTATGCAATATACAGACGGCTACCATTCCAATATCATGAGTTTTGCCAACAATATCCATACGTATGAAGGCGGAACACATGAATCAGGATTCAAGACTGCATTAACTCGGGTAATCAATGATTATGCTCGAAAACAAAAGCTGATGAAAGAAAATGATGACAACTTGACTGGTGAAGACGTGCGAGAAGGATTGACAGCTGTTATTTCTATCAAGCATCCTGACCCTCAATTCGAAGGACAAACAAAAACAAAATTGGGCAATTCCGAAGTACGGACAGTCACTGATCGGTTATTTAGCGAGCATTTCATGAAATTCTTGCTAGAAAACCCAAGTGTGGGCCGTCAAATCGTTGAAAAAGGATTATTAGCTTCCAGAGCTCGTCTAGCAGCGAAACGTGCGCGTGAAGTAACGAGACGTAAAGGTGCTTTAGAGATCAGTAATCTGCCAGGAAAATTAGCAGACTGCTCTAGCAACGATCCTGAAAAATGCGAATTGTTCATCGTCGAAGGAGATTCGGCCGGCGGATCAGCTAAGCAAGGTCGTAATCGAGAATTTCAAGCTATCTTGCCTATTCGTGGGAAAATCTTGAATGTTGAAAAAGCAAGTATGGATAAGATCTTGGCAAATGAAGAGATCCGGTCTTTATTTACCGCTATGGGTACAGGGTTTGGAGAAGATTTCGATGTATCGAAAGCTCGTTATCATAAATTAGTGATCATGACTGATGCCGATGTTGATGGTGCGCATATCCGTACATTGCTGCTGACTCTTTTTTACCGTTACATGCGTCCAATTGTTGAAGCTGGTTATGTCTATATTGCTCAGCCGCCTTTATACGGGGTAAAACAAGGGAAGAATATCACGTATGTACAACCAGGAAAGAATGCAGAAGAAGAGTTGAAACAAGTCGTTGCTTCACTTCCTGCTTCACCAAAACCAAGTGTTCAGCGGTATAAAGGACTTGGAGAAATGGATGATCATCAACTATGGGAAACAACTATGGACCCAAGTAATCGAATGATGGCCCGCGTCAGCGTGGACGATGCTATTGCGGCAGACCAGATATTTGAAATGTTGATGGGGGATCGAGTAGAGCCTCGTCGTGCATTCATCGAGGAAAATGCACATTACGTGAAGAACTTAGATATTTAATCATGAAGGAGGAAAAAGAATGAGTGAAGAAATCAGAGAAAACATCCATGATGTCAATCTAACCAGCGAAATGAAAGACTCCTTCATCGATTATGCGATGAGTGTTATTGTCGCACGTGCACTGCCTGATGTCAGAGATGGTCTGAAACCCGTTCATCGCCGTATTTTATACGGCATGAACGAATTAGGTGTGACACCGGATAAAGCCCATAAAAAATCTGCCAGAATCGTCGGAGATGTCATGGGTAAATACCATCCTCATGGGGATAGTGCGATCTATGAGTCAATGGTACGGATGGCGCAGCCATTTAGCTATCGTTATATGCTAGTGGATGGCCATGGAAACTTTGGTTCTGTTGACGGTGACGGTGCCGCTGCTATGCGTTATACCGAAGCACGGATGAGTAAAATCGCTACAGAAATGCTGCGTGATATCAATAAGAACACTGTTGATTTCCAAAGCAACTATGATGACACAGAAAAAGAACCCGTTGTATTACCTGCTCGCTTCCCCAATCTTTTGGTGAACGGAACGACGGGGATAGCCGTGGGTATGGCAACGAATATCCCACCTCATAATTTATCTGAGGTAGTAGCGGCTATCGATTTGCTGATGGATAATCCTGATGTGACGACCAATGAATTGATGGAAGTATTACCTGGACCAGATTTTCCAACAGGTGGTTTAGTCATGGGAAAATCAGGAATCCGAAGAGCGTATGAAACAGGTAAAGGTTCTATTACCGTACGTGCAAAAGTTGAGATCACTGAGATGCCAAATGGCAAAGAACGGATCCTCGTGACGGAATTACCTTATATGGTCAATAAAGCCAAATTGATTGAACGGATTTCTGAGTTGCACAGAGACAAGCGTATCGAAGGAATCACGGATTTGCGGGATGAATCTTCCCGTGAAGGCATGCGAATTGTCATTGACATTCGTCGTGACGCCAGCGCATCAGTTATTTTGAATAACTTATACAAATTGACATCCTTACAGAATTCATTTGGATTCAATATGTTGGCCATCGAAAAAGGCGTGCCGAAAGTTTTAAGTTTGAAACAAATCCTTGAAAACTATATCGAACATCAACGCGAAGTCATCACACGACGGACGGTCTTTGAAAAAGAAAAAGCAGAAGCAAGAGCACACATCTTAGAAGGTTTGCGTATTGCTTTGGATCATATCGATGAAATCATTGCGATTATCCGCGGGTCTAAATCAGATGATGAAGCAAAAGCAATAATGATCGAACGGTTCGATTTATCCGATCGCCAATCACAAGCTATCTTAGATATGCGTTTGCGTCGATTGACCGGTTTGGAACGGGAAAAAATCGAAAATGAATACCAAGAACTATTGAAACTGATTGAAGATTTGACTGACATTCTGGCAAGACCCGAACGTGTCACAGAAATCATCAAGAATGAATTAGCAGACTTGAATCAACGATTTGGTGATAAACGACGCACAGAATTACTAGTCGGTGAGGTCTTAAGTCTAGAAGATGAAGATTTGATTGAAGAAGAAGAAATCGTTATTACACTGACAAACAATGGTTATATCAAACGTTTGGCAAATAATGAATTCAGAGCTCAACGAAGAGGCGGGCGTGGTGTCCAAGGAATGGGTATCCACAATGACGACTTCGTCAAGAATCTAGTTTCTTGTTCTACCCATGATACATTGTTATTCTTTACGAATAACGGAAAAGTGTATCGGGCAAAAGGATACGAAATTCCAGAATACGGACGTACAGCCAAAGGTATCCCAATCATCAATTTGCTGGGTATCGACTCGAGTGAAAGCATCCAAGCAATTATTGCGGTGACGGGAGAAGCAGAAGAAGGCCACTACCTCTTCTTTACGACGCGTCAAGGTACAGTTAAACGTACGTCTGTCACTGCTTTCGCTAACATCCGAAGCAATGGTCTGATTGCAATTGGTTTGAAAGAAGATGACGAATTAGTCAATGTTCTATTGACAGATGGACAGTCAAATATCATCATTGGCACACATAACGGCTACTCTGTGACCTTCAAAGAGGAAGCAGTCCGCGATATGGGACGTACAGCTTCCGGCGTCAGAGGGATACGTTTGCGTGAGGAAGACTACGTTGTTGGGGCAGCCCTGATGAAGGAAGACCAAGAAGTACTAGTGATTACAGAAAAAGGTTACGGAAAACGGACCAAAGTATCGGAATATCCAGTGAAAGGCCGCGGAGGTAAAGGAATCAAAACGGCGAATATCACTGAAAAAAATGGTCCACTAGCCGGATTGACCACTGTTTCTGGAGATGAAGACATCATGCTGATTACAGATAAAGGTGTGATTATCCGTTTCAACGTATCGACTGTTTCTCAAACTGGACGTTCAACATTGGGTGTACGTTTGATGAAGATGGAAGCTGATACGAAAGTCGTCACAATGGCAGCAGTCGAGCCAGAAGCGGTAGAACAAACAGTTGAAGAGCAAGCAACAGAAGAATAATCATAAAGATGAGGTGTTTAAGTTAGCAAAGAGGTTGTGACAGAAGTGGTCAGCTTCAAGAAATAAGAAGGAATTCACGAAAATTGCTTCTCAAATTTTTGTGAAATTTCGGCTTATTTTTCGAAGAAGTTACTTCTGGAACACCGTGTAGGAGGTTGTGAAAAAGCTGCTCTGCATCAAGCAGTAAGAACAATCAGACAAAAATAGCATTCCATATTTTTCATCTGATTGGGCTTAGTGCCGTAGATGCAAGCTTTTGAACACCGTTTAAGGAAGAGGTCGTGAGCCTGCCGTTTCACTCTGAGTCACAAGGAGCAATTTCAAAAAAATAGCTTCTCATGTTTGTTGAATAGTGTGACTTGTGACCGAGGAGTTGGCAGGAGAACACCGTTTATTCGAAAAAAGGGAACTGCGACAAGACTTTTGTCACAGTTCCCTTGCTTGCTTTTTTGATTAATTGAATTTCTCTTAAAATATTTAAAACTGTTTATTCTGTATTGCTTTTGACCAAAATAGAGTGTATAATCAAAGCTTGTGAGTAGTCTAATTAATTAGATAACTCTCCTTGCTCTTAGGAACCTAAGAGCCGAAAGTCCACAGGGAGGTGAATATCAATGGAAAACACGAAATATGAAATCATGTACATTATTCGTCCAAACATTGATGAAGAAGCAAAAACTGCTTTAATCGAACGTTTCGATGCAATCTTGAAAGATAACGGAGCAGAAGTTATCGAATCAAAAGATTGGGAAAAACGCCGTTTCGCTTATGAAATGAACGGTTACCGTGAAGGTATCTATCACATCGTTAAAGTATCTTCTCCATCATCAGCAAATGCTGTCAATGAATTTGACCGTCTTGCTAAAATCAACGACGACATCATTCGTCACATGATTGTTAAAGAAGAAGCTTAATTGTTGTTTCATGTGAAACAATAGAAAAACGATGAGAGGAGATGACTATTTTGATTAATAATGTTGTATTAGTTGGACGTCTGACGAAAGATCCAGATTTGCGTTACACAGCAAGTGGTACGGCAGTCGCAACATTTACTTTGGCTGTGAATCGTAATTTTACAAACCAAAGCGGCAATCGCGAGGCTGATTTTATCAACTGTGTGATTTGGCGCAAATCAGCAGAAACTTTAGCAAACTATGCTCGTAAAGGAACACTTTTAGGTGTTACTGGACGTATCCAAACTCGTTCTTATGATAATCAGCAAGGACAACGTGTATACGTGACAGAAGTAGTAGCTGACAACTTCCAATTGCTGGAAAGTCGTTCTGCATCTGAAAATCGCCAACAAAGCGGCGGATTCCAAAGTTCTGGTCAATCAGCTGGCGGATTTGGCGGAAACAATAACTCTAATCAAACATCTCAATCATCCAACGGTATGCCTGATTTCGACCGTGATACTTCTGACCCATTCGGCTCAAGTTCAACGATCGACATTTCAGATGATGATTTACCATTCTAAACGAATTTGATAGGAGGGAAATAGAATGGCACAACAAAGAAGAGGCGGACGTAAACGTCGTAAAGTAGATTACATTGCTGCTAACCATATTGAATATATCGATTATAAAGATATCGAATTACTAAAAAGATTTATTTCAGAACGCGGTAAAATCTTGCCACGTCGTGTAACTGGTACAGGCGCTAAAAACCAACGTAAAATTACTGTTGCAATCAAACGCGCACGTATCATGGGCTTGCTACCTTTCGTTAGCGAAGACTAATAAATCCGAGGAATTGAATGACTGATCCTTTTGATCAGCTATTCAATTCTTTTTTTTCTGTAAAAATAACCGATATTCGTTTAGTCGCTTGAATGACGAAAGTTATGGTAAAATCAAGTTAGTCATATATGGGAGGAAAATTATGGAAAATAAAAACAATCATTTATCCCCAAAACCTCTCTTCCTTATCCTGTTTATACTAATCGAAGTATTGGTAGTCTTAATTTTACCATTTCGTTTTGTTAGCGCTTTGGTCATTCTTTTGATGAATTTATGGGGCGTTCGCTATTGGTTGAAAATGAAACGCTGGCTTATTTTAAATAAACGTGAAAAAATCCAGCAGGCTTCGACCGTAGCCGAAACAAATCTGGCTTATGTCTCAGAAGTCATGCCTGTAGGAGTGATTGCTTATCAGCCATCAAGCCAAAAAATCGAATGGCTCAATCCTTTAGCATTGAAAGTCAAAGATCAAAGTGGATTAACAGAGGAAGAATTGTTAGATACTTTTTTTACTGCAAAAGAAAAAAAGAAAAACCAAGTCTATCTAGCAGATAAAACATTTCAGTTTGATATGGATACAGTAAAGGGTGTCGTTTATTTTAATGATATCACCCAAAACCAGTTGTTGAAACTTCATCAGGCGAACAGTCAGCCAGTAATCGGTATTTTATCTATTGATAACTATGCAGATGCTATTGATAAATTGGATGATAAAGAGATTTCTTATTTGAACTCTTTCGTCACTACACTAGTTTCTGACTGGATGAATGAATACCATGTCTTTTTCAAAAGAATCAACGCAGAACGGTTTTTCTTCGTCGCGCAGATGATCGATTTGAAAAAGATGATGGATAAAAAATTTGATTTGTTGGACCGCTTTCGAGCAGAAGCTGAAAAACAGAGCTCGCCTGTCACCTTGAGTATGGGGATTGCTTATGGCGCAAGATCCCTCGATGAAATCGGTGGAGAAGCTCAGAACAATTTAGATGTTGCTCTAGTCCGCGGAGGCGACCAAGTTGTCGTGAAAGAGGTAAAAGAAGGTGCGAAACCTGTTTATTATGGCGGTAAATCAGCTAAGAATGTCAAACGCACGCGTGTCCGTTCTCGAGCGATGAGTACTGCTTTGCGCCGGATTTTTGATGAAACAGGCGATGTGTTCATCATGGGACATAAATTTCCGGATATGGATGCTTTAGGCTCTGCTTTTGGTGTCAGTTGTCTTGCACGCTTCAACCAGAAAAAGGCTTATATCGTTATCAACGAGAACGAAATCATTCCAGATGTAGAACGTTGTCTCGAAGAAATCGATAAACATCCAGAATTAGAAATGCAATTGATCTCTCCAGAACGCGCCATAGAGCTGAAAAAAGATGAAGACCTCCTCGTGATGGTGGATTATCATAAACCTTCTCTATCGATCTCTCAGAGCCTATATGAGCAATTTGATAAGATCGTGATCATTGATCATCACCGCCGAGGGGAAGAGTTTCCAAGCAAGCCTTTGCTGACTTATATCGAATCTTCAGCCTCTTCCGCTTCAGAGCTAGTTTCTGAGCTGATCCAATACCAAAGCAGCAAAACGAATCGCTTAGATCGCTTTGAGGCCACACTATTACTTGCAGGGATGGTTGTAGATACGAATAGTTTCAATGTTCGTACAACTGCACGAACTTTTGATGTTGCCAGCTATTTAAGGTCTTGTGGAGCAGACGCATCCTTAGTACAATATTTATTGAGCTCGGACTTAGCGACATACTTGGAAATCAGTCATTTGATTGCTGGAAGCGAGTATGTGACTTCTGATATTGTTGTGGCGGCAGGAACAGATGAAAAAGAGTATAATAGTGTCATAGCGGCAAAAACAGCAGATACACTGCTTTCGATGATCAATATCAACGCAGCTTTCGTCATTACGAAGCGGACAGACGGATTGATTGGGATCAGTGCCCGAAGTACCGGTACGATCAATGTCCAAATCATCATGGAATCCTTAGGTGGTGGAGGACACTTCACAAATGCAGCTACTCAACTGGAGAATACGACAGTTGAAGAAACAAAACAGAAGCTTTTTGCTGCAATCAAAGAAAATATGAATCAAATATATGATAAGGAGTAATCCAAATGAAAGTAATTTTTTTACAAGACGTAAAAGGAAAAGGTAAAAAAGGCGACATCAAAGAAGTTCCAGCAGGTTATGCACAAAATTATCTAATCAAAAATAACTTGGCAAAAGAAGCAACGAAAAGTAGTATCAGTCAGTTAGCTGGACAGAAGAAAGCCCAAGAAAAACACGAAGCTGAAATCTTGGAAGAAGCTAAAAAATTAAAAGAATTCTTGGAAAAAGAAGATACGGTAGTCGAGTTAAAAGCAAAAGCAGGGGAAGACAGCCGTTTGTTTGGATCGATTCCTTCAAAACAAATTGCTGAAGGGCTAAACAAACAATACAAAATCAAATTAGATAAACGAAAAATCGAACTAGAAAACCCAATCCGTTCACTAGGCTACACAAACGTACCTGTGAAGTTGCATCATGAGGTGACGGCTACGATCAAAGTTCATGTCGTACAAGAATAACAAGTTTTGATAGTGATGTTCAGCTGGTAAGAAGAACCAGAAGGAGAAAAGACAAACCGAAATTTATCTGAGAAAAGCAGCTGTAGCAACAAAAGCACAAGCTGCATATCGATTTCAGATTGATTTCGGTTTCTTTTTTGAGAACAGTAAAATAGCATGAAGAAAACGAGTATAATAAAAGAGAGCTATTTTTTTAGGATACTTTCGATGCGAATGATGACTTTTCCATCATTTTCTTGTAAAATGAAGCAATTGAAGACAAGGAGCGATACGTATGAATGAAGTGTGGCAGGATCGAATCCCACCGCAAAATATTGAAGCTGAACAAGCGGTTCTAGGCTCTGTTTTTCTTGATGCAGAAACGATCATTGATGCCATGGAGTACATAGAGCCAAAAGACTTTTATCGTCGCGGCCATCAAATTATTTTTGAGACAATGATCGAGTTGAATGATCGTAATGAAGCGATTGACGTTGTTACTGTTAAAGACCGACTAGAACAAGCAAATTTGTTAGAAGATGCCGGTGGTTTAAGTTACCTATCAGATTTGGCTTTAGCAGTTCCGACAGCAGCAAATATCGTCTACTATGCGAAAATCGTTGAAGAAAAATCATTATTGCGTACATTGATTCAGACAGCAACAGGGATCGTTACAAAAGGATTCGAGCAAGGAGAAGAAGTTCAGACGATCTTAGATGATGCAGAACGCAGTATCTTGGAGGTTTCGGAAAAAAGAAATCGAAGCGGCTTTTTATCCATTGCTGAAGTACTGAACTCAACGATTGAAAATATCGATCGACTAGCTCAAAACAATGAAGAAATCACAGGCCTACCAACTGGCTATCAAGGTCTGGACAAAATGACAGCAGGTTTCCAGCCCGAAGAACTAATCATTCTGGCTGCCCGTCCAGCGGTAGGTAAAACAGCGTTCGCATTGAATATTGCTCAAAATGTAGGAACCAAAACAGATCGTTCTGTTGCGATATTCAGTCTGGAAATGGGGGCGGAATCTCTTGTAAATCGGATGCTTTGTGCAGAAGGTTCGATTGAAGCTAGCCATTTGCGTACAGGTCAGCTTTCGGAAGAAGAATGGTCGAATCTGATCGTTGCGATGGGAAGTCTTTCTCGAGCAAATATTTTTATCGATGATACACCAGGGATCAAGATCTCTGAGATCCGCGCGAAATGTCGAAAACTAGCGCAAGAAAAAGGCAACCTAGGCTTGATATTGATCGATTATTTGCAGTTGATTGAAGGGAACGGTAAAGAGAACCGTCAACAAGAAGTATCAGATATCTCCCGCCAACTGAAAAAACTGGCAAAAGAACTGAAAGTACCTGTCATTGCTCTTTCGCAGTTGTCTCGTGGAGTAGAACAGCGACAAGACAAACGTCCAGTACTAAGTGATATTCGTGAATCCGGATCAATCGAACAAGATGCGGACATCGTAGCCTTCTTGTATCGGGATGATTATTATGAAAGAGAAGGCGGAGATGACGATGATGGAAATGAGCCAAAAAATGACAACGTCATCGAAGTCATCATCGAGAAGAACCGAAGCGGTGCGCGAGGAACAGTTGAACTGCTGTTTATCAAAGAATACAATAAATTTTCGTCGCTTTCGCCAAGAGAAGAATTTTAAAGAAGAGGTTGTGGAAGCAGCGTTCAGCCTTGCGCAATGACCAAGGGCACTCGTATAAGATGCGACGAGTAACTGCAAGAGTGACTAGAGCACTTAATTAAAACAGATCTCCAAAGGGATTGTGACAAAAGTCTTGTCACAGTCCCTTTTTCCGAATAAACGGTGTTCCAGAAGTAACTTCTTCGGAAATAAGCCGAAATGCCACAAAAATTTGAGAAGCAATTTTCGTACATTCCTTCTTATTTCTTGAAGTTGACCACTTCTGTTACAACCTCTTTTTTAACAATCATTCTAAAACGATAAAAGTTCGTTTTTTAAGCGTTTTTATAAAATAAAAATAAAAATCATTCGATTTTATTTGAATTATGTATCTATTATTGATACAATGGTTCAGGATTAAATAATATAGAACGAGGTGTTCACATGTCATCTGTAGTAGTAGTAGGTACGCAATGGGGCGATGAAGGGAAAGGAAAAATCACAGACTTTCTCAGTGAAAATGCTGAAGTGATTGCACGGTACCAAGGTGGCGACAATGCAGGGCACACAATCAAATTCAACGGTGTGACTTATAAACTGCATTTGATTCCTTCTGGGATTTTTTATAAAGACAAGATCAGTGTGATTGGAAATGGCGTCGTAGTCAATCCTAAATCATTGGTCAAAGAATTAGCTTATTTACATGAAAAAGGTGTAGAAACAAGTAATCTGCGTATTTCTGACCGCGCACACGTAATCTTGCCTTATCATATCAAATTGGACCAATTACAAGAAGATGCGAAAGGTGAAAACAAAATCGGTACAACGATCAAAGGAATCGGACCAGCTTATATGGATAAAGCCGCTCGTGTAGGTATCCGTATCGCAGACTTATTGGATAAAGAAATTTTTGAAGAACGACTTCGTTTGAATCTAGATGACAAAAACCGTCAATTTGTAAAAATGTTCGATTCAGAACCACTTGATTTTGACGATATTTTTGAAGAATATTATGAATATGGTCAACAAATCAAACAATACGTCACAGATACTTCGGTTATCTTGAATGACGCCTTAGATGCAGGTAAACGAGTGTTGTTTGAAGGGGCACAAGGAGTCATGTTGGATATCGACCAAGGAACCTATCCTTTTGTTACTTCTTCTAATCCAGTAGCCGGTGGTGTTACAATCGGAAGCGGTGTAGGACCTTCAAAAATCAATAAAGTCGTCGGCGTCTGCAAAGCCTATACGTCACGTGTCGGTGATGGACCATTTCCAACTGAACTATTTGATGAAACAGGAGAACAAATCCGCAAAGTAGGGCGAGAATACGGTACGACAACTGGACGTCCTCGTCGTGTCGGTTGGTTTGATTCTGTAGTTATGCGCCATTCTAAACGGGTTTCAGGTATTACCAACCTATCTTTAAACTCAATCGATGTATTAAGTGGATTGGAAACCGTAAAAATTTGCACGGCTTATGAATTAGATGGCGAACTAATCTACCACTATCCAGCAAGCTTGAAAGAGTTGAACCGTTGCAAACCAATCTATGAAGAATTGCCAGGCTGGTCAGAAGATATTACAGGATGCAAAACACTTGCAGAACTGCCAGAAAACGCACGTAACTATGTACGTCGTATCTCAGAGCTTGTTGGTGTACGTATCTCAACATTTTCTGTCGGACCTGATAGAACACAAACAAACATCTTAGAAAGCGTCTGGGCGCAAATCTAAGGATAAAAACGACGACTGAATCAGGACGTTCTTACCAGAGCGAGTCGAAGTGTTTATCTATACGATAATAATAACTTGAACACTGTTTATTCAGAATAAGGGACTGTGACAAAAACCGTGTCACAGTCCCTTTTTTCGAATAAATGGTGTTCAAAGGCTTGCATCTACGGCACTAAGCCCAATCAGATGAAAAATATGGAGTGCTATTTTTATCTGATTGTTCTTACTGCTTGATGCAGAGCAGCTTTTTCACAACCTCTTATTCACGGTGGTCCAGAAGTAGCTTCTACGGAAATAAGCCGAAATTCCACAAAAATTTAAGAAGCAATTTTCGTAAATTCCTTCTTATTTCTTGAAGCTGACCACTTCTGTCACAACCTCTTATTTTGATTAGAACTTGCGAAAATAAACCGGTTAAAGTGTGTCTAGCGCAAGAGATTTGCTATAATAGACGATAAGGGTAAAATGTAACGAGAAGGGGTTGAAAAATGTGTATCAAATTGTAACAGATTCTTGTTGTGATCTGCCATACCATGTATTAGCAGAAGAAAAAATTGATTTTTTATCAATGAATCTCCAATTGAATGATCAAGAGTTAGTAGATGATCTCGGAAAGACATTCAATTATGACCGCTACATGAATCAGCTGAAAAATGGTGCGATGCCTACGACATCACAAATCAATGTTGGCCGATATTTAGAATTTTTCCGTTCTTATGCGGAAAAACAGATTCCTGTCTTATATGTGGCTTTTTCCAGTGGATTAAGCGGCTCTTACAGCAGTGCGCTTCAAGCTGTTGAATTACTGAAGGAAGAATATGAAGACCCTGAGATCTATGTTTTTGATACAAAAGCTGCAAGTATCGGGGAAGGGCTTTTAGTATTGGAAGCTGCAAGATTGAAAAAAGAAGGGAAAAGTATCGAAGAAACCTTAGAGTGGCTGGAAAAAAATTATTTGAAAGTCCATTCATGGGTAACTGTAGACGATTTGAAGTATCTAGAACGAGGCGGTAGGATTTCCAAAGCAAGTGCTACTCTGGGCAGTCTATTGAGTGTAAAGCCTATTATTACGGTAGATAAAGAAGGAAGGCTGACGAATGTTGACAAAGTTCGCGGAAGGAACAAGTCGATCCAGACAATCGTCAATGAGACAGTAAAAACAATCGTTGCGCCACTTGATCAAATCGTTTATGTGGCTTACGCTGGGGATCTAGAGAGCGCGGAGAAGGCAAAACGGCTTTTGGAAGAGCAGATAAAGATGAAAGATGTCAAGCTTTATCCCTTAGGACCAACGATCGCCAGTCACACAGGCTATGGCTGTATCGCGATTTTTTCGATGGGAATCAGTCGATAAAAGCAGTAACTCATTCTGTAAAAATGCCTAGGATTTGAATGTAACAAAAATAGCGACTCTTAAAAGATAGATGAGCATTCTATCTCTTAGAGGTCGCTGTTTTTTTGTTTTTTAAGCTAAATAGGTCGTTACGCCCATAACTCGTTCAATTGTTTTTGAATATCTGTGTTTTCCAAGAATTCATCATATGTCGTATCAGCCCGATCAATCACACCTTTATCTGAAACAGCAATGATACGGTTTGCCAATGTTTGGATAAATTGATGGTCATGAGAGGCAAACAGGATCGAGCCAGTAAATGCCATCAAGCCATCATTCAATGCGGTGATTGATTCTAAGTCTAAATGGTTCGTTGGATCGTCTAATACAAGTACGTTAGCTTTCGAAAGCATCATTTTTGAGAGCATACAACGGACTTTCTCTCCACCAGATAAAACATTTACTGGTTTCAATACTTCTTCACCAGAAAACAGCATTCTTCCTAAGAAACTTCTTAAGAAGGTGTTGTCATCTTCTTCTTTACTTGCATATTGGCGCAACCAGTCTAAAATCGTTAGATCCGTGTCGAATTCTTTCGTTGTATCCTTTGGTAAATAAGAATGACTGGTTGTTACTCCCCAACGTACTGTTCCAGTATCTGGTGTAATTTCACCCATTATAACTTTGAATAGCGTTGTTGTTGTTATATCATTTTCTGCGACAAAAGCAACCTTGTCTTCTTTGTTTAAATTAAAAGATATATCATCTAAGATTTTCTTTCCATCAATCGTTACACTTACATTTTCTACCTGCAATAAGTCGTTTCCGATCTCACGTTCAGGTTTGAATCCAACGAATGGGTAACGTCTAGAAGAAGGCTGGATATCGTCCAAAGTAATTTTTTCAAGCATTTTTTTACGTGAAGTTGCTTGTTTTGATTTTGATGCATTCGCACTAAAGCGAGCAATGAATTCTTGGAGCTCTTTGATTTGTTCTTCTTTTTTGGCATTTGCATTCGCTTGGAGTTTAGCCGCTAATTGACTAGATTCCAACCAAAAATCATAATTTCCTACATAAAGTTTGATTTTACCAAAATCCAGATCCGCCATATGTGTACATACTTTGTTCAAAAAGTGACGGTCATGGGAGACAACGATCACAGTATTTTCAAAATTAATCAAAAATTCTTCCAACCAATTGATCGATTGGATATCCAGACCGTTTGTTGGTTCGTCTAGTAAAAGAACATCAGGTTTACCAAATAGTGTTTGTGCTAACAACACTTTTACCTTTTGTCCGCCAGTCAATTCACTCATTTGCTGATGGTGCAATTCTTCAGGGATGTTCAGTCCTTGCAGTAAAACAGCTGCTTCTGGTTCTGCTTCCCATCCATTAAGCTCAGCAAATTCTCCTTCTAATTCAGCTGCTCGAATACCATCTTCGTCAGTGAAATCTTCTTTCATGTAAATTGCATCTTTTTCTTTCATCACTTCATACAGACGCTTGTGTCCCATGATGACTGTTTCAAGTACAGTATAGTCTTCATAGTCGTAATGGTTCTGTTTCAATACGGCCATCCGTTCATCTGGTCCCATAGTAACGGAACCTGTGGAAGGCTGCAGATCCCCTGATAACACTTTAAGGAACGTTGATTTACCTGCACCATTTGCACCAATCAAGCCATAGCAGTTTCCGGGGGTAAATTTAATATTCACATCATCAAATAGTTTGCGGTCTGAAAAGTGCAAACTCACATCATTTACAGTAATCAATTTTTTTCCTCACTTTTATCATTATTAGTTTTTGACAAGTCTTATAGAATTATATAGGGGAAAGGTAAAAGATTCAAGGCAATCGAACATTCTTTGTGTTTCACGTGAAACAGAATGAAGAAAATAAACATAAAAGAGGAGTAGAAATAGCTGCTATAGGATTTTTTAGTTTGAAACAGCATAATTTTTGACGTTATTTATAAGAAGGAGTACTATAAAACTGTAAAAGAAATGAAAGAAGGATAGAAAATGGATGAAAAAAGAACCATCGACTGGGGCTCATTGATTTTGGGAATTTTATTTGTACTTGTCTCATTGTTATCATTTCAAGACCCTGTCGGAAATTTAGTTGCAATTGTAGTAGTCTTTGCGATTTTTGCATTTATTAAAGGAATATTTGAACTGTTTGTACGTAACAGATTAAAAGAGCTAACAGGATATAAAGGAAAAATGCCCTTAATAATCGGGATCATCGATATTCTAGTTGGCGTCTTTTTCTTATTCAATATTGGTGCAGGAGTCGCAGCATTACCTTTTGTTTTTGCAGTATGGTTTATTGCTGATTCCGTTTTAGCGTTATTTACTGCTGACTTGGCAAGAGGAGTAAGTGAAGGTTATTATTGGTTTACGATCATCGTCAATATTTTAGGAATTTTATTAGGAATTTTCTTATTGTTTAATCCAATTTCTTCTGCGTTGACATTAAGCTTTTTAGTTGGGTTCTATTTTATGTTATTCGGCATCACACATATCGTCTATGCGTTTAGATAAGTGAAATCAAACAAATAAAAAAGCCAGCTTCCGGTAACAGTTTGACTGTTGCAATTGGTAGCTGGCTTTTTTATCATGGACAAATATGCACGAGGTAATCTTTAGGTGTCGAGAAAAATTTATGCAAAAATGTGAAAAGCAATACGCATAAATTTTATCTTAATACTTGAAACATACCGCAGTTATCACAACCTCTTGATATACGGTGTTCAAAAGTTTGCATCTGCGGTAATAAGCCCAACCAAACGAAAAAATATGACGAGCTATTTTTGTTTGGCTGTTCTTATTACTTGATGCAGGGTAGCTTTTTCACAACCTCTTGATACACGGTGCTCCACCTGCTGCTTCTCGGTAATAAGATCGCCGTCCTAGAAAATATGAGGAACTATTTTCTGTCCATCGTTCTTATTACTCGAAGCATAGCGCAGTTTTTACAACCTCTTTTCATATAATTCATTCAATACTGGCAAATCATGGACTTCATATTTTTCTTTGAATGCTTGGATTTCTTCTTCAGAATATTTTCTTGGATCTAAATGCAGATCTTCTACTGGCAATGGGCGCTTGTTATTGATTTTCACATCGATCACTACAGGACGATCTGATTTTGCGGCTGCATCAAAGGCAAACCGAAGTTGCGAGTATTCTGTGACTGTAAAGCTTTTTGCTCCGAGTGCTTCTCCAACTTTACCGAAATCTGCATCTTCTAAAAATACACCGAATTTCTTTTGTTCCGTATCTTCTTGTTCTGCTTCGATGAAACCATAAGAATCATTAGAAAAAACAACATTGATAATTGGAAGCTGATATTTAACTTGTGTAATGATATCTTGCATGACCATAGCAAATCCGCCATCACCACTTAAGGTAAATACTTGTTTTTCTGGGTAGCTTAGTTGTGCGGCAATTCCTCCAGGCACACCATTACCCATAGTGGCGAACCATCCAGAGGTTGTATGTTTTTGTTTACCGTTCATATTTAATAAGCGAATAGAATGGATAGTCGTGTTACCGACATCTGTGACGAAAATCGCATCGTCTTCAGCAATCCGATTGATTTCTTTATAGACAGCCTCTGGTCGAATCGGTTCTTCCTCACGATCTTCAAAAGATTTCAACCAATTTACCCATTTTACTTTATTTTCCTGATTTGCTAGGTACCAGCTATCAGCAGGACGAGTATCACCTAATTCGACCAGTCTTTGCAAAGCTGTGTTTGCATCACCGAGAATCGACAGAGATGTTTCATGGCGCCGCCCGAATTTTGACGCATCAATATCGATTTGGATAAATTCAGCAGTTGGATTAAAAAATGCACGTCCAAACGGGAAGTCGCTGCCGACAAATAAGATTAGATCGGCTTCTGCCAATGCTTCATTTCCGGGTTTAGTAGCGACACGTCCAGCAAAACCAAGAAAGTTTTCATAATCATCAGGAATAATTCCTTTTGCTAGAACGGAAGCGACAATAGGAACTGAAAAATGTTCTGAAAATTCTTTGATTTGCGGAAATCCGTTTCGCGTTCCTTGACCAACATAAAGAACTGGTTTTTTTGCTTTTTCAAGATAAGGCAAAGCAGCCAGCAAATCTTTTTCTTCTGGTAATATCACACTTGTTTTATGAGTGTGAGCAGTAGAGAAAGGTTGTTCATCAATTTCTTCAAACCCAAGATCAACAGGAATAGTTACGATAGCCACACCTTTATGCTCATAGGCGGCTTTAATGGCTTCATCTACGACATGTGGAAGACTTTGGGGCGTCATGACTGTACGATTGTATACGCTGACATCTGCGAAAATAGGATTTTCATTTAATTCTTGGAAAGAGTTATAGTTCATGGATGTAGAAGCAACTTGTCCTAAGAACGCTACTAGAGGTACATGGTCCATCTGTGCATCATACAAACCATTGATCAAATGTGTCGCACCAGGTCCTGCAGAGCCGAAGACAGCGCCAACTTTCCCGGTTAATTTTGCATCTGCGGCGGCTGCTAGTGCACCGACTTCTTCATGACGGACTTGAATATATTTGATTTCGTTTTTTTCGTGATATAGCGCATCCATAATCGAATTGAAAGATCCTCCGGGAATGCCATAAATATGGTCGATGCCCCAGCTTTCAAGAACTTTTACCATTGCGACTCCTGCATTGATTTTTGACATGGTGTTTCACTCCTTTAGCAATGATGATTCATAATTTTTTGGTATCTAGAGTATAGAACTTTTTATCGAAAATCCCAACTAATTCGTCTTTTCACAAAAATGTAGTCATGTTTTTGGGAATATGCTAGAGTAGTACATAAATAGATTCAAGAGAGGGGAATGGCATGGTTGAATGGCTATTGAGGCTTGATCCTTGGCAGCAAGCACTTGCTGGGACAGCTTTTACTTATTTTATGACAGCTCTTGGTGCCGGATTGGTTTTTTTCTTTAAAGAAATCAAAAAAGAAGTGCTAAATTTGATGTTAGGATTTGCTTCTGGTGTCATGATTGCTGCAAGTTTTTGGTCCTTGCTCGATCCAGCAATTACAAAAGCAGAAGAAAATGGAGATATTGCTTGGCTAGTTGTAAGTATTGGATTTGGTTTAGGTGGGATGTTTTTATATATGGCAGATAAAACACTGCCCCATATGCATTTTGGACCGCAACATGAAGCAGAAGGATTGCCTACCCATTTAAAGCGGACAATCTTGCTTGTTTTTTCTATTACATTGCATAATGTTCCTGAAGGTTTAGCCGTGGGGGTAGCATTCGGTGCAGCAGCAACTGCGAATAATCCGACAGCCGCTATACTAGCCGCTGTCTCGGTGGCGCTAGGTATTGGTATCCAAAACTTCCCAGAAGGAGCAGCTGTATCAATCCCATTGCGACAAGAAGGTCTGAGCCGTAAAAAGGCCTTTGTTTACGGACAAGCTTCTGGAATCGTTGAACCAATCGCTGGGGTGATTGGCGCACTACTAGTAACGAAAGTGGAGCTGCTGCTTCCTTATGCACTTGCTTTTGCTGCAGGAGCGATGATTTATGTCGTGGTGGAAGAATTGATTCCCGAAGCACAGCAGACATTGTCCAGCAAACGTCATTTTGCAGTTTTTGGTGTTATGAGCGGATTTATCATTATGATGATCTTGGATGTAGCATTAGGATAATTGGGAAAATTCATATATGATATATCAAATAGGGTCGCGAACTTATGTCGTGACCCTGTTTTTAAGTAAGTTATATCATAACGGAGTGATTATGTGATTCATTAATAATAGTTTTTTCGATGTGTATTGCCTTTGATCCAACGAACGAGCCAGATGATAAGAGCGATTGGAATCAAAACTTTGACCGCAAACCATAAAAGGCCACTTACGACACTAACAAAAAGACTGATGACAAAGCTAGCAGCAATCAACACTAAAAGAACCATGAAGATATTTAAGAACATATTTTTTTGACGCATACAAAACCCTCCTCTTGTTCATTCTTTACTATAGAAAAAGTATAACAGGGATTCTCTAAAAACACCTCCAACTGCAGACTGATTTTTACTTCATCTGCTTAAATGATCAAACAATTGCTTTTTCCCTTGTTTATCATCTAAAATAGAGCGGAAAAGGAGGAGAATATCATGCCTAAAAATCGTCTTGAAGCATTTACAGATGCTGTAATCGCCATTATCATGACTATTTTAGTTTTAGAACTTCATGAACCTAACGGAGATACGTGGGAGGCGCTCGCAGCATTAGGCTACCGATTTTTTATCTATATTGTCAGTTTCATCATCTTAGCGATTTATTGGAACAATCATCATCATTTATTTCAAGTTGTACATAAGATAAATGGACGGGTCTTATGGGCGAATAGTTTCTTTATTTTTGCGCTTTCACTTTTTCCATTTGCCACTTCATGGATCAGTGAGTACATCAATAGTCTGGCTCCAGAAATGACTTATGGTTTTGTTACCTTGATCGCTAACATTGCGTATTATATCTTGGCAAAAGAACTTGTCAAAGCAAATAAGGGTCACGAGAAAGCATTGAAGGCGATGCTGAATGATTACAAGAAATCGTACTTATCGATTGGCTTGAATGTCTTAGGAATTGTCTTAGGCTATTTAGTAGCGCCAGTAGCCGTGCTGATCGCAAACATCGTGATTCTGGCTGCTTGGATCATCCCCAGCCGTACCATCGAATCACAATATCGGTAAAATGATCTTTGTTTAAAATTTAAGAGAAAAATATAGAAAAAATAATCAAACGATCAAATATCCGAGTGATACTAGTATTCAAAGAGGGATGCAGATGGATCAAAAAAGACTTCATGTAGGACTGATTACTAGTTTTGTCACGATGCTTATTTATTTGGATCAAGGTCATTTGACTTGGACAGTAGTTAGTGTCACGGTATTTTTGACATTATTCGCAGCAATAAAAAAATAAACATCTTTATGTAAGCTAACATTCTATCTATTTAATAAAATCAGGTTTACAGCAGTATGATTCTGTTGTAAACCTGTTTTTATTTGTGGAAAATTTTTATTTTTAGGAAAGTGTATTGAAATATAAATCGTTAGTTTTTCCACAGTGGATAACTTTATGATAGCTAAAAAAGCAATAGATTAGTTAAAGGAGGCATATAGCTTTCTTTTGTCAGGGGATATACAATAGAAATGAATAAATATTAACGAGAATTCAGATGGGGTTAAAAAAGTAAATTCAGAGGAGTGAAAAATAACTAAACAACTATATTTAACTTGTTATTTAATAGTTAAAAAATAACGATACACTTGTTTTGATTTCTCTGCTACTTCTAAAAAACTGCTGCTTTTTCCTTTGAAATGTCTTCAAAAAGTAGGATCAGGTAAAATCTACTGGCAGAAATCAAGGAAAAAGATACCTTCATAAGAGAGAAAAATGATAGAAAAGAAGAAAAATTATTTATAGAACAAGCTTTTTGTAACAAATTAATATACCTATACGGGGTATAAAGAAGAGCGAAGATTTCTCAATCGATTTAAGTGTCGAATAGGAAAATGCTAAGATTTAAAGCATGTAAGCTAAAAAAATAATCATTTTTGATTAAAATGCGTACTTAAATTATGAACGGCTTATGGTAATACTTGTTTTTCAAGTAAAAAGAGCAAACCTAACCAATTTAACGAATAAAAAGGGAAAGTAAACAAAATATATATTTCTGTACTTTTTGTGATAGCGCTTTAATGATACACTTGAAAGGAGGAATAAGCCTATCTAAGAGTTTCTTTATAAACTATCAGACAATGTTTCCTTTAAACATATGGAAAACTGGAGCAGGTATTCTACTCCAGTCATATGAGTGTGTTGATACTATTTTTTTGAATAGGGATTGCTAAATGGAAAATCGTACCCTCTTTGTTGCTTTTAACTCGAAGAAGCCAATCATTTTTTCGAACGAGGGAGGCAACAATAAATAGTCCGAGCCCAGTTCCTCCAGCTGTAGTTTTCGTTGTAAAAAACGGAGTGAATATCTTATCTCGTATTTCTTCTGGAATACCAGGTCCATTATCTGCTATTTTGATAAAGACCCAATTTTTTCCTTGTTGCGAAACAGGGATATCCATCATGCATTTAGAAAGTTCCGCGCATTTTTTTGATGTGATGTGTATATGGGCATCGTTTTTTGCTTGATAAGCGTTCATTATCAAATTATAGAGGACGATTTGCAGATCTTCTTTTTCAAATCTGCTACTTCCATTAGCGGAAAGTTCAGTATCTAGAATGATTGTCTTAGGAAGTAAAATACGAATCGTTTGTATCGCTTCTTGAACCGTTTCTGATACTTGATGGACTGACTGTTCCCCTGAATGTACTTTTGAAAAGCGCAAGACATTGGTAGAAAGTTGCAGTCCTTTTTCTGCAGATTGATAGATTTCTTTTAAATCTTCAGTTAATTGTTCATCTTCTTGGCGTTCTTCTATCAAAAGCTGCAAGTTACCGATCATGGGTGTCAAGAAGTTGTTCATGTCATGAACGATCGTAGTAGTAAATAAACCGATTGTCTCTAATTTGGATTCTTGAAGGATACTTTTTTCCAGCTCATATTTTTCTTGTAAAAGCAGTTGTCGTTCTTGTAGACGAATATTCTCTAAGTAAGTTTCATTTCGTTTTACATAATAGCGGATGGAAACAGTTAACAAAAAAATAATGACTAGCAAGAACATTAACAATCCTAGTGTAATCAGGTTATCCTGTAGGAGCAGCCCATTTCTTTCGTAATAATCTTCATTGCTAGCAGCGATAAGTCGAGCGTTACCAACTGTAAACCACTCATAGGAAGAAATCTTTATCACTTGTTTAGGATGTTTTTTTGTCCACCAGTATGAATAGTAGGTCAGGCTGCCTTTTTTATGTTTCAGTTGTTCTTTTTCTAGCTGCTCCAAACTAGCAAAATCAAAAGTTGGGAATTTTTCTTTTCGATCATCTACCACTGTTAAGCCAATCTGTTCCTGAGAAGGATGCATGATGATCTTCATTTCTGTATTTTTGACCATTGTATAGCCGATGACTGCAGAATCTTTTGAAATATTGGTCTGATAAATCTGTTGTAAATCAAGCGGCATGACGAGTAGAACTTGTTTTTTAGAGGCGAGAGAAACTTGCTGGTATAAATTTATGTAAGCGTGATGTTGATGGAAATACACATCACCATTTTCAATAGTATTCTCTGACAAAGCTGTTGAAAACAAAGGATCAGCTGTTAGGGTTTTTGGTATATCAGTAAAGGCACTCTGAAATTTATATTGGTGAATAAGTTGACCATTAGAAGAGAAAAGGAAAATACCGATTGCAGCTTTTTGATTTTTAGATATAGAGACATCAGATAAATCAGAAGCAAGTTCCTCGTTTTTTATTTGTCCGCTGTACTTGTCCAGTAAGCATTGATAAGAAAAAATCTTTTCTTTGATCAATTCAATAGCAGAATGATTGATTTGAGCTAATTGCACTTCTGCAGATTTTACAGCTTTTTCTTGTGAAGTATGAAAACTGGCAAGTGTAAAAATAATTCCGCTGATCGTCAGCAGCAGGATCAGTGCGATGGGAGCATAGAGACCTTTGTTTGTAGGTTTTTTCATTGTTCGTTCCTTTCTGTTGCTAATCTATCAAATAAAAATAGAGGAGGAGTTTTTGTGCGAAATGAAAAAATTTTAGTTGTAGACGATGAGCCGGCGATTCGGAGACTGATTTGGAAGTCTCTACAATCTACAGGCATTTTAGTTTATCAAAGCGACTCAGTAGAAAAGACGATTGAAATCATGTCACGTGTGACATTTGATCTTTTTTTACTTGATATCAGCCTTGATTATGAAAACGACGGATATCATTTAGCGCAATTGATCCGAGAAGAAGATCTAGCCGTTCCATTACTTTTTCTAAGTGGTAAGAAAAGCGAAGAGGCGATGATTACCGGTTTAGAAGTAGGAGCAGATCAATATTTGACTAAGCCTTTTTCTTTAGATCTTTTACGCGCACAAGTGACAGCAGCTTTAGATCGTAATAAAGCGATTCGCAACCAGTCTGCCCATCCTATAAAAGGAGAGATCAAAGCCGGAGATTTTCGATTTGACCCAATACGTTATCAATTGTTTAAAAAAGATTGTCTGATCAAATTATCATCTAAAGAACTTCAGTTGATCCGTTTTTTCATGGAAAATCCAGATCAGGTCTTTTCCAAAGAACAAATTTATCGCAGTGTTTGGAATGATGAGCATTTTGATGCCAATACGATCATGGTTTTTATCAATCATTTAAGAAATAAAATCGAAGCCGACCCCAAAAACGCAAAGTATTTAAAAACGATTTGGGGGATCGGCTATACATTCTTGCCTGATGGAGACAAGGAATGTTCTAAAAATGAAAAATAAATACTTAAAGCAAGTAGATCAGCAGAACCGCCGGGGCTTAAATGCCGTTTGGTCAAATGGAGGTCATAAATTGTCAGTTCATGGATAAATGCTTGCGCTGATAAATTTTTTTTGAACAGATAGCTGCTTTCAGCTTGTACTTGCTTTAAAGCTTCAAAGCCGCCACGATGGAGCAAATTGCTGTCTTGTGTCTCACTCATCAAAAAAATCAATGCATATAAGTATTTTATCTCTTGGTTGTTCTGCGTATGCTGCCGTAAAAAATCTAACAGCTTATTTAGTGTAGGGTAGCCGCTTGCTGCTTCGCCTCGGATTCCGGTACTGCCGTGTTCGAGATAAAGTTTTTCTCCATAAGTCAATGATTCTTTATCTTTACATGAGAGGTGCTGAAAATCTTTTTCTACTATTCCGGAGACGATCTGCTTTGCTATTTGAAGGACAGACTCAGTATCTTTCTTTGTAAAGGGAAGGGTAGCACCTTTTTTGATATATAGCCCTGTAGCACCTAGAAGAATCGCAAAAGAGAAATTAGCACCCTTATGTGTATTTATACCATTTGTTGCGTGTAGCATTGCTTTTTCTGCTTTTTTTCCAATCTTTCGTAACTGTTCAAAAAGTAAAGGAGCATCTCCTTTATGATTATAACCAGCCTCTGCATATTGATAAAAAAAGGGGGCTAAACTGACGATACTGTCGAGAAAAGTATAAAAATCCATATCGTGATGAGCGCCATTCGAGTAGCGATCGACCAGTCCGGGTTTTGGAGTAAGTGAGACTTCGTATAGCAAAGCCTTTTCTGCATAACTACTGATGGTCTTTAATAAAGGATTAGTCAATTTTTTGCCGCTCCATTTCTTCTAGAATGAATTTTAGCGAGTGATCTAAATGTTCATGGATCAATAAAGTGAGTTGCTCTTTGTTTTTTGTTTTCATTCCTCGATAGATAAGCCAATGTTCCTCCAGGGCTGTATTTCTACGTTTAGAGGAACGAATGGCAATATCACGAAAGTAGATAAGGTAAGATTGCAATTCTAATACAATTCCTTTTAGCCGAAGCATTTGGCTCTTTTCATAAATAAATGCATTGAAATCGGAGAAATTTTGTAGTAATTCATCTACTTGATCTTCTCTATTTAATTTCTCCCCATATATCAACAGCGCTTTCATTTTTTTAAAATCGTCAGTTGTCATTTGATCCATAGCTTTAATTGCGGCGAGTGTATCAAGCGATTTTCGAATATCGTAGATTTCATGAGCATCTTTCGTACTTATTCCTTTTACTACGACACCGATTTTAGGAACATATGTGACTAATTTTTCTGTAGTTAATTGCTTTAGCGCATAACGGATCGGGGTACGGCTGATATTCAAGATCTCAGAAAATTCTTTTTCGTTGATTCGCGTACCAGCAGGAATTTCTCCTAAAATAATCGTTTTTCGAAACGCTTCGTAAAGTAAGATTTTCAAGGTCTTATTTTGTGAAAAATCAAGATTTTTTTTGACTGCATCAATAATCGAGCTCATTTGCCAACTCCTTTCTGACTATCTGAATTGGATTCTAAAAATCAAATAATCAAGCAACTAAAGGAATCATAACGAAAAAAATAACAAAAAACAATTATATATAAAAACAAATTTTCGAATTAATCTTTTTATGGTTATTTATTGAGGAATGTAAAGCGGCATATGTCCTAAAAGAATGATCGTAACGACGAAAATGATGAAGATCCCTAATGCATACTTTGCCGCTTCTTTTTGCCATTGTCCCATATCTAAACCTGTCAGGCGCAAAAGCAGATAAATAAATGCGACTAGCGGACTCAGTAAATGAAAAGCCTGTCCTAATAAGGAGGCAAGAGCCATCTGCATATTAGTAAATCCATAAGCACGACCTGCTTCTGCTAAGACTGGTAAAACACCAAAATAGAAACCATCATTTGAAATAAAAAATGTTCCTGGTGCAAAGATCAAAGCAATGACCAATCCCCAAAACCCAGCAAGCTGCTGAGGAATAAGGTGCGTGAAACTATTAGCTAAAGCGGTGGCCATACCGGAACCTTGGAATAAGCCCATGAAGATTCCTGCGGCAAAAACAAGGATGACTACTTGAACAGCATCGCCACCATTTGCGCCGATTCGTTCTGATTGCTCTTTCAATACTGGGTAATTGACCATCAAAGCAATACATGTTCCTACTAAAAACAAAAGGATAGGTGGAAGAGCAATACTTGAGATGAAAGAACTGGCAACTAACCAGCCGATGAGAAGAATCGTCAATGCAGCATTGAATAAAAAATTTTGTGGACAACGAATCTTTAGCATATCTGGATCAGAAACAGTTGTCATTTCTTTGATTTCTGCATCTGTCAACTCAGTGATTCCAAGCCTCGCCCGCTCTTGTTTTCCCATACGACGAGCAACAAATAAGATGACATAAAGCAATGAGAAAAACATTCCTGGGAGCAAATAAGTCAAGATATCCGCATCAACTTCTAGAACTGCCATTGCACGAGCAGTTGGTCCACCCCAAGGAAGCAGATTCATGATAGTGTTTTGAAGGATGATCAGCACACCAAGATTCATCATTTTCATCTTTAGTTTTTTATAGATTGGGATGAACGCAGAGCAACAAATCAATGTAGTTGTCGTTCCATCCCCGTTTAGTGATACTGCTGCTGCAACGACTGCAGTCGCCACTAGGACTTTCATTGGATCTCCCTTAGCAAAATAGATCATTTTCCTTGTAATCGGGTCAAATAAACCTGCGTCTAACATAATTGAAAAGTATAAAATAGCAAAAAGTAGCATAATCCCTGTATTTGCTGTAGTAGCTACACCTTCTAAGACAAAATCGCCGATATTTCCTTTATCGGCTACACCAGCTAGCATCGCGATAATTGTAAAACAAAGTGGGATAATAACTAACGCTGTAAATGGTGACATTTTCTTTTTCATAATGACAAACATAAACACGATAATCATTGCATAAGATAAAATTGTAAGTATCATGATAGTTCTTCCTCTCTAATTCTAAAATAAATGTAAGCGTTGACATGTTGCTGTAAAAAAATAAATACATTTGGCTCTTGAGCCACCTCACGCCTCCTTTTTGTTTTTTATCAATTCATTGCTTAACGTGGTTAAGAATAATCAATATGAAATACAGTGAAAAGATGAATGATGAAAAAGAACAGAGAAAAAACAATTCCTAAACTTATTTCTTAGCTTTAGCTTAATAAGTTCTTAACGAAATATTAATTCGAAGAAAATACTTATATACCAACGTTTTAAAGAGTTTTATTTATTTTTTGAAAAAAAGGAACAGCGAAAAAACAATTCAAACATAAAATAATGCTAGCTGATTTTTTAGTTATTTTTATAATGGAAATGAGTCGAATAACGGAGAAAGGAGAAAGGGCTTGAACTTTTTGAAAAACTTGTTCAAAAAAGAAAAGCAGCAAAAAGAAGAATTTCACACAAAACATCCATCAAACGAAGCTTTATTTTCAGATGAATGGGAAGCGGTTCCAGAATATATTCCCACAAGTTCCGAAAATAACGAGATAGTGAGTGTAATCTCTGCTGCTATTGTTGCCAACGATCAGCCAAAAAGCCGATTCGTAGTCAGAAGTATCCAAGAACGCAATCCTGAAGCTGTACTTGTCTCCATGATTGCGACAAGTATCGTAGCAGGAGAAAAAGAAAAATCGCAATTCATTGTAAGAAAAATTATGAGAAAAAAAGAGAAATAATTATTGGAGGTCGAAAAAATGCTACGTAAATTCAAATTAACGATTGATGGAAAAGAGTATTTAGTAGAAATGGAAGAGATTGGCGGCACTCCTCAACAACTGTCTATGCCTAGCCAATCTGTTGTTCAGAAGCCAATAAGTCAAGAAGAGGAAACACCGTTAAAAAGAGAGACAGCACCCCTTACGCCGATAGCTCAAGGAACAGATGATGCCATCACTGCTCCGATGCCTGGCACGATCTTAAGAATACTTGTTGACAATGGGGAAGCTGTTCAGGAGAATCAGCCATTGATGATTTTAGAAGCCATGAAAATGGAGAATGAAATTGTAGCTGGAAAAGCTGGAACAGTAGCTGCTATCCATGTTACTGCGGGGGATATGGTCAATCCTGGTGATGCATTGATTACGGTTTCGTGATCGTTAATTTAAAAAGAGGAAGTGAAGTTTATGGAGACATTGATTGAAGGTGTAACTGGGATCGCAACGGAACCTGGACGCTTAGTTATGATGATCATCGGTGGCATACTGATGTATCTAGGAATAAAAAAGGAATATGAACCAACCTTACTTGTGCCTATGGGACTAGGTACGATTTTGGTCAATTTTCCCAATTCAGGGGTACTTAGTGCGGGCGGAGAAGCGGGGCCGTTTCAAGTTTTATTTGAAATGGGGATCAGCACAGAATTATTTCCTTTACTTTTATTTATTGGGATTGGCGCGATGATCGATTTTGGGCCGTTATTGCAAAATCCGTTTTTGCTGTTGTTTGGGGCAGCAGCTCAATTCGGGATTTTCTTTACGGTAATCGCGGCCGTCTTATTAGGATTTGATTTAAATGACGCAGCCTCGATTGGGATTATCGGAGCCGCAGACGGGCCAACATCTATTTTTGTAGCGAATACGCTGAATTCAAAATATATGGGAGCGATTATGGTTGCTGCTTATTCGTATATGGCACTAGTTCCAATCATCCAACCAGTCGCCATCAAAGCAGTAACGACCAAAAAAGAACGTCAAATCCGTATGAGCTACCGTGCAGGCGAAGTTTCTCAAACAGCTAAGATATTGTTTCCTGTAGTGATTTCGGTCGTAGCTGGGCTTATTGCACCTGTGTCTTTACCTCTTGTGGGTTTCTTGATGTTTGGGAATTTGTTGAGAGAATGTGGCGTGTTGGATCGATTATCTATTACAGCACAAAACGAATTAGTGAATATCATCAGTATTTTGTTAGGTCTGTCGATTTCTGTCAAGATGCAGTACGAAGAATTTTTGAAAGTCGATACATTGATAGTGATCGGTCTAGGGCTAGTAGCCTTTATCATGGATTCTGTCGGTGGAGTGCTATTCGCAAAACTGCTGAATCTATTCCGCAAAGAAAAAGTGAATCCAATGATTGGTGCAGCTGGGATCTCTGCTTTTCCAATGTCTAGTCGAGTCATACAGAAGATGGCAACAGATGAAGATCCGCAGAATTTTATTTTGATGCATGCAGCTGGAGCGAATGTTTCAGGTCAGATTGCTTCCGTTATCGCAGGTGGACTGCTTTTGGCACTGCTCACATAAAAAGGAGGAATAAAAATGACAGAAGATTTATATAAGGCATTCGAATTACTATTGTTTGGCTGGGGCGGCGTATTCGTAGTGATTTTGATTATTTATTTAGCTTCTTTACTGCTGACCAAGACATTTCCGATAAAAAAATAAAGAAGGGCTTTTATGTACGTACTTAAACAGCTTTGGCTATCTAAAGAACATCAAACGATGATTAAGTGGCAGGAATTGTTGCATACTGTAGGGTTGAGTGGAAACGAGTGTCCAGATTATACAGTTGGTATTTATGATGGTGATCAGTTGATTGCCTCAGGGTCTTATGAAGGGCAGGTCATTAAATACATTGCTGTCTGTAAAAAATATCAGTCGGAAAAACTTCTGATTCGGATCATCAACCATTTAATCGAGAAGCTTAGAGAAGAAGGCAAGTTGCATTATTTTATTTATACTAAATTGGAAAATCAAAGAGTGTTCCGATCGTTAGGTTTTAAAGAAGTCTTTTCAACGAGAGAAGTCGCTTTTATGGAGTTAGGAGCACCGAATTTCAATGAATACAAAGCACTACTGAAACAGTCTAAGAAGGCAGAAAGTGCTAGCGGGATCGTCATAAATGCAAACCCATTTACGAAAGGACACCAATATTTAGTCGAATCTGCTGCAAAAGAAAGTGAATATGTGTATCTCTTTGTTTTATCCGCAGAAGAATCAATGTTTTCAGCGGCTGATCGTTTTGAAATGGTCAAAAGAGGTGTAGCCCATCTTAAAAACGTCAGTGTACTGCCAACAAATGATTATCTTATATCTGCTGCGGTGTTTCCTGCATATTTTTTAAAGGAAAAAGCACCAATCGAACAAGCTCGTATACAAGCAACTTTTGATTCACAGCTTTTCAAAGAAAAAATAGCACCAATTTTACACATCAATAAACGCTTTGTAGGGGAAGAACCTTTTTCAGAGGTCACGAATCTTTATAATCAAACCATGAAAGAAGTTTTTGATTCGGACATTTCTCTTATTATTCTTCCTCGTTTGAGCTGTAACGGCGAAACCATCAGTGCGACTAAAGCACGGCAAGCAATAAAAGAACGAAATGAACAAAAACTAATGAAATTCCTACCTGAGACTACGCTTGAATACTTACATCAAAAAGGAGTGATGACATGTGGAAATAAAACAAGTTGCAGCTGCTGGTACCGTTGAATCCAGCGATATTTTGATAACGATCGAACCAAATGAAAAAGAGACACTTAGCATTTCTTTAGACAGTAGTGTAGAGAAACAGTTTGGCAAGCAGATTCGACAAGTAATAACAGAAACACTGACTCATTTAAAGGTAACTTCAGCAAAAGTAACAGCAATCGACAAAGGAGCATTAGATTGTACGATTATTGCTCGACTGATTACTGCCGTTTATCGGGCTGCCGAGAAAGACGCTTATGATTGGGGTGAAATCGACAAATGGAAAAATTGAGAAGAACGATGATGTTTGTTCCTGGTGCAAATGCTGCTATGTTGAGGGATGCCCCATTATATGGTGCTGATTCCATCATGTTTGATTTGGAAGATGCTGTATCGCTGAAAGAAAAAGATGCTGCTCGTACCCTTGTGCATTTTGCTTTAAAAACTATAGATTACGGTAATGTAGAAACAGTTGTCAGAATCAATGCTTTGGAACAAAGTGGTGAAGAAGATATCAAAGCTGTTGTCTCAGCCGGTGTGGATGTTATTAGGTTGCCTAAAACAGAAACAGCTCAAGAGATCATTGCAGTGGATAAAGTGATTACCAAAGCAGAGGAAATATTCGGCTGTACAGTCGGCACGACTAAAATGATGGCTGCTATTGAATCAGCAGAAGGTGTGCTGAATTCACGGGAAATCGCACAAGCATCTCCACGAATAGTTGGTATTGCTTTAGGAGCCGAAGACTATGTGACGAATATGAAAACAAAACGTTACCCTGATGGACAAGAATTGTTCTTTGCTCGGAGCATGATTTTGCACGCTGCACGTACTGCTGGTATAGCCGCTATCGATACGGTTTATTCAGATGTAGAAAACATGGCTGGATTTCAAGCGGAGACGGCGCTTATCAAACAACTAGGCTTTGATGGTAAATCAGTGATCAATCCTCGCCAAATCCCTGTCGTACACGAAATCTATGCACCAACTAAAGCAGATATCCAACATGCAAAAGAAGTTATTTGGGCAATTGAAGAGGCAGATTCCAGAGGTTCTGGCGTTATTTCTTTGAATGGAAAAATGATCGATAAACCAATCGTGGAGCGTGCTGAGCGGGTGATTGCACTTGCAAAAGCTACCAATCTACTAAGTGAAGAGGAGTGATGAAAATGGTTTTGAATCAAGCAGGTAGAGAGATACCAAAAGAATATGCTGAACATTACGGTATTTTCGAAGGTGAACTTGCGCACATCAATTCGTATAAAGAAGCCAGTCGCAACATTAAACCAAAAACACCACGTGAAACAAAATTGTTAAGCAATTTACGCGAAGCAATTGAGCGAACAGGCTTGAAAGACGGTATGACGATTTCATTCCACCATCATTTTCGCGAAGGAGATCAAGTCATGAACAAGGTTTTGGCAGAAATTTCAGCGATGGGTATCAAAGATTTAACGATTGCGCCTAGCTCGATTGCCAATATTCATGAACCTTTGATCGATTATATCAAAAATGGAGTCGTCACCCATATTACAACTAGTGGATTACGAGACGAGGTTGGGGCAGCAATTTCTTCTGGAATAATGGATGCTCCTGTGATTATACGGTCTCATGGTGGAAGGGCAAGGGCGATAACGGCAGGAGACCTATCTATCGATGTTGCGTTTTTAGGTGCGCCTAGTTCAGATGTTTATGGAAATGCAAATGGAACAGTTGGTAAAGCAACATGTGGTTCTTTAGGCTATGCAATGGTTGACGCAAAATACGCAGATCAAGTAGTAATTGTGACGGACACGCTTGTACCTTTTCCTAATACACCTATTAGCATCCCACAAACAGATGTTGATTTCGTTGTTGAAATAGATTCGATTGGAGACCCAGAAGGTATTGCTAAAGGGGCTACACGATTCACTAAAAATCCAAAAGAGTTACTAATCGCAGAATATGCGGCTAAAGTAATCACTCAGTCTCCTTATTATCATGAAGGTTTTTCTTTTCAGACAGGTACAGGTGGAGCAGCATTATCGGTGACACGCTTTTTACGTGAATCGATGCTTCAAGACGGGATTAAAGCAAGCTTTGCTCTTGGCGGTATCACGAAAGCGATGGTCGATCTATTGCAAGAAGGATTAGTAGAAAAAATCATTGATGTCCAAGATTTTGATCATCCTTCTGCTTGTTCACTGGGAGAAAACAGACATCATTATGAGATTGATGCCAATATGTACGCGTCTCCTTTGAGCAAAGGATCATTTATCAATCAGCTAGACACAGCTATCCTTTCTGCTTTAGAAATTGATACGGATTATCATGTCAATGTCATTACTGGATCAGATGGGGTGATTCGAGGCGCAGCAGGAGGACATCCTGATACTAGTATGGCTTGCCAAATGAGTTTAGTAATTGCGCCACTTGTACGAGGACGGATTCCGACAATTGTAGATAAAGTCAATACTGTAGTAACACCTGGTTCGAGTATTGATGTGGTTGTTACGGAATTTGGGATTGCTATCAATCCTAAGCGGAAAGATCTGATCCAACACTTTAAACAAATAGATATCCCACAATTTACGATTACTGAACTGAAAGAAAAAGCATATGGGATCGTAGGGACACCAGAACCGATCAATTGTGGCGAAAAGATTGTTGCTTTGGTCGAATATAGAGATGGGACGATTATCGATGTGGTAAAAAATGTGTAATCAATTATTCCAAGGAACAACTGTTGGTTTGGAGCAAATGCTTACAGCACGTACGAAACGAGCAGAAATCCAAAAAGAAATGTTATCGATGAAAGAAAATACTGTTTTGCTTTGTGCAACGTTGAATATACCTGGGCCTGTCAAATACTCTGTAGGATTAGCAGAACTATTTGAACAGATCATTGAAGTTGTAGAAGATGCGATAGCTTTACATGCCATCCTTCGTTTATATCGAAAAGAAGTCACTGGACCAGAATATTATTTGCTACTTTCAATGCCTGAAAAGGAAGCGAAGGAGACCATGTTAGAAATCGAAGAAAGACATCCGTTTGGGCGTCTGGTTGATCTAGATATTTTGTGTTTAGTTGACGGGCAGCCGAACCCAATCAGCAGAAGCAGTTTAGGTCATCCCCCAAGAACTTGTTATCTCTGTCAGGAGCAAGCAAAAGTATGTGGACGTTCACGAAAACATAGTATGAAAGAAATGCAGGAAGCGATTCTGCTAATTACAGCAAAGGGGAGGGGAAAAAATAATGGCAAAAAAAATCCGATTGATGGAAACAGTCTTACGTGATGGACAGCAAAGTTTGATTGCTACACGTATGCCAACAAAAGATATGCTACCAATCTTGCATACAATGGATCAAGCCGGTTATTCTGCCTTGGAAGTATGGGGAGGAGCAACATTTGATTCTTGTATACGGTTTTTGAATGAAGATCCTTGGGAAAGATTGAGAAGTATCCGAAAAGAAGTAAAAAACACAAAATTGCAGATGCTTTTGCGCGGACAAAATTTATTAGGCTATAAAAATTATGCAGATGACGTGGTACGATCTTTTGTCGAAAAGTCAATCCAAAACGGGATTGATATCATAAGAGTGTTTGATGCATTAAATGATACGAGAAACCTGCAAACGGCGATTAGTGCTACAAAAGAAGCTGGTGGTCATTGCCAAACAGCAATCTCATATACCACAAGTGATGTTCATACGGTGGAATATTTTACTGAATTAGCAAAAGAAATGGTTCAAATCGGTGCAGATTCTATTTGTATCAAAGACATGGCGGGCGTATTGACCCCCAATACCGGATACGAATTAGTTAGGCGTATCAAAGATGCTGTAGATGTTCCTTTGGAGATCCACACGCATGCAACTAGTGGAATTTCAGAGATGACTTATTTGAAAACAGCTGAAGCAGGAGCAGATATTATCGATACAGCAATTTCTTCATTTGCTGGCGGAACGAGCCAACCGGCAACGGAGTCTATAGCGATGGCTTTGGAGGATATGGGCTTCGATACAGGATTGGATCTACAAAAAACAGAAGAAATCGCAGAATATTTCAATCCTATCCGAGATCGATTTAGAGAAGAAGGACAATTGAATCCAAAAGTAAAAGATACAGAACCTAAAGCATTAATTTACCAAGTTCCTGGAGGAATGCTTTCCAATCTGTTAAGTCAATTGACTGAACAAGGACTGCAGGACAAATATGAAGATGTATTGAAAGAGGTACCGAGAGTACGGGCAGATCTAGGATTCCCGCCGCTTGTTACGCCTCTTTCCCAGATGGTAGGAACTCAAGCATTAATGAATGTGATTACCGGCGAACGCTACAAGCTTGTCCCAAGTGAAATCAAAGATTATGTACGAGGCTTATATGGGCATCCACCAGTTCCTATACAGAAAGAAATAAAAAAATTGATCATTGGTGAGGAGAATGTAATCACCGTTCGTCCAGCAGATTTCATTGAGCCCCAACTTCCAGCTTTTCGTCAAGAAATTTCAAATTATGCAAAATCTGAGGAAGATGTCTTGATGTATGCTTTGTTTCCAATACAGGCAAAAGATTTTCTAGGAAGAAGAGAAGATCGATTTTACGATGTCCCACTCCAAATGGTAGAGGTGAAAATCGATTTTTTTGAAAATCAATAATTGAATAAAAAAGGACTGTCATAGGTACACACTGGAATGTATCTGTGACGGTCCTCTTTTATGAACGATTTTATCGAAGACGGATAGTACGTGTCAAAAATAAAAAAGCTACGATTAGAAATAACAATAAAATGTACTCCAAAATAACGGCTAGGCGATCCAACTTATTTGTCGATATGTGTTTGTTTAAAAGCTGATAGAACCATAATCCAATCAGACCTCCTGTTGTATTAGTAATTACATCAGTGATATCCGCTACGCCAATACCGAATAGGAATTGAATAAACTCTGCGAAGAAGCTTACAAGGAAAATGATCCCTAATTTTTTAGAAAAGGAAAGCCCTTTGAAATTGACATCCAAAAGCACCCCAAAAGGAAAAAAGACAATCAAGTTATAAGTGGTCTCGCGCAAAACCGTCGTATTTTCAAAAGAAAAAGTAGAAAAAGGGACGAGATTGACATTGCTATAAGAATAAGTGAGAAATTGTGGAAGATTAAATGACAGCTTGAATAAAATCAACCATAATAGAAAGAATAAATAAATACCTAATAAAAATTTTGATACATACCGCATAGACATCTCCTCCATTTAAAAAGTATACCATCGAAAACCGCTGAAAAATCATAAAAAAGTATGAAGTTTAAGGGCCAATGTAGTTATCGTACGAAAATTAGAAGCTTTTTTTGTTGGGAATCCGGTTTCTTTTAAATGAGTTTAAAATGAGAAAATATTCAAATATATAACTTAAGTAATTTTTATTCATCCACTTTTTCCTCTCAAAGATTATTTTTAATAATTATATAAATTACATGCATATATATATTATTTTTCGTATAAAAATGGAATATGCTATACATGAAAAAATTATGGAAAGATAAGTCTTTCAACACTGTTTTCTTCGTATTCATTCGTTTTACGCTTATTTCATTAATGATATTTACTTTTTTATTTTCTTGATGATAAAAAGAAAAAGTTAGATAATTGCATATATAGTTATATATATAAATTTCAGATAATTCGAATTATTTTGCTGAATCACCTTGACATTGCCTAATACCAAATGTATTATTTCAATAACTTTCATTATCTTTTAATTATTTCAGGTGATTTATTAATTAAACATGTTGCGCAATTATCTGGTTAATAGGGGTTGAAAAGGGTGAAAGCAGTATAAATAAGAGGGGGATATACATTATATGAAAAAAGTTTTAGCTTTGCTTCTAGTAAGTGCCGTTATGCTGGGAGCATGCGGGAGTAATGCAAAAGGGTCTAGCTCTTCAAAGAAAAGTGACCTTGTATCAGAATATAGTTCTGTATATGTAACAGATCTTGAAACGCTAGATTACACATTCTCATCCCGTAAAACGAATAGTGACCACTATACTAACTTTGTGGAAGGTCTTTTGGAAAATGACCAATACGGGAACCTGAAAGGCGATATGGCTAAGTCATGGGAAGTTAGTGATGACGGGTTGACTTATACGTATCATCTTCGCAAAGGTGTTCCTTGGGTGGATAGTGAAGGAAATGAGTATGGGGCTGATGTGACAGCCAATGACTTTGTTACTGGGTTGAAACACGCGGTAGATGTACAATCAGAAACGTTATATATCGTGGCAGATAGTATCAAAGGCTTATCTGATTATATAGATGGTAAAACGAATGATTTTTCTACTGTTGGGGTAAAAGCAGTAGATGACTATACGTTGCAATACACATTGAATAAACCTGAACCATTCTGGAACTCAAAAACGACTTACGGTATCTTATATCCAATCAATGAAGAGTTCCTAAAATCAAAAGGGAAAGATTTCGGTAAACCAACACCAGACTCCATCCTTTATAATGGACCCTTCATCCTTGCAAACAATACAGCTAAATCAGTTATCGAATATACGAAGAATGAATCTTATTGGGATCCTAAAAATGTCCATTTAGACACAGTAAAATGGACCTACAATGATGGAAGTGATCCCGATGGGTTATTTAAATCTTACGAAAATGGAGAATTATCTCTTGCTCGTGTTTATCCAAATTCACCAGGATATAAAGACGTAACAAAAGCTTATCCAGATGGTGTGACTTGGTCTCAAACAGGTGGATCCACATACAATTTAACATTTAACTTTAACCGAGGTACATTTGATGCAACTTCAAAAACAACAGATAAAGAAAAAGAAGATACACAGAAAGCTATTTTAGATCGCAATTTCCGTTTAGCTATTCTATTCGGATTTGATAAGAAAAGCTATAACGCACAAAGTGTAGGAGAAGAAGGAGCCAATAAAGCATTACGTAATACACTTGTTCCTACCGATTTTGTAGAAATTGGCGGAAAACCTTACGGTGATACAGTGGCAAGTAAATTAAAAGCACTGGATTCCGATGCTTTTGGCGATGTAAATTTATCTGATGGACAAGATGGGTATTATAACGCAGACAAAGCCAAAGAATATATGGAAAAAGCAAAAACAGAACTAGAAGCAAAAGGTGTGCAATTCCCTATTCATTTAGATATGCCAGTTGAGGAAACTTCTGAGATTAGTGTCAACATGGTCAAATCTTTGAAAAAATCAGTGGAAACTTCTTTAGGATCAGATAACGTAGTGGTTGATGTTCAACTATTGAATGAAGATAAATATTTAGCTGCTACTTATCAAGCAACGACCGGACAAGCTGGCGACTTTGACATTACAAATGCCTCTGGTTGGGGTCCAGACTACACTGATCCATCTTCTTACTTGAATATCTATGATTCACGCAAAGGGGATATGATCCATACACTTGGACTGGAAGCTTCTGCCGTAGTACAAGGAACGGATCCATCAACTGCTGCGAAAAAAGCAATCAACTTACCTGAATACGACGCATTATTGGATAAAGCCGCTGCTATCACTGATGATTTAGATGCTCGTTACACTGCTTATGCAGATGCAGAAGCTTGGTTGTTAGATAATGCTTTGCAAGTACCAATTTATGCGGATGGTGGGACGCCGCGTGTCACAAATGTAGTGCCATTTAGTGGACCATATGGTTGGGCAGGAATTGCTGCAAACAAACTGAAATATGTAGAAGTACAAAGCGATATCGTCACAACAGATCAATACGACAAAGCGAAGAAAGCTTGGGAAACGAAAAAAGAAGAAACTGCGAAAGAAGCAGAAACAACAAGTTCTAAGTAATTTAGCTGAATGAATAGTAAAAAAGGCTTTCAATTTCTATTGTAGCCTTTTTTACTTATATGATGAAAGAGAGGGAAAATTGTGAAAAGATACCTTTTATTTAGAGTCCTGCGCTCTATACTTAGTATTTTTCTTGTAACTACCTTAACCTATGCGGTGATCTATTCACTTGTTCCGAGAAAAACGATATTTCAAAATGATGTGAATTACGGAAAATTAAAGGCAAAACCAGATGAACTGGCAGATTATGAAAACACAGCTTTCAGCAAGATGGGTTATATCGAATACCACACGACGAAAGAACTGAAAAAAGAAGTAGGAAGTAGTTCATCAGAAAAAGCCTCTTCTGAGCAGTTAGAAGAAAAATACCAAGATTGGGCGAAGAAAAATGGTTGGACGCTCAAACAATTTCCAATCAGCAAAGAATATTATGCGACAAAAGATATCCCATTAGTAAAACGCGTAGTGAATTTCTATGCGAATATGATCCAAATCGATCACCCTTGGAAAGTAAAAGATGCCAGCAATCCTAACTTAAAACATTCTCTGCGTATCGAAAACGATGAGTTGGTCGGTTGGGCACTTGTCGGTTCAGGAACACAATATAAATACCAGATCTATTTCAATGGACAATTTCCTTATATCCATCAAAATATCGTTCATTTGAATCTAGGCACTTCATATCCGACATTTGCTGGACAAGCGGTAACAAGCATCCTTTCAGGAGGACAAGGGAAAACAGAAAGTACAGAGACAACATTTAATGATGATTTTACAGCGCGCTCTTCTGCTAACATCTATCTCCGTCAATATCAGAAAACAAAAAACATCTCTTCACGAGACAAAAAATATTTTTCTGATAATTATGTCATCACAGATACGAATTACCAAGACCCATCGATGATCGGCACATCATTTCGTATGGGAGCCATCGCTGTTGTTATTGCTTATGCGATCGGCATACCTGCTGCGATGTTGATGGCTCGTTACAAAGGAAAGATACCAGATAAAGCAGGGATCGCTATCGTAACGGTGCTGATTTCCGTGCCAAGTCTAGCCTTTATCTATTTCTTCCGATTTATTGGAAGCAGCTGGTTTTCTTTGCCAGATTCCTTCCCAGCATTGGGCGCACAAGATATTCGCTCCTATATATTACCGACAGTGATTCTAGGACTATTGTCTGTTTCTGGAATCGTTATTTGGCTGAGACGTTACATGATCGACCAACAGTCTTCCGATTATGTTAAATTTGCGAAAGCAAAAGGTTTGAATGCGAAAGAAATTGCTAGAAAACACATTTTCAAAAATGCAGCTATCCCAATCGTCAATGGGATTCCAGGAAGTATCATCGGAGCGATTGCTGGGGCGACGATCACAGAAACAGTGTTTGCTGCACCAGGTATGGGGAAAATGCTACCTGATGCGATCATTACCCATAACAATCCATTAGTTATCGCAATCGTTTTTGTCTTTACCACAGTATCCGTATTTTCAATCTTAGCCGGGGATATTGCAATGGCATTAGTCGATCCGCGAATCAAACTATCGTCAGGAGGAAAATAGCTTGGAAAATGTGAAAACAGAACAAATGAATGAATTCATTTTTGTAGAAACGAATTCGTTAGCTTCAGAAAAGATTGATACGCCGAAGTATTCGTATTGGCGTTCGGTCATGCGTAAATTCTTTTCAAATAAAGTTGCGATTTTTATGCTGATACTGATGCTGGCTGTCTTATTGATGAGCTTTATCCAGCCATTATTCAGCGGATATAAATTTATGGATGTAAAAGATATCAATGACTTTACGAAACGCTATAATCCACCAAGTGCAAAATTTTGGTTTGGTACAGATGCTAACGGCATGTCCTTATTCGATGCAGTTTGGGCAGGGGCAAAAACATCAATTTCCATCAGTGTCATTGCTACATTGATCACTACAGTTATTGGTGTAGTAGTAGGGGCGATTTGGGGAACATCTAAAGCAATTGACCGTTTCATGTTGGAAATTTACAACATCATCTCGAATGTGCCAACTTTACTGATCGTTATCGTTCTCTCTTATACGTTTGGTTCCGGATTTTGGAATTTGATTTTTGCGATGTGTGTGACGAGCTGGCTGAGCGTAGCTTACTTTATTCGGGTACAAGTCATGATCATCCGCGACCGCGAGTATAATCTAGCCTCAAAAACACTAGGAACACCGACCTTGCGGATGATTTTTCGTAATATCCTGCCTTATCTGATTTCTATCATCGTGACAGATATATCTAGAGCGCTACCTTCGTTTATTTCATATGAAACATTTCTTTCATTCTTAGGCGTTGGGTTAAGCAGTGATGTTCCTTCCCTCGGACGATTGATCGCAAAATATACGAATAACATGAGCAATTACCCTTATCTTTTTTGGATTCCTGTGACTGTACTGGCGTTAGTTTCTGTTTCTTTATACATCGTAGGACAAACTCTTGCAGATGCGGCAGATCCAAGAACACATATTTAGGAGGCAAACAATGGAGAATCAAACAATTTTATCAGTAGAAAACATCTCGGTCAGCTTCCATGTTCGTCACCGTGAATTAAAAGCGATCAGAAATGTCTCATTAGAGCTAAAAGAAAAAGAAACATTAGCCATCGTTGGTGAATCAGGATCAGGAAAATCAGTTCTGACAAAAACATTCACCGGGATGCTGGAACAAAACGGCAATATCACTTCAGGAACGATCCGCTATAAAGACAAGATATTAAGCGAATTGAAAAAGGATGAAGAATGGGAAGATATTCGGGGAAAAGAAATCGCGACGATCTTCCAAGATCCTATGACTTCACTGAATCCTATCAAAAAAATTGGCTCACAAATCTCAGAAGTCATCATCAAACACCAGAAGAAATCAGCGAAAGAAGCGAAACGCTTAGCTGTCGAATTGATGGAAAAAACAGGAATTCCTAATGCGGCAAAAAGATATGATGAATATCCTTTCCAATACTCTGGTGGGATGAGACAACGGATCGTCATTGCTATTGCATTGGCTTGCCGACCTAAAATCTTGATTTGTGATGAACCGACAACCGCTTTGGATGTAACGATCCAGGCACAAATCTTGGAACTAATCAAAGAGCTTCAGGAAGAATATCAATTCACAACGATTTTTATCACCCATGATTTGGGCGTTGTCGCGGCTATAGCAGACAAAGTAGCTGTTATGTATGCTGGACAGATCATCGAAAGCGGAACAGTTGAAGAAATTTTTTATGATCCAAAACATCCCTATACATGGAGCTTGCTTTCTTCTTTACCACAATTAGCACAAAAAGGAGATGTGCTTTACTCTGTACCAGGAACACCACCTTCTTTATATAAAGATATCCAAGGAGATGCTTTTGCGCCTCGCAGCGCCTATGCGATGAAGGTCGATTTTACTAGTGAACCGCCTATGTTCCAAGTATCCGAAACCCATTTTGCGAAGACTTGGCTGTTGGATCCTCGTGCACCGAAAGTACTTAAACCAAAACAAATCGAAAATCTTCATGAAAAAATGATTGCTTTGGCTGCAGAATTGGATAGTGAAGAACAAGACGGGGGGAAGCAAGTTGTCAGCTGATAAAAAAACTTTGTTAACTGTAAAAGATTTAGAAATCACTTTTGGAGAAGGAAAAAGCAAGTTCGTAGCTGTCCAAGACGCCAACTTTGATATTTATAAAGGAGAAACATTCTCTCTCGTAGGAGAATCTGGTTCAGGCAAAACGACGATTGGCAGAGCAATCATTGGGTTAAATCCGACAAGCAAAGGGGATATTCTCTTTGAAGGGAAAAAGATCAATGGTCCCTTGTCGAAAAAAGAACAAGCAGAAAAAATCCGTAAGATCCAAATGATATTCCAAGACCCATCCGCATCGTTGAACGAACGGGCAACAGTAGAATATATTATCTCAGAAGGCCTCTATAATTTTAACCTGTTCCACTCGGAAGAAGAACGTTTGGAAAAGGTGGCAAAAATCATCAAAGAAGTCGGACTACTTCCAGAGCATATGTACCGCTATCCTCACGAATTTTCCGGCGGTCAAAGACAACGGATCGGAATCGCTCGTGCATTAGTGATGGAACCTGAATTAGTCGTAGCAGACGAACCAATCTCTGCTTTAGATGTTTCGATCCGTGCGCAAGTGTTGAACTTACTGAAAGATGCACAAAAAAAACGAGAAGTGACATATCTTTTTGTCGCTCATGATCTATCAGTCGTACGTTTTATTTCAGATAGAATCGCTGTGATCAGACAAGGACATATTTTAGAACTAGCTGAAACAGAAGAGTTATTCAACCATCCGATTCATCCATATACAAAGGCATTGCTTTCAGCTGTGCCTATACCAGATCCTATTTTAGCAAGGAAAAGAAAATTACATGTGTATGATCCTAGCATACACGATTATACAAAACACGGTCCGGTTTTCGAGGAAGTACGCCCCGGACATTTTGTATACGGGAATCAAAAGGAATTAGAAGCGTATCGAAAATTGTGAGATCTGCAGTTTGACTGAGCACCGAAAATCAGGTGATCAAACATAATAGTTAATCGATATTTTGGTAAAAGCAAGGGGAAGACAGAGGAGTCTTACCCCTTCTTAGTCCACAAAGGGGTGGATGAATTGGAGGATTGTTTATTTTGTAAAATAGTGAATGGAAGATTGCACCGAAGAAAAATAGTTGAGAGTGAAAATATTCTTGTATTTTTAGATAACGCAAGAGATGTCGATGGTCATATGATCGCTCTAGTCAAAAAACATTGGGTCAATTTAATTGATTGCGAGCAAGAACTATTTATCGAATTGATGAACGTCATTCGAGCGGTTTCTCTTCATTGTGTCGAAAATTGCGGTTTTGATGGCGTCAATTTGATCAAAGCAGAAGATGAGACAGTAGAAGAACATGTCTCTCACCTTCATTTCCATATTATTCCTAGAAAAAAACAAGATGGGGTGGATGCTTGGCCCTTATTTACCGGCGCGATGAATGATTTAGAGACTATGCACCAGCTTCTTGATATGAGACAAAGGACAGGAGAAAAATCCAGTGCATAAAAGAGAAGAATGTACGCTCTTAGATACGATTCATTCGGTTTTTAATAAAAAAAGATAAGGTAGCGAGTTGCTTAGAAAACTTGCTATCTTTTTTTGTTAAAACGACTCGGAATGTTTGTTCTTTGTTCTGACTTTTCCAAGCCTTTTTCTTCTTGATACTAATTTTATGAAAAATCAAGAAACAATTGTTATACTAGGTAATGCTGACAAACGGGATTGGCATTGCATTTTGATTCAGCTTCTTTTCAAATCACTAGGAAGGAGGGATAGATTGTTCAAGACTTATTTTCGTTTCAATAAAATACAAGATAATCCTTTTCGTATCATGAACCTGATGCTACTTATCTTTATCGTATTGTGGTTAGGTTACATAAATCATGACTTTTTGATTTCAAGTTTTTCATCCTTAGGGATCTTTACTTTTTTCTATTATCAAAACATACCGATGAAATCTTTGTTGAAACGTATGTTTTTGATTGGTTGTGGTCTTTTGTTTGCTTTCGTTCTAGGGATTTTGTCAACTTATGTTTTATGGCTTGAACCATTTGCTGTAGCTTTGGTTGCTTTTTCCAGCAGATTTGTGTTGCGATTATTCCATATCTCTAAACCAGGTGGCTTGTTTTTTGCGATGCTTTCTGCCATGGGAACGAGCATGCAGCTGCCAATCGCTCAATTACCGATCGTCTCGCTTTATTTTTTTATGGGTGTCGTTTTTGCCCTGATTGCGGCAGTGATTACAAAATTACTGGATTCACGGCCTGAGCAGACAATTGAAAAAGCGACTCTAAAAGAAAGGTTTTATGAAGAGCCTTTGGTGATCATTGATTCTGTTTTCTACAGTGCCGCCTTGTTTCTGTCCGTTTATGTCAGTCATGGCTTGAATCTGCATAATCCTTATTGGTTGACCTTGTCATGTGCATCGATTTTGCTGGCGGAAAATTTGGATGCGATGAAGCATCGACAAGTCCAATATCTGATTGGATCGATGGGTGGGTTATGTGTGTCAGCAGTCTTGTCATTTGTGCCGTTCACGCAACTGCAGACGATTTTTCTGATTACGTTTCTTTATGGAATCGCACAATTTCTAGTTGCTAGAAATTACGCGGTTGCTAATATTTTTCTTAATCCCATGGCGTTGATGCTATCTACACTTATTCGCGGGGCCTATCTGATGTCTTTGATCGAATATCGTTTTTTAGGAATCATCATAGGAAGTTTCATCGGTTTAGGTGTTGCGTGGGTAATGAATGTCGGACTGCAACATTATTTAAATGTCGTTCGAAAGAAATTAGAATAGAAGGACAAATAGAAGTATATGTGCTAAAAAAGGTTGTGAAAAAGTCATTTTCACAACCTTTTTCTTAATACTCAAAACTGAGCGGCTTTTTCACAACCTCATCTAATCGAATGATACCTCAAAGCGGACAGAAGAGGGGAATTCCGCAATGATTTCGTTTAACATAGTTGGTTTCACGTTTTTTACCTCTTTTCTGTGTTTCCAAACTGGTCGCACTTTTTCTTCTGATGCAACGATTTTATGTCTATCCGAGTGAGCTACATGTTTCAAAAGATAGACGAAATTGATTTGCTGATAGGCTTTATCTGTGTTTCCTTCAATTGAAAAGGTAGTTTCAATAAGGGCAAGCAAACGGACGATTTCTGTTTCATAACCAGTTTCCTCCAGCATTTCGCGAACAACGGCTTGTCGACTTGTCTCCAAACGTTTGACCGCTCCGCCAAGCAACACTTGGATGACCTGTTTATCGTTTTCCCTGCTCAAAAGAATATCATCTGTTTCCTCATTCCATAAAATTCCAGATGCCCGTATATCAAATTGAAAATTCTCTTCTACCATACGCAAATCATTTGTTTCCATTCCAACGCCCACCAATCTTTTTCGCAAAAAATTTTTATTTATGTTGGCGGATGGATAAACTTTTTTGAGATAATCAACGTTTTACTTGAAAGTCGTACAGATATTCTTGCTTTCTCCATAGTGAAGGTTCTACACGTCGCTTTTCCGTAAGAGACAAGCTAATTAGGTCGAGTTCCCAAATGATTAGATTATTATCATGATCATGGGTAGCAATCGCTACGTGTTCATCATCAATCACGGAGACAATAAATACCCCACTAAGATCCATGTTTGTCGGGAGTTTTTTAGTAGTTTCTGCAGTCTCAAGATCAATAAAGTAGATCGTGCCGTTACTTGAAAAGTAAACAAGCTGATCTTTATAAATAAAACTTCCTTTTGAAAAACTGAATCCTATATCTTCCAGTATTATTTCTCGGTCTGTTTCTTTAAATGTATACGATGAATCTTTCAGCGAATAGCTAAATAATCCAGCTCGCCGATTATTAGCAAAATCAAAAGCCACTCCGTATAAGTGGTTTTCATGAACATTTAGCCGATAACCTATCAGATATTCACTCCCTTCTATATTGGGGAACGAACCAAGGTTCTCACTGATAAGCGTATCTTCAGAAAGATAGAGTCTATCAACAAATAATTTTCCTATTTCTTCGTCACGTAAAATATAGAGAGACTGCTCATCGTTTCCAGTCGAAAAAATATGCCCGTTGATAATCGTATAGTCATTATTAAAATAAAGATTGTTTTGATAAAGGATGTCATTGGTATCTGGATAGCCATGATTGAACAAAGTAACCAGCTTCCCGTCCAATATGACGCTGTCTATTCCTGTATGTTCTTTTGTTTGGCGCTTTTCCTTTTCGATTTTTCCTGAATGAGGTGTATAAACGAAGTCATGCGTTCGATCAGATAAAAAGACTTTTTGATCATGTTGTACGAAAGTGCCTAGTTCCAGTCCTTCTGTTTTTAAAATCACTTGATCCTTCTTTCCGATACCAACGAATCTGCCAGATGTTACAAACTTGTCCATTGTATTCGAAAAATAGAGATAATAATCATAATCACCTGTCAGTTTCTTTTCCTACACCAGTACATCCCGATATCCCTAACAATAAAAGGAACCCCAAGCTAAGAAATAGGTATTTATATTTCATGACATCTCCTTGTTAACGGTCATATTCTAAAAAACATTCCCATATTATTCCACCTATTACCGATTTTTTCATTCTCTAACACTCCTTTTATTTTTTTATATTTCAACAATTACAGTGTATTCTAACTAGCAATCAAATGTAAGACACAAATCATTGCGCCATATATTCAATTCCTAAATTTTCCGTTATAGTTAATATGGGAGAGAATACTTAAATGAAAGGAGCGAGGGATGGAGATCCATCAGTGGTTGCGTGAGAAGAGAAGGGAAAAAGGGTATACTCAAAAATGGGTGTCACTTCAGTTACATATTACAAGACAAGGTTTGTCCAATTGGGAAAATGGCCGGTCATATCCAAGTTATGAGATGCTCTATAAATTGATTTGTTTGTATGGATGCTCAGCTAAAGAGATTTCAGAACTGTTTACAAGAGAAAGAGAAACAAAGAACTAGGATACACCATTTCTTTTTTAAGATCCCAATCGTTATAGACTCTTTTCAATTACAAATGTTTCTAATATAGTTGATATTGAGGGAAATGGATGCGGTTTAACAACGAGGAGGATGCTTGGATGGTATTTGCTCGATGGCTGACAAAAAAAAGAAAAGACCGAAGTTATACACAAGATTTCGTTGCACGACAATTAGGTATCACAAGACAAACACTTTCCAAATGGGAAACAGGTCTATCGCGTCCCAGTTACGAGATGTTACAAAAAATTTTTCGTTTTTACGACTGTTCGCAAAAAGAAGTAGCTGAATTGTTTAAGACAATCGGAAACGGTAAGATGTGAATGTGGGAAGAATAATTGGTAGATCATATGTAATAATAAAACTTATTTCCGAAGAAGCACCTTTTGGAACACTATTCATTCGGAAAAAGTGATTGTGACACGACTTTTGCCATAGCCACGTTTTAGCAGGTTGACTTTCTTTTTGACATTTGATACCATTCAGAATACAAATCGTAATTATTTCGATTTGCATTCTTTAACATGACTACAATCAAAGAAGAAAGTGGGTCGTCTATATGGAAAAAACAGATATCTCAAGTGCGTATCGCCGTTTGAAAAGCCCAAATATCAAAACACGAAAACGTGCGTTGAAAATCATCAAAGATGTGAAACGAAATAGTGGAAAAAGGTAAGAAGAAGGAAACTTAATAAAAAAATGAGGTTGTGACAGAAGTGGTCAGCTTCAAGAAATAAGAAGGAATTGACGAAATTTACTTCTCACATTTTTGTGTAATTTCGGCTTATTTCCGAAGAAGCTACTTCTGGAACACCGGTTATTCGAAAAAAGGAACTGCGACACGATTTTTGTCACAGTTCTATTTTCAATTATTTTTGTTTATTCCCACTCGAAAATAAAAAGATAGCGTATAGAATTATTTCGCTAATCTAAAGGTTTGCAACATATTATAATATGTTTAGAATACGATGGATTTTATAGAGTATTATCATTTTATTTACTTATTTCTACGTATTAATGTGTTAAAATTTTTTCTTGCTTATCTAGGACAGTTAAATCTAACGTATTTTTAGTAAAGTTTATAAACTTTTTGTCATGAGTCACAAAAACAACGGTAGCATGATGTTCGACATTCAATTTTTTTATGATGCGAAAGACTAATTCAGCATTTTTTTCATCAAGATTACCTGTAGGTTCATCTGCAAAAATATAAGAAGGTTTTTTTAAAATTAATCTAGCTAACGCAATACGCTGCTGTTCTCCGCCGCTTAATTCATAAATCTTTTTCTCTAAAACATTGGATAGACCTACTTCGAATAAACTGTGTAACATCATTTCTTTTTTCACTTTTTTATTCATTTTTTGGTTTTTTAATGCTATAAGTAGATTACTTTCGACACTTTCATCGTTTATTAAACCGAAATTTTGAAAGATATAGCCAATCTTATCTTTTTGTAGTAAATGAACTTCTTTAGCACTAGGATTTTCTATACCTTCAAATATGATTTTTCCACTATCAGGTTTTTCCAGCAAGCCTAACAAGTTTAATAAAGTTGTTTTGCCACTCCCGCTTTTTCCATAAATACATAAAAAGTCACCATCTTTAATCGTTAAGGAGAATTGTTCAAAAATTTTATTTTTTCCATATGAAATACCAACGTTTTTTATCTCTATCATCTCTAAACTCCTTTTTTTTCTATGCTTGGCTTGTTAATAGAAGTGCTTAAGTAATACATGGTTAATAAAGTGATAAGTAATTCTAAAATGCTCCAGCAAGTAATTATAAAAATAATATATTGGTTTCTATAAAGGATGAATAATACTGATACAAGAATGATATCTAATAAGATAATTGGCATGACTATTGGAGTAAAGAGTTTTATAAAAGAGTATCCAAAAAGTCTCTTAATATGCAAGCTATATCTATATTTTTCTACGATTAATTGGTAGGATGAAAAAACATTAAAAATTTGGATTACAGTTAAACAAATCAATAGAATTCTTATAGTGTAAATCAATGTTTTCTTTGTATTCAATTCTTCAGCTCGGAAATTGTAAATTGAAATAGTATTCTGGATGCTTGGTAAAGTATTTGTTTTGATAATGGTCGGTAATAAATAATTAAATCCATCCTTTTTTCTGTTTGAACAAAAGAAGATGTCGTCAACCAGGCTGCATAAAAACTAGCATCTAGATTTCCTGTATCTACTATAGAGATTGGATCAACTATAGTAAAGTCTTTTTTATCAATGTGAGGATTATACGTAAAATATTTTTGATGACTTTTCACATATATGATGTTTATTTTTGCATTTATCGGTTCTGAAGACGCGCTCGTAGCTCGCCTCAAAAAAGAAAAATATTCCAGATATTGCGATTCAATTTCTTTTTCAAATTTATTCAAGAAGTCAGGCACTAATAGATTCAAATGGTTAGGTGAATAGATTATTTTATCTATAGGAGATTTTCCTTGAGTATCTATGATCGGGTTGTGCGCGAAATAGTTTTTATTGATAATGATCGATTTTCCAACAGGAGAAGTCAATTGTTCAATATCACTATGAGTATTCATTTCATAGAGCGGTTTTCCATTTGATAGTTTTTCATAATTGGATGAGTTTATTAGGAATAATCCTTTTTTATTTGTTGCCTCGTTAAAAAAATTTTTCAAATTTTTCTCGTAAGGACGATATTCATCTGGATCATTCGTGATAAATCTTAATTGTGTGGCATAGATATTCTTTGTTTTCTCCCAATAGACATTTTGATTTTGGTGCTGAACCAATACCTGTTGATCTTTTAATAATGAAGTACCTAAAATAATAATGGTTGTTGCAACTGCTAATTTACAGAATAGATTAAAGGCTATCCCAAAGCTGCTGTAATTGTTGCCTTTTAAATTATTGGGATGATTCGAGCGATAAATGAGTTTAATAGATAGATAAATACAGATAGAATACAGCGTAATGAGTAAAAGAGTGGTCAATAATGACAAAGAGAAAAAGGAAATTATAAATGGCATTCCTTTATAACGGATAAAAAAGTATGGGACAATAATAAGGCTGACGATAGATAAACTCAATAAAAGTACACGTATGATAGGAATTGTAAAAGAACTTAAAGTATCTTGGATACTCCAGCCAAATAGTTTAAATAGAGTGATTTTTTTAGTTTGTTTAATAAGAAGTTGGATCAATATTGCTAAATTAACTACCAATAATAGAAACCATACTAAAATCAATAAATATTTGTCGAAAAACTCTTTGCGGACATTTAGGTTGTAACTATCATTGTTATCGGTTTGTATAGTTCCTAGTTTATTGATATCTCTGAGAAACGCGTGGATCTGTTTTTGAGTGTTTCCCTGAATATAATAGACGCCTGAAATCCCTGTTTCAGGAATGTCGGCGAACTTTTTTAGCTCTAGGTCAATTTTTGAATTTGTCCAAACGAAATCTTTTCTAGATTTTAAAGTATCTGTACTGCTTTCATTTGGATTCCCTAGAGTAGTAAATTCATTCTTCATTGTTTGATTTGTATATATTTTTAAATCGGAGTCACTAGAAAATATATATTTAAAGATTTCAATTTGATTGTTGTTTGCTGTTTCAATAATAAAATCAGCTTGTTGCTGAGGTTCTCTTAACATTGAATTAGATTCGACTAGAATAGTAATCTTTTCTTTATCTTTATAAAGTAATTTATTTAACTCTAATTGGTCAATAACTGAAAGGAAAATAAAAACAGTTAATATTAATTGGGCAATTATTCCTATGTAAACATATTTTTTCATAATATCTCCTTTAATAATTACTTAAACAGATAGCTTCATACTGTGATTTTTTGTGTTTTAATTAACGAAAGTTATAATATGCTTTATTTCCACCAAAAAGAGTCCAGCCAACACTTGCGTTACTCCATTGATATGGCGCTTTCCAACCACCACTATTAAACGTTCCGTTTCCGTTCTCGCATGAGGCATGGCCCTCTTTTGTATAGTGTTGGTATTCAGAAATATTACGGTTGCCATTCTGGCCTCTACGCCACCAGCCACCACCAACGGCACTTGAAGCATATCTTGATGAACTATCGTTTTTATTATCTTTTGTTTCAATTACAGTAGTATATGCATCTACATTTTCTTGCCCACCAGAGTATAAAGAGTCCTGTGTAGCATTAGCAATAGGTACTACTATTCCAATGGCTGTTCCGGAAATTAACAAAGTACTAATAATTATTTTTTTCATTTATATCTCCTTTTAGTATAAAGCTATCTCAATTAAAGATAGCGCTTACAACGATGGTTGTCAATAGTTGAAAATAAAATGTCAAGCAATTAGCTCAGAATATTTTTTCTATCGGAAAATGTTTGTATTGATTAAGGTAATACTAGAGTTATCGAATATATTTTTATTATGGTTTACCTTATTTAAAATTATTATTGTTATTTAGTATTAACTATAAAAGTTTCATTTTTTATTATTTGAGAACACATATTGAATCATGTCCAGAACTGTTAAATAATTAGCAAGAAATATTTGGTAAGGAACAAAGAAGACTAAAGGAGCGGACATATAAAAAACGCTTATGAAGTACTATTGAAGGAATTTTCATGTTTTGTCAAAAGTAAATCAATTAAAATTACGTATAAAGTAATTGATGAAATCTTTTAAAAACTTTGTAACTGTGATAAAAGTGTGATAATGAAAAAACAAACAGCCAACAAACATTGACATATCAAAATTTGTTGGCTATTTTTGATTATTCCCACTCCACTGTTGCTGGTGGTTTAGAAGTGATGTCATACACGATACGGTTGACATGGGCTACTTCGTTTACGATACGTACAGAGATTTTTTGCAAGACTTCCCATGGGATACGGGCAAAGTCAGCTGTCATTCCGTCGATTGAAGTCACCGCACGGATACCGACTGTGTAGTCGTAAGTACGTCCGTCACCCATAACACCGACAGAGCGGATTCCTGGAAGAACAGTGAAATATTGCCAGATATCACGGTCAAGTCCAGCAGCTGCGATTTCTTCACGCAAGATAGCATCAGATTCGCGTACGATTTCTAGCTTGTCTTCAGTGATTTCGCCAAGAACACGAATACCAAGACCAGGGCCAGGGAATGGCTGACGCCAAACGATTGAATCAGGCATGCCTAATTGAGTACCTAATTCACGGACTTCGTCTTTGAATAGTGTGTTTAATGGTTCGATCAATTCAAATTGCATATCTTCTGGCAGTCCACCTACATTATGGTGAGATTTGATCGTTTGTGCTGTTTCTGTACCAGATTCGATAACGTCAGTATACAACGTTCCTTGTGCTAAGAAAGAGACGCCTTCTTCACCAGCAAGTTTTGTTGCTTCGTCATCAAAAACATATACGAATTCATTCCCAATGATTTTACGTTTTTGTTCTGGGTCAGATACACCTTTCAACTTGTCTAAGAAGCGATCTCTTGCATCGACTTTGATGATGTTCAAGCCGAATTTTCCGCCTAGACTTTCCATTACTTGTTCCGCTTCGCCTTTGCGTAGCAGACCATGGTCAACGAAGATAGATGTCAATTGGTCACCAATCGCTTTTTGTAAAAGAACCCCAACGACACTAGAATCAACGCCGCCTGAAAGACCAAGCAAGACTTTTTTGTCACCAACTTGTTCACGGATTTTTTCTACTTGCATATCGATAAAGTTATCCATTGTCCAGTTACCTTCACAGTGACAAACATCAAAGGCAAAGTGGCGCAGCAATTCGATTCCGTATTCGGAATGACGTACTTCTGCATGGAATTGGATACCGTAAAAATTACGTGTGGTGTCTTGGATAGAAGCAATCGGACAATCTTTGCTTGTTCCGACTGTTTCAAAGCCTTCAGGAACTTTGGTTACCAAGTCGCCATGGCTCATCCATACTGTTTGTTGTTTTGGTGTTTCTTTAAACAAGACAGCTTGATCGCTTGTTACTTCTAACAAGGCTTTCCCATATTCGCGGTTTTTAGCAGGCTCTACGGAACCGCCAAGTTTGTATGTGATCAATTGCATACCATAGCAAATCCCTAATACAGGAATACCTAAATTGAAGATCTCAGGATCGATCCCAAATGCATTCTCATCATATACACTGTTTGGTCCGCCAGAAAGAATGATTCCCTTTGGATTCATCGCTTTTACTTCTTCTGCAGTAATGCGGTGGCTCAATAATTCGGAAAAGACTCCAAGATCACGAATACGTCTTGTGATCAATTGGTTATACTGACTACCGTAGTCTAATACGATAATCTTTTCAACGTTCGTCATATCGGCAACGTTTGTCAAATTTATTACCCCTATCCCTTTAAATTTTATCTCAAAATAGTCAAACTATTTTAAAATGCTAATATTTTCGCATGAAAATCGAATCGATGATATGATTTTCAGTTTTATGGAGAATTATATCGGCTCTTCCTCGTGTAGGCAAGATATATTCCTGTAAATTTTTCAAATTCACATTTTTCCATACATCTTTTGCCATTTTAAAGGCTTCTTCACGATCTCCGATAGCAAAACGATAATAATAATTCTCTGGATTTTGGAAAGCCGTATCCAGTAACGCGCCAAAACGATCCAAATACCATTTTTCGATCAGCACGGGATCGGCATCGACATAGACAGAAAAATCAAAAAAGTCGCTGACGTAGATTTGCTGATTCGCAGGTAATTGAAGCGTATTGATCCCCTCAACGATCAAGATATCAGGTTGCTGGATCAGCTCGTACTTATCTGGAATGATATCATACACATCATGTGAGTAAACAGGTACTTTTATCTCTTCCTGACCAGATTTTACACGATTCAAGAAGTCGATCAGCATCTCCATATCATAACTTTCAGGAAATCCTTTGCGATCCATAATTCCACGCTCTTTTAATATACGATTTGGATAAAGAAATCCATCAGTCGTGATCAGCTGAACATTTCTTCGTTTGAAGGTACGAGACAAAATCGTCTGCAGCAGTCTGGCTGTGGTACTTTTTCCAACGGCTACGCTTCCGGCGATCCCGATAATAAAAGGCGGTACTTCTACGTATTTATGAAGAAATAAACCTTTACTCAAGAACAAAGATTCGAATTCTTTCATATATAGATATATCAGATGAGCAAGAGGTACGTAGATATCTCGAACATCCTGCATGGAAATGCGGTCATTCAAACTTTTGATATTATCTAGTTCATCTTGTGTCAAAGGTGCTTGCCCATTACGATAAAATTCTCGCCATTCTTCTCTTGCCACACGGTAGTAGTTCATTGGATCATTCATATTAGCCTCCTGCGTTCTCCCATCAATGGAACTATTTTAACACAAAATAAACACAAACCCCACCACTTAAGAGAGATTGCCAATCTTTTTGTACAATCTTTATAATAGAAAGAAAAGGAGTTTTATTCTTGACTTGCGCACGGATACATAAAAGGATAGACTGTTGACATGAAAGAAATGAGAAGGATGGAAGACATGACAAATCATTACTATTCTGAACGCCCAGATACGGCGCACGATTTTGAACAATGGGCTTTTGAGTTAAAAGGCAGAACCTTTCAATTTGTAACTGATTCTGGTGTATTTTCACGTGAAACAGTGGATTATGGTTCACGTGTCCTGATTGATGCTTTTGATTGGGAAGAGTTGCCTGACGAAGGAAAGATCTTAGATGTGGGATGCGGGTATGGACCGATTGGGCTAGCTTTGGCATTTGCGACACAACGGTTTGTTGAAATGGTCGACATTAATGAGCGAGCAGTGAGTCTAGCGCAAGGAAACGCAAAGCGTAACCAAATCGAACAAGTGGACATCCACCAATCAAATATCTATGAAGTACTTCATGAAGAAACCTATGCAGCTATCGTCAGCAATCCGCCAATCCGTGCTGGAAAAAAAGTCGTACATGAAATCTTGACAGGCGCATATCCTCGATTGAAGCAGGGCGGTACACTGACAATTGTGATCCAGAAGAAACAAGGAGCGCCGAGTGCGCAAAAGAAGATGGAAGAAACATTTGGCAATGCAGAAATCGTTACAAAAGATAAAGGATATTATATCATCAAAAGTGTGAAAGAATAACTAGCTGAAAAATAATAGAGCGACGAAAAAGTGGAACTGGGCGTGCATGTAAGGGTACGTATCAGTTCTTTTTTTGCTGAGAAGTTTTTAAAAAACAAAGAACTATTTTTTCTTCAAAAATAAATAGTAGGAACAGAGTCGTTGTTTTTTGCGATAAAATAAATAAGATACAGAACTTGTATAGAAGGCTGCCAAGTTGGTAGATAAAGGAGATTTTTATCAAAAAACATACTTTCTTTTTTTCTCTATTCTTTTCTTGGGGGTTTTGGTACACTGATAGGGAATTTAGATAGAAGGGAGCCACTAGGGTGAAGCTGACCATCAGAGATATTGCAGAAATGGCAGGGGTATCAGTAACAACTGTCTCACAGATTTTGAATAACAAAGGAAGCCGATTTAGTGATAAGACAAGAAAAAAAGTGTTGTCGATCGTGAATGAACATCATTATAAACCCGATTATTTCGCTTCAAATGTGATCAATCGACATTCAAAGACCATCGGAATGATCGTTCCTGATGTCACCGATTTCTTCTTCTCCAAACTGATCGAAGGTGTAGAGAGCTATTTGAATCCTTTGGGCTATGTGATCATGTTATGCAATTCTCGTCATAGCCAAGAAAATGAGATCAAGTATTTACAAGAGCTTTCCCACCGCTCAGTGGACGGGATCTTGCTGGCAACACCAAATATTTTACCTGAGAAATACGCATTAGACAGCGGATTTTATCAAAAAATGCCGATTATTTTAATCGATCGCGGATTGAATCGTCGGGATAACGGACGGCTTATCGTAAAGGAATATGAGGGAGCCTATCAAGCTGTTTCACTATTTATTGAAAGTGGCCATACGAAGATCGGCATGCTGAAGGAAACCACTGGATACTATCAATTAGAAGAACGTTTCAACGGATATCGTCATGCGCTGAAAGATCATGGCCTGCCTTTTAATGGGAAATTTGTTGAACATGGAGAGTTGACTGTCCAAGGTGGATATACTGCATCAAAAAAATTACTCAAACATAAAGATATTACGGCTATTTTTTGCGGGAATGATGCCATGGCGATTGGCTGTTATCAGGCGATAGATGAATTGGGCAAAAAAATCCCAGAAGATATTTCAGTCATAGGATTCGATGGATTAAAGCTGTCAGAATACATGATTCCGCAATTGACGACAGTGCAGCAACCAAGTTTTGATATTGGATTTTATGCTGCGCGTTTCCTGATTGATACGATCGAATTTCCTCAAAGAAAAGTTCCGAACAAAGTGTTCGAAACAAAATTAATTATTCGTGAGAGCGTAAAAGTATTGACAAAGGGCTAACTCGGCGGTATATTGCTTATGTAAGCATTTACAAAGGCGAGTTAGTGCTTTTTTTATTTTTAGTAAACCAGTTTACTAAAGTGGTTTACCTTTTCTAAAAATAATGTATAATACCGAATGAAGACAAGGAGGATCAGGCAATGCGAATGGTGGATCTGATTGAAAAAAAGAGGGATGGAAACGAGCTGTCGAAAGAGGAAATCGAGTACATCGTCACGAACTATACGAATGGAAAGATTCCAGATTATCAAGTCAGTGCATTATTGATGGCAATTTTTTATCAAGACATGACAAATGAAGAAATCACGAACTTAACATTGGCGATTGCTAATTCTGGTGATGTCATCGATTTGAGTTCTCTTGAAGGAATAAAGGTAGATAAGCATTCGACAGGTGGCGTTGGTGACACGACCACATTGATTTTAGCCCCCCTAGTAGCTAGTGTCGGAGTGACAGTGGCTAAAATGTCTGGACGCGGTCTAGGTTACACAGGTGGCACATTAGATAAGCTAGAAGCAATTCCCGGATTTCAGATCGAGCTTTCGGATGAAGCATTCGTACGCATTGTCAATGAAAGCAAAGTAGCAGTAATCGGTCAATCAGGAAACTTGGCACCGGCGGACAAAAAATTGTACGCTTTGCGTGACGTCACAGCGACCGTTGATTCTCTTCCGCTGATTGCCAGTTCGATCATGAGTAAAAAGATCGCGGCAGGAGCAGATGCAATCGTTTTGGATGTGACCACTGGAGACGGTGCTTTCATGAAGAATATCGAAGATGCAAGACGTCTGGCAAAGACCATGACAAGCATTGGCAAACTAGCGAACCGAGAAACAGTGGCGGTAATCTCGGATATGTCAGAACCTCTTGGCGAAGCAATCGGAAATAGTCTAGAAGTTGTCGAGGCAATCGAAACATTACAAGGAAATGGTCCAGAAGATCTAGTAGAAATGTGCTACGCCTTAGGAAGCCAAATGGTTGTCCTTGCTGGCAAAGCTAAAACAATCGATGAAGCAAGAACGTTGCTTCAAGAAGCTCTGGAATCAGGTAAAGCGTTAGCAAAATTCAAAGAAATGATCCAAAATCAAGGGGGAGACCCAACCATCGTGGAACAACCAGAACGAATTTTGACTGCACGTTACACAATGGAACTTCCTGCTAAACAAAGCGGAGTCGTGTCAAAAATCGTGGCAAACGAATTAGGAATTGCTGCAATGATGCTAGGTGCTGGGCGTAAAACCAAAGAAGACGATATTGATCACGCCGTTGGATTGAAACTGCATAAAAAAATCGGGGACACTGTGACAAAGGGCGAGTCATTATTGACAATCTATAGTAATGATGAAGAAATCTCTTCGGTTATTGAATTATTATATAAAAATATTGAAATTGGCGAATCAGCAATGAAGCCAACATTGATTCATGACATTATCACAGAATAAAAGGAAAAAAGCGGATTTACCGTTTGAAAGAAAAGGGGAAAAGAAATGGAACTAAACCGAATGATCGACCATACTATTTTGAAAGCAGACGCATCTAAAGAAGCTGTGATGCAAATTATCGAAGAAGCGAAAAAATATCATTTTTACTCTGTCTGCATCAATCCAGCATGGGTTGCGCTAGCAAAAGAACAATTACAAGGCGAACCAGTAGCCGTATGTACAGTGATCGGGTTTCCTTTAGGAGCAAACACATCCGAGACAAAAGCATTTGAAACGACAGATGCCATCAATAACGGTGCTGATGAAGTCGATATGGTCATCAATATCGGTGCGTTGAAATCAAAAGATGATCAAAAAGTTCAAAAAGATATCGAAGCAGTTGTTGAAGCAGCAAAAGATCGTGCACTTGTCAAAGTGATCATCGAAACATCTTTATTAGATAGAGAAGAAATCATCCGAGCATGCGAATTAGCAAAAGCTGCAGGCGCTGATTTTGTCAAAACATCAACTGGTTTCTCAACGGGTGGTGCAAAGGTAGAGGATGTCCGCTTGATGCGTGAAACGGTAGGACCTGAAATGGGCGTTAAAGCTTCTGGCGGTATCCATAACGAAGAAGAAGCAATGGCAATGATCGAAGCGGGTGCTACAAGAATCGGAACAAGCGCAGGAGTAGCAATCGTATCTGGTTCAACTGGCGAAGGCTATTAATTTTCAAAGGAGAAACTCATGGCAGAACTCAAACAAGAATGGATCAACATAGCTATTGAAGCGTTAGATAAAGCATACGTTCCTTATTCCCATTTTCCGGTAGGTGCTTGTCTCGTAACAGAATCAGGCAAGATTTATCAAGGTATCAACATCGAGAATGCATCATTTGGATTAACGAATTGTGCCGAGCGCACAGCTTTCTTCAAAGCCGTATCAGAAGGAGAAAGATCGTTTACCCATTTAGTCGTAGCAGGGCACACCCCGGATCCTATTTCTCCATGTGGTGCATGTCGGCAAGTAATGGCAGAGTTCTGTGCTCCTGATATGCCGGTTACGCTAGTGGGAGACAATGGTGTGACGAAGGCAACGACCGTTCGAGAACTACTGCCTTATGCATTTACTGAAAAAGATCTATAACTCATGTTCATTCAGTCAGCTGACTGTTGAAAAATAAAACAATTATTTTAGGAGGCTTTACAGAAATGAAAAAAGCAAAATTATTTGGTTTAGGTGCTGTCGCACTAGCAGCAGGGTTATTTTTAGGTGCATGCGGCAACAACGGCTCTACTGATTCATCCGGTGGCAAAAGCTCATCAGACACAACAACTGCAGCATTGATCACAGATACAGGTGGTGTAGACGACCGTTCATTCAACCAGTCAGCTTGGGAAGGATTACAAAAATGGGGGAAAGATCAAGGTCTTTCACGAGGCAATGATGGCTTCCAATACTTCCAATCTTCAAACGAATCAGATTATATCCCAAATATCGACCAAGCATTGAATGCTGGATTCAAAACGATTTTTGGTATTGGTTATAAACTAAAACCAGCGATCCAAGAACAAGCAACGAACAATACAGGTACGAACTTCGTTATCATCGATGATGTGATTGACGGATTAGATAACGTTGTATCTGCTACATTCAAAGACAACGAAGCTTCTTATCTTGCAGGGATTGCAGCAGCTTACACGACTGAAACGAACGTAGTCGGCTTTATCGGCGGCGTAAAAGGTGAAGTAATCGATCGTTTTGATGCTGGATTCAAAGCCGGTGTTGATGCAGGTGCGAAAGAACTAGGAAAAGAAATCAAAGTATTGAACCAATATGCTGGTGACTTCTCTGCTCCAGATAAAGGACGTTCAATTGCTCAAGGTATGTATGCACAAAATGCAGATATCATCTTCCATGCTTCAGGTGGTACAGGTAATGGTGTATTCCAAGAAGCAAAATCATTGAACGAATCAGGCGACAAAAAAGTTTGGGTTATCGGTGTTGACCGCGACCAATCAGACGAAGGCGAATACACATTGAACGGCGAAAAGAAAAACTTCACATTGACATCTACACTGAAAGCAGTAGGAACAGTAGTAGAAGATTTGGCACAAAAATCAGCTGACGGTAAATTCCCTGGTGGTGAACACACTGTTTATGGATTGAAAGAAGACGGTGTTGGTCTAACAGAAGGACAACTTTCTGACGAAGCGAAAAAAGCAGTGGATGAAGCAAAAGAAAAAATCATTTCAGGTGACGTAAAAGTTCCAGAAACTCCTGAAGAAAATTAAAACCATTTCTATAGCCTTGTTAGACACATGTTTGACAAGGCTATGGTTTGATTAGAACAAGAATTGTTCATTTATCCAAGCTGCCTTGAGACAGTTTGGATAAGGGAACAATTCCCTGAAGTAATGTTTGTTTCAAAAGAAGAACGCTCGCTAAGCGTGAATCTTAGTCAATCGTTGCCCTAGATAGAAATCGTTAGGATGTGAAAAAAAGGTGGTTCAAGAAAATATTGTCATAGAAATGCAGAATATTACCAAAGAATTTGGAACATTCAAGGCAAATGACAACATCAATTTACAAGTAAAGGCAGGAGAGATTCATGCGTTGCTTGGAGAAAACGGTGCTGGCAAATCTACATTGATGAACGTGCTTTCCGGATTATTAGAGCCGACATCAGGAAAAATTTTGATGCGTGGGAAAGAAGTACAAATCACAAGCCCGACAAAAGCCAATCAATTAGGGATTGGGATGGTCCATCAGCACTTTATGCTTGTTGATGCCTTTACTGTAACAGAAAACATCGTGTTGGGAAGCGAACCTAGTCGTGCAGGGATGCTTGACCATAAAAAAGCGCGAAAAGAGATTCAAAAAGTTTCTGAACAATATGGATTATCAGTCAACCCAGATGCTTATGTTCGTGATATTTCAGTTGGGATGGAACAACGGGTAGAAATTTTAAAAACACTTTACCGAGGAGCAGATGTACTGATTTTTGATGAGCCGACAGCTGTATTGACCCCTCAGGAAATTGATGAATTAATCGTGATCATGAAGGAATTAGTCAAAGAAGGCAAGTCAATCATTTTGATTACGCATAAGTTAGATGAAATCAAAGCAGTAGCTGACCGTTGTACAGTTATCCGCCGTGGAAAAGGAATCGGTACAGTCAACGTTAAAGACGTTACCTCACAGCAATTAGCTGATATGATGGTCGGAAGAACGGTTTCATTCAAAACGATGAAAAAAGAAGCGAAGCCTCAAGAAGTCGTTTTGTCTATTGAAAATCTAGTGGTGAAAGAAAATCGTGGATTAGAAGCCGTGAAAAACTTGAACTTAGAAGTTCGTGCTGGCGAAGTACTTGGTATCGCTGGAATCGATGGAAACGGGCAGTCGGAGTTGATCCAAGCTTTAACTGGTTTGCGAAAGGCAGAAAGCGGACATATCAAGCTAAAAGGGGAAGACATCACCAATAAAAAACCTCGAAAGATCACTGAACATGGTGTAGGACATGTGCCAGAAGACCGTCATAAATATGGGTTAGTCCTAGATATGACATTGTCTGAAAACATTGCCCTACAAACGTACCATCAAAAACCTTACAGTAAAAACGGTATGCTGAATTATTCAGTGATAAATGAACATGCCAGAGAATTGATCGAAGAATATGATGTTCGAACAACGAATGAACTTGTTCCTGCAAAAGCTTTATCAGGCGGAAATCAGCAAAAAGCAATCATCGCTCGGGAAGTCGACCGAGATCCTGATCTGTTGATCGTTGCAAATCCAACTCGTGGACTGGATGTAGGTGCGATCGAATTTATTCATAAACGTCTGATCGAACAAAGGGACAAATACAAAGCAGTGTTATTGATTAGTTTCGAATTAGAAGAAATTTTAAATGTTTCGGATCGTATTGCTGTTATCCATGAAGGAGAAATCGTCGGGATCGTTGATCCGAAAGAAACATCTGAAAATGAATTAGGTCTATTGATGGCGGGCTATACCTTAGAAGAAGCACGAAAAGAGTTAGAAAAGGGGGCTGGCGCACATGAATGATCGCAGCGAGAAATTCCGTAATTTATTAGTGCCTGTACTTTCAGTTGTTTTAGGATTAATCTTAGGCGCGATATTGATGGCTGCTTTTGGTTTTCAGCCCATCCAAGGTTATTCTTCTATGTTAGATGCAGCTCTTGGTTCGCAAAGAGGAATCGGTGAAACATTAAGGCAAGCAACGCCGTTGATTTTTACAGCATTAGGGTTTTCTGTAGCTAACTCAGCTGGGTTCTTCAATATCGGGCTTTCTGGACAAGCACTTTGCGGATGGATCGTCAGTGTCTGGGTGGCACTTGCTTTTCCAGATCTTCCAAAAGTCGTTTTGCTTCCATTGTGTGTGATCCTAGGTGCCTTAGCAGGTGCGATGGCAGCGGCTGTTCCTGGGTTGCTACGAGCATTTTTTGGAACAAGTGAAGTGATCGTAACGATCATGATGAACTATATCTTATTATACGTAAGCACATTTGCTTTACATGAAGTGATGCCTGAAAGCTACCGATCAAGTTTGGACTCTTCCAATATGATCAGTCAAAATGCATCGTTGCGGTTACCTTGGTTAACACAAGCTTTTGGCGGCTCTCGCGTAAACTCAGGTTTGTTTTTAGCCATCATCGCGCTTATTTTTGTTTGGCTATTGATGAAGAAAACGACTTTAGGATTTGAGATCCGTTCCGTTGGTTTGAATCCTTTTGCTTCTGAGTATGCAGGGATGAGTAGTAAACGTACGATCGTTTTGTCGATGGTCATTTCTGGCGCTTTGGCAGGGCTTGGCGGTGTGGTTGAAGGATTAGGAACGTATCAAAACTTCTTCGTTCAAACGACTTCACTATCTATTGGATTTGATGGGATGGCTGTTTCCTTACTTGGATCTGGATCAGCAATCGGTATTCTTTTATCAGCGATTTTGTTCAGTATTTTGAAGATCGGCGGACTTGGCATGCAGACAGGAGCTGGTGTTCCGTTTGAGATCGTCAATGTATCGATTGCTCTGATTATCTTCTTTGTTGGGATCAATTTCTTGATTCGTTTCGTCATGGCTAAGTTCTTCCAAGGAAAAAAACAAGAAGAAATCGTTGCGACAATCGAAGCGAAGCCAACGAATCAAAACCATGAAGGAGGCGAACTATAATGTCGACTATCGAATTAATTGCCTTGATTCTTACTTCAACACTGGTTTATTCAACACCGTTAATTCTAACATCACTAGGCGGAACGTTTTCTGAACGCAGCGGGATTGTAAATGTAGGGTTAGAAGGAATCATGGTCATGGGTGCTTTTAGTTCCATCGTTTTCAACTTGACGATGAGCCCCTCACTTGGTTCCATGACGCCATGGATCGCTATTTTAGTGGGTGGCGTCGTAGGTATCCTATTTTCTTTGATCCACGCAGTAGCAACAGTCAGCTTGCGTGCTGACCATATTATCAGCGGTACAGTGATCAATCTGATGGCACCAGCTTTAGGTGTTTTCTTGATCAAAGCATGGTATGGGAAAGGTCAAACAGATAACATCACGCAGAATCTGGGATATTTCTCTTTCCCAGGTTTAGCAGATATTCCGGTCATTGGACCAATTTTCTTCAAAAATACATTCTTGCCTGCTTATTGTGCAATTTTGATTGCTGTCATTGCTTGGGTGATCATCTTTAAGACGAAATTCGGCTTACGCCTCCGTTCAGTTGGTGAAAACCCTCAAGCTGCCGATACATTAGGTATCAATGTATATGCTATGCGTTATTCAGGCGTGCTGATTTCAGGCTTGTTAGGCGGTATGGGCGGTGCTGTTTTTGCTCAGTCGATTTCCGGTAACTTTTCAGCTGGTACGATCGTTGGACAAGGGTTCATCTCCATGGCTGCTATGATCTTTGGTAAATGGAATCCTTTAGGCGCAATGGGTGCCTCACTGTTCTTTGGTTTTGCACAAAGCTTGAGTATCATCGGTGCACAATTACCAGTTATTTCTTCGATTCCACCAGTATTGCTGCAAATTGCTCCATATCTGCTGACAATCATTGTGTTGGTTGTTTTCTTAGGGAAAGCTTCTGGACCAAAAGCAAACGGGAAGAACTATATCAAATCAAAATAATCTTTTAGCGAATAAAAAGGGTGGGTTACGGGAAGTGTTTTTCGTCTCGCCCTTTTTGTTTTAAAGGTAATAAAAATAAAAAGAAAGAAGGAATAATCATGTTTAAACGCGTACATCTAATCGTCATGGATTCAGTAGGAATTGGAGAAGCACCAGATGCCGAGAAGTTCGGTGACGTTGGTTCTGATACATTAGGACACATTGCAAAAGAAGCAGGATTGAATATTCCGCATTTAGAGCAGCTTGGTTTGGGAACGATTCGGCCTCTTGAAGGTGTGGAATCAGTGAAAGATCATCAAGGCTATGCGACGAAATTAGAAGAAGTTTCTGTAGGGAAAGATACGATGACAGGCCATTGGGAAATCATGGGATTGAATATCAAGACGCCGTTTCGTGTGTTTCCGAACGGATTCCCTGATGATCTGATCAAACAAATCGAAGAGTTTTCTGGCCGTAAAGTCGTATGCAACAAACCATATAGCGGAACGGCTGTTATTGACGATTACGGTGAACACCAAATGAAGACAGGTGATTTAATCGTATATACTTCTGCCGATCCTGTCCTTCAGATCGCGGCACATGAAGAAATCATTCCTTTAGAAGAACTATACCGGATTTGCCAATTCGTTCGTGATATAACAAAAGATGACCCGTACATGATTGGTCGAATCATTGCACGTCCATATGTGGGAGAACCAGGAGACTTCACACGAACAAGCAATCGTCATGATTATGCGTTGAATCCATTCGGACACACCGTCCTTGATTCTTTGAAAGAAGCAGGAAAAGATGTGATTGCTGTAGGAAAGATCAACGATATTTTCAATGGACAAGGAATCACTGAATCTGTCCGCACGAAAAGTAATATGGATGGCGTCGACCAGTTGCTGAACGTTATGAAAAAAGAGTTTACAGGTATCAGCTTTACCAATTTAGTAGATTTTGATGCATTATACGGTCATCGCCGGGATGTAGTCGGTTATGCGCATGCGATTGAAGAATTTGACTTGCGGATCCCAGAATTGCTTGAAGCGATGGAAGAAGACGACTTGCTAATGATTACAGCCGATCACGGAAACGATCCGACATTTACTGGTACCGATCATACACGAGAATATGTACCGTTATTGGCTTACAGTAAAAAAATGAAAGAACAAGGGGCGTTGCCTCAAGGATATTATTCCGATATCTCCGCAACGATTGCTGAGAACTTTAGTGTTTCTTCGACTGAAAATGGCGAAAGCTTCTTAAAATTATTAAAATAATCTTTTTAAAATAGGAGAAAGCAAATGACCAAGTTAAGTGAGATGTTACAAGAAACGACCCAGTTTATCCTTGATAAAGGAGTAAAAGAAATTGATTTTGGTTTGATCCTAGGTTCAGGATTAGGTGAATTAGCAGATGAAATCGAAGATGCTGTAATGATTTCTTATGATGAGATCCCGTTCTTTCCTGTTTCGACAGTAGTTGGACATGCAGGACAGCTGGTTTACGGATCTCTAGCAGGTAAGAAAGTGTTAGCCATGCAAGGAAGATTCCACTACTATGAAGGTCATTCCATGCAAACAGTGACCTATCCAGTACGTGTGATGGCCGGACTAGGTGCCCATTCAGTCATTGTGACCAACGCATGTGGCGGTGTCAACGAATCCTTTGTACCAGGAGATTTGATGCTGATTACCGATCACATCAATTTTACTGGTGAAAATCCTTTGATCGGTCCGAATGAAGATGAAATGGGCCCTAGATTTCCAGATATGAGTCAAGCATATACGCCTGACTATCAAGCAACAGCAAAAGCAGCAGCAGAAAAACTAGGTTTGGATCTTAAAGAAGGCGTATATATGGGCTACTCTGGACCAACTTATGAAACGCCTGCTGAGATTCGGATGTCTCGAACAATAGGGGCCGATGCAGTAGGGATGTCGACTGTTCCAGAAGTCATCGTAGCAGCTCACAGCGGATTAAAAGTGTTAGGAATTTCTTGCATTACCAACTTAGCAGCAGGTATGCAAGCGAATCTGAGCCATGAAGAAGTTGTAGAAACAACTCAGAGAGTCAAACAATCTTTTAAAGCATTGGTTAAAGAAACATTGACATTATTGTAATAGGAGGAGCAACAAAATGAGTGTGCATATCGAAGCGAAAGAAGGCGAGATTGCCGATAAGATTTTACTTCCAGGCGATCCTTTACGAGCTAAATATATTGCGGAGACTTTTTTTGAAGAACCAGTTTGCTACAATCAGGTCCGTGGTATGCTAGGCTTTACCGGCAAATATAAAGGAGAACGTATTTCTGTTCAAGGAACAGGGATGGGGATGCCATCAGCCACCATCTATGCCCATGAATTGATCCAGTCATATGGCGTAAAGAAATTGATCCGAGTAGGTACATGTGGGGCATTGTCAAAAGATGTCCATGTTCGTGATTTAGTACTAGCGCAAGGCGCAGCAACCAGCTCTTCGATGATCGAAAAAAATTTCCAAGCCTTTCATTTTCCACCAATCAGTGATTTCAATCTATTACTGAAAGCATATGAGATAGCGAAAGAAAAGGGCTATACGGTTCATGTAGGAAATGTCCTTTCGGAAGATTCTTTCTACAAAGATGATTTGACAGAGACATTCCAATTAGCTGAACTTGGCGTCTTAGGAGTTGAAATGGAAGCAGCCGCTCTTTATTACTTAGGCGCGAAATACCATGTGCAGACATTAAGTTTGATGACCGTTAGCGACCATTTGATTACTGGAGAAGAAACAACAGCTGCAGAACGTCAATCGACGTTCAATGAAATGATCGAAGTAGGATTGGAAACGGCGATTCAAGGGTAAAGTAATAGCTAAATAGCAAGAAAGTGTGACTGCCTAAACTTCTATTAATAGAAATTAGGCAGTCACATTTTTTGCAGAAACTGTCTCACATAACCTGAAATCAATGACAACCGTTGCTTCAGTTACTTCGAGAGTCCTCCTAAAGTCAACCATTTGAATGTCTAAAATGTGAATCGACATTCTTTTTAAATTGCAGACGAATGGCACAATCTTAATCAAAAAAAAAGAACAGAAAGAAGCGAGTTACGCTCTTTCTGTTCCGAACTAGGCCACCAACAGGAGATGACAAATGGGTCATCTCCTGTTGGTGGTTTCGTCTAAATGAATACCTTAATCATTCAATTGCTCATGTGATGATGCTTGAAGAATGAAAAATTCAACTTAAATCAAGTCTGCATCAATAATAAGTGTTTCGAATAATACAGCGTGCTCAAGTGAGGAACTTGATCCAGGACGTCCTGGTAGGCGATATACTTCTACTCGCTGTCCTGCTTTTCCAGGAATTCCGTGACGTATTTGAATATTACCATCAACTATTCTTGGAATGCTATAGAATGCTGTGCCGTTAAATGTTTCAAAACGATATCTTCCATCAATGTAAACGACCCATCTTTCTTGATTACTGTGAAAAAGTTCAGGTGTCAATGTTAAATAAGCAAATGCTTGAGAGCCTTCTCGCCCTACAGACAACATGTTTGTTTCTGTTACGCCTGTTTCCACTTGGATATTGTCATATTTCGCCCAACCATTCCATGTAGAAGCAAATCGTATAAGGTATGTATTTTCATCGTCTGGAGTCGTAAAAGTAAGTTTGCTACGTTCCCAGTTCTCATTATTATGTTCACTGCGCTCTAATACATCAAAACCGACATCATGATTCATGATCCCTAATTCAACACGTCCTGGTGCTGATTCGCTTGCTGCAACATCATAACTAAATGTATACGTGGTACTTGGTTTTAATGTCACGTATTGATGAACATTTTCACCATCTCTTGCTAAAGCAAAGTTATTTCCATTAACGGTTTGCAGTGTGGGATTATTTGGCTCTTGGCCACTAGTGATCCAGTGATCAAACCCGTCATTAAAGTCACCATTATGGATATACAATTGTTGCTCAATGGCCTGTTTACTTGTACTAACGAAGTCAGTTGTTGATAGACTTGTTGCGAATGTCGAAACGGATCCTCCTAAACTTAAAAATACCATACCTGCTGCCATCACTGTTTTTAAATTATTTTTGATCATCTTGTATCTCCTCGCTCTCTATTTTTATTTTTGATTTTGTTTGTAAGATGCAGCCGTGTAATCTGTCTGTATCTCACAAATTAATCATAACCGAGAAAATAACGGTCTTGTAAACGCTTTTTTCTATATAACATTTATTATTAGAAAAAAATGATAAAATAAATAGTTTTATGAGGTTGACTTCTATCTAAATTCCATTTATTAGCAACATAAGAAAAGATGGAGAGTTGTGGTGATAGCTCATACAAATGAAACTTCCTCTTAGAAACAGGATAAAAGAATGAAATTTAAATAAGTTTCTACAAAAAATGTTTGCTCCACATCTGAATGTTTGTCAGACATTCTTTTTTCTCTCAATGCTACGCCTTCTCTCTTAATTTTTTATTTATTCAAACAGTACTTACTATTATAATCATATAGTTATTATGTAAATTGATGTCATTCGCATTAGATAGCCAAGACTACCGTCTTCCGATATCTAAAAAAACAGCCCCTTCATCTCTTACAATAATAGGAGGTGAGAGGGCTGTCTTACTTACAATAGAGTATCTATTATAGGTAGTATTTTTTAGCTACTGTTAAGTCATCATTTAATTCATAAACAAGTGGTTGACCTGTTGGGATTTCAAGATCCATGATGTCTTCGTCAGAGATACCTTCGATATGTTTAGCTAGAGCGCGTAATGAGTTACCGTGTGCAGCTACTAAAACAGTTTTGTTGTCTAGTAATGCTGGAGCAATTTCATCTTGCCAGAATGGCAAAGCACGTTCTAATGTTACTTTCAAGTTTTCGCCACCAGGAATATCGCGTTTGTCTAACATTGCGTAACGACGGTCGTTTGCTGCAGAACCTTCGTCAGTTTCTTCCATTAATGGAGGAAGAGTATCGTAAGAACGACGCCAGATGTGTACTTGTTCGTCGCCGTATTTTTCAGCTGTTTCTTTTTTGTTCAAACCTTGTAATTTACCATAGTGACGTTCGTTCAAGCGCCATGATTTGATTTGTGGTACCCAAAGTTGATCTGAATATTCTAAAATCAAGTTACATGTTTTGATTGCACGAGTTAAAACAGAAGTATAGGCAACATCAAATTCGATTCCAGCTTCTTTGATTTTGCGTCCGCCTTCTTTTGCTTCTTCGATTCCTTCTGGTGCTAGGTTTACATCAGCCCAACCAGTAAATTGGTTCAATGCATTCCATTCACTAAGACCGTGACGAGAAAAAACTAATTTTGGCATGTTTAGCTCTCCTTTAAGATAGGTTTATATTTCTGAAAATTTCAGTTCTGTTTTATTGTACAATTTTTTGGAAGAGATTTCCATCGAAAAATTGGATAAGATTCTATGAGAAAACGAGTAGAGAAGATAAAAAAACGAACAGCTGCGAAAGCACTGTTCGTTTTTAGGCATTAGATGCATAATTGCTCGATTTCTTTTTCAGGCAAATTGATATATTTATAACATGTTCCAACTGAAACACCGCATTTTGAAGAAATAAATTGGATTGTTTCTTTTTTTTCATAATAGAGACGCCGGATTTTTTTGATCGTTTTTGCATCAATTTTTGGTCTTCCGCCGATTTTTCCTTTTTTACGAGCTTCATCTAATCCAACTAATGTACGTTCTTTGATCAATGCGCACTCCATGTTTGCTAGGTTTTCCATCAATTGGAAATAGATTTTTCCCATTTCGCGCGTATCGATTCCTTCATCAATGCTAATCAAGTGCAGCCCGCGGTCTTTGAATAATTGCGTAAGTTCTGTTAATTGCCGTGTAGATTTGCCCAATCGATGAAGTTGGCAGACGACTAGTGCATCGCCTTGCTGCATGTCAGCAATCACTGACTCCAAATGAATAGCAGTAGCATCGTTTTGTTCCACTTCATATGTCTCATGGAAAATTTCTTGACAACCAAAGTCAGATAATTGTTCAACCTGAGTTGTTAAATCAACATCATTTATGGTTGTGCGTGCATAACCAATAATTTTCATGGTGATTCCTTTCTAGCAGTGATTTTCTAACTGGATATAACAGTAAAAATGTAGCATAAAGTACGTCAAAAAGATAGTTTTTTCGCAAATTTTCCGCTGTCTTTTTTTATTGGATGATCAAGCAGTTTTTCTTTATTTATGGTGGATGGCATCAAGAATCTCAACACCTTTTTCTGAGCCAACAACAACTTTTGAAACCATATTTAGGAAAAGTCCATGTTCGACTACCCCAACAAGTTCATCTAAATAGGTAGCTAAGCTTTCTGGTTGTTCAATAACTTCTAGATGCAGATCAATGATATAATGACCACCATCTGTGGTTAGGACTTCGCCGTTTTCGTCTGTACGCAAAACAGGTTGGAATCCTTTTTCGTCAAAAATATGAAGTAGCTGTTGGGAGCCATAAGGGATGACTTCAACTGGGAGTGGGAACTTCCCGAGTTTATGGACTAATTTAGAAGAATCAACGATCCAAATCGTTTCTTTTGAGTACGTAGCGACTATTTTCTCGAAAAGCAAAGCAGCACCGCCGCCTTTTATTCCTTGAAAATCAGTACTGATTTCATCAGCACCATCTATCGTCAGATCGACTACTGGGACTTCGTCGATACTCTTTAGCGGTATTCCTAATTTTTCCGCTTGTTCTTTTGTCGCATTTGAAGTAGTGACTCCTGTGATACGTAATCCTTCTTCACGCATGCGGCGACCAATCTCTTCTACCATATAATAGGCGGTTGAACCGGTCCCGAGACCAACGATCATCCCGTCCTTTACGAATTTCGCGGCTTCAATGCCAGCTAATTGTTTTAAATTCATCTTTGCATCCACCTTTTTTTAGTTTGAGCTTCGTGCTTTCCTCACTATTTTAGCGTGATTTACGGCAAAAAGATACCATTCTTTTTTATTCCAATAAAGCTTTTTCAAAAAAATTTCCGTCTCTTGTTGACATGCTTTTTCATTCATGATATTCTAACAAAGGTGCTTTATCTACAGGTTTCTGTGAAGAAACGTGCTGACTGTTTATCAAAGCATATTTGATAAGGATGCAGACATTGCATTTATTTTTTATCGCAAAAAAAGAACCACCTGGATGTGTGGAACTAGACGCAAATCGTGGGAAGGAGGAAACAAGGAATGCCTACAATTAACCAATTAGTACGTAAACCTCGTAAATCAAAGGTGGAAAAATCTAATTCACCTGCTTTGAACAAAGGATATAACAGCTTTAAGAAAACTCAAACTAACGTAAACTCACCTCAAAAACGTGGGGTAGCAACTCGTGTGGGTACAATGACACCTAAAAAACCGAACTCAGCTTTACGTAAATATGCACGTGTTCGTTTGTCAAACTTAATTGAAGTTACTGCTTATATCCCAGGGATTGGTCATAACTTACAAGAACACAGTGTTGTATTATTACGCGGTGGTCGTGTAAAAGACTTACCAGGGGTACGTTACCATATCGTTCGCGGTGCTTTAGATACTGCTGGTGTTAACGACCGTAAACAAAGCCGTTCTAAATACGGAACTAAAAAACCTAAAGCTTAATTTTAATTATTAAACAAATGAAACTTGCTTCTATTATATAGAAGTAATTACTATGAACAATATTTCGGAAGGAGGAGTTACGGATGCCACGTAAAGGTCCTGTTGCAAAACGTGATGTTTTACCAGATCCTATTTATAACTCAAAATTAGTAACTCGCTTGATCAACCGTGTAATGGTTGACGGAAAACGCGGGATTGCAGCTAACATTATCTATAATGCCTTTGATTTGATCAAAGAATCTACAGGTAACGATCCATTAGAAGTGTTTGAACAAGCAATGAAAAACGTTCAACCTGTTCTTGAAGTTAAAGCACGTCGTGTTGGGGGTTCAAACTACCAAGTACCAGTTGAAGTTCGCCCTGAACGCCGCGTTACTCTAGGTCTTCGTTGGGTAGTAAACTACGCTCGCTTGCGCGGTGAACACACAATGGAAGAACGCTTAGCAAAAGAAATCATGGATGCTGCAAACAACACAGGTGCTTCTGTTAAAAAACGTGAAGACACTCATAAAATGGCTGATGCCAACCGCGCGTTTGCTCACTATCGCTGGTAAGATTCTCTCTGTTTGGTCGGCTTTTATAAGTCGACCTCAGATAGTGTCCTTATTTTTAGCAACTAGATAGTAAAGAGAGGAGAAACAAGGAGAATGACCAGAGAATTTTCTTTACAAAACACTCGTAATATCGGTATCATGGCCCACATTGATGCTGGTAAAACGACTGCTACTGAACGTATCTTGTACTATACTGGTAAAATCCATAAAATTGGTGAAACTCATGAAGGAGCTTCACAAATGGACTGGATGGAACAAGAACAAGAACGTGGTATTACGATCACTTCTGCTGCTACTACAGCACAATGGAAGGGTCATCGAATCAACATCATCGACACACCAGGACACGTAGACTTCACAGTTGAAGTTGAACGTTCCTTGCGTGTACTTGATGGTGCTGTAACTGTTCTTGATGCACAATCAGGTGTTGAACCTCAAACTGAAACAGTTTGGCGTCAAGCAACAACTTACGGTGTACCTCGTATCGTATTTGCAAACAAAATGGACAAGATTGGTGCTGACTTCTTATATTCAGTATCAACTTTACATGACCGTTTGCAAGCAAACGCTCACCCAATCCAATTACCAATTGGTGCGGAAGACGACTTCACAGGAATTATCGACCTTGTAACAATGAAGGCTGAAATGTATACAAACGATCTTGGAACAGAGATTGAAGAAACAGAAATTCCTGAAGAATACCGCGAATTAGCTGAAGAATGGCGCGAAAAATTGGTTGAAGCTGTAGCTGAAACTGATGAAGAACTTACTTTGAAATACTTAGAAGGTGAAGAAATCACTGAAGCTGAGTTAAAAGAAGGTATCCGCCGCGCAACAGTTAACGTAGAATTCTACCCAGTACTATGTGGCTCAGCATTTAAGAACAAAGGGGTTCAATTACTATTGGACGCTGTTCTTGATTACTTGCCATCACCGTTAGATATCCCAGCAATCAAAGGGATTGACCCTAAAACTGATGAAGAAGTAGAACGTCCTGCAGACGACAGCGCTCCTTTCTCAGCTTTAGCATTTAAAGTTATGACTGACCCATTCGTAGGTCGTTTAACTTTCTTCCGTGTGTACTCTGGTGTTTTAAAATCAGGTTCATACGTACAAAACGCAACAAAAGGCAAACGCGAACGTGTTGGTCGTATCCTACAGATGCATGCCAACTCTCGTTCAGAAATCTCTGAAGTTTACGCTGGAGATATCGCTGCTGCTGTTGGTTTGAAAGACACAACTACTGGGGACACACTGTGTGATGAAAAGAATCTAGTTATTCTTGAATCAATGGAATTCCCAGAACCAGTTATCCAAGTCGCTATTGAACCTAAATCAAAAGCTGACCAAGATAAAATGGGTGTGGCTTTACAAAAACTATCTGAAGAAGATCCTACTTTCCGTGCTGAAACAAACGTGGAAACAGGCGAAACAATCATCGCTGGTATGGGTGAACTTCACTTAGATATCATCGTTGACCGTATGCGTCGTGAATTCAAAGTTGAAGCTAACGTAGGTGCGCCTCAAGTATCTTACCGTGAAACTTTCCGTGCCGGCACTCAAGCCGAAGGTAAGTTTGTACGTCAGTCTGGTGGTAAAGGTCAATACGGTCACGTATGGATCGAATTTACACCAAACGAAGAAGGTGCTGGTTTCGAATTTGAAAATGCGATCGTCGGTGGGGTTGTTCCTCGTGAATACATTCCAGCTGTTGAAACTGGTTTGAAAGATGCTATGGAAAATGGTGTCTTAGCTGGCTATCCATTAGTAGATATCAAAGCTAAACTTTACGATGGTTCATACCATGATGTCGATTCAAATGAAACTGCCTTCCGTGTTGCTGCTTCTATGGCATTACGTGCAGCAGCTAAGAAAGCTAATCCAGTAATCCTTGAACCAATCATGGCTGTAGAAGTTGTTATCCCTGAAGATTACTTAGGTGATGTTATGGGTCACGTAACTGCTCGTCGTGGACGTGTTGAAGGTATGGAAGCTCGCGCTGGCGGCCAACAAGTTGTTCGTGCGATGGTTCCACTTGCTGAAATGTTTGGTTATGCTACAACTCTTCGTTCTGCTACTCAAGGTCGTGGTACATTTACAATGACATTTGACCACTACGAAGATGTACCAAAATCAGTACAAGAAGAAATCATTAAGAAAAATGGCGGAAAAGCTGAATAATTTCTTAAAACCGGATAGTCCTGCAAAGAGATTATCCAAAGAGACTATATTTTTAATATAGTTTCGTGTAAAATAATTATCGATGATATGGGCATGTGATGTACCTAGTGTACATCATATACCTATCAGACAAATAAAAAATATATTGTATTTTTAGGAGGACATTTTAAAATGGCAAAAGAAAAATTTGACCGTTCTAAACCACACGTTAACATTGGTACTATCGGACACGTTGACCATGGTAAAACTACATTAACAGCTGCAATCACAACTGTACTATCTAAGAAAAACGGCGGCCAAGCTATGGCTTACGATCAAATCGATGGTGCTCCAGAAGAACGCGAACGCGGAATCACAATCTCAACAGCTCACGTTGAGTATGAAACAGATACACGCCACTACGCTCACGTTGACTGCCCAGGACACGCGGACTACGTTAAAAACATGATCACTGGTGCTGCTCAAATGGACGGAGCTATCTTGGTAGTTTCTGCTGCTGACGGCCCAATGCCTCAAACTCGTGAACACATCCTATTGTCTCGTCAAGTTGGTGTTCCTTACATCGTTGTATTCTTGAACAAAGTAGACATGGTTGATGACGAAGAATTACTAGAATTAGTTGAAATGGAAGTTCGTGACCTATTAACAGAATACGAATTCCCTGGTGACGATGTTCCTGTAGTTGCTGGTTCAGCTTTGAAAGCTCTAGAAGGCGACGCTTCATACGAAGAAAAAATTCTTGAATTGATGGCTGCAGTTGACGAATACATCCCAACTCCAGAACGTGACAACGACAAACCATTCATGATGCCAGTTGAAGACGTGTTCTCAATCACTGGACGTGGTACTGTTGCTACAGGTCGTGTGGAACGTGGACAAGTTCGCGTTGGTGACGAAGTTGAAGTTGTCGGTATTGCTGAAGAAACTTCAAAAACAACAGTTACTGGTGTTGAAATGTTCCGTAAATTGTTAGACTACGCTGAAGCTGGAGACAACATTGGTGCTTTACTACGTGGTGTTGCACGTGAAGACATCCAACGTGGACAAGTTTTAGCTAAACCAGGTACAATCACACCTCATACAAAATTCTCTGCAGAAGTATACGTGTTGACAAAAGAAGAAGGTGGACGTCACACTCCATTCTTCACTAACTACCGTCCACAATTCTACTTCCGTACAACTGACGTAACAGGTGTTGTTGAATTACCAGAAGGAACTGAAATGGTTATGCCTGGCGACAACGTAACAATGGAAGTTGAATTAATCCACCCAATCGCTATCGAAAACGGTACTAAATTCTCAATCCGTGAAGGCGGACGTACAGTTGGTGCCGGTGTCGTTACAGAAATCAAAGCTTAATTGATTTAAGCAAAACTAAGCAACATTTATTCGGACGTAATCGCTTGGAATGAAGATCTCAGGATCTTTGTTCCGAGCTTTTTTATTTATTGTAGGATCAGGGAAAAAGACAGGAGCATTATAATAGAAGAAACACGAAATAAAAGAGTCAGTATTTTCTAAATGAAACTTTATGAAAACAAAATGTTTTTTACAAGAAAAAGCCTTGCGTTGTGAGTTTATATATATTATAATGACAAAGGTGCGTTTACTTTAGTGAATTGCACAGACGTAATCAGATTGATTTCGTCGGCTAAGAAACGAGAGGTTGCGACACGCCCGGACGCTTTGCCACGAACGAGCGTGACGGAAATTTTCGTGGAGCTATGTCTACTTTTCAAAATAGGCGAAGGAGGGAACAAGATGGCAAAACAAAAAATTCGTATCCGTTTAAAAGCGTATGAACACCGTATTTTAGATCAATCAGCGGATAAAATCGTGGAAACTGCAAAAAGAACTGGAGCTAGCGTGTCTGGTCCAATTCCATTACCAACTGAACGCAGTCTTTACACAATCATTCGTGCGACTCATAAATACAAAGATTCACGCGAACAATTCGAAATGCGTACACACAAACGTCTTATCGACATTGTGAACCCAACACCAAAAACTGTTGATGCTTTGATGAAGCTAGACTTACCATCTGGTGTAAACATCGAAATCAAATTATAAAACTAAAACAAAAATAATGGAGGTGTACTCATGACCAAAGGAATCTTAGGGAAAAAAGTGGGAATGACACAAATCTTCACTGAATCTGGTGAATTAATTCCAGTTACTGTTGTAGAAGCTACGCCAAACGTAGTACTACAAGTGAAAACAATGGAAACGGATGGCTACGAAGCTATTCAAGTTGGTTACCAAGATATGCGTGAAGTTTTATCAAACAAACCTGCGAAAGGTCATGTTGCAAAAGCAAACACGGCTCCTAAGCGCTTCATTCGTGAATTCAAAAATGTTGAGCTAGGAGAATATGAAGTAGGAAAAGAAATTACAGTAGATGTTTTCCAAGCAGGAGACATTATTGATGTAACAGGTACTACGAAAGGTAAAGGATTCCAAGGGGTTATCAAACGCCATGGACAAAGCCGCGGACCAATGGCTCACGGTTCTCGTTACCATCGTCGTCCTGGGTCAATGGGTCCAGTTGCACCTAACCGTGTATTCAAAAACAAACGTCTTGCTGGCCGTATGGGTGGCAACCGCGTAACTATCCAAAACTTGGAAGTTGTACGTGTAGATGCAGAAAGAAATGTTATCTTGATCAAAGGTAATGTTCCTGGAGCGAAAAAATCTTTAATCACTATCAAATCAGCTGTGAAAGCTAAATAATTGTAGGAAGAAAGGAGGAACTAAGGAATGCCGAATGTAGCATTATTCAAACAAGATGGAAGCCAAAACGGTGAAATCACACTTAACGAAGAAATCTTCGGAATTGAACCTAATGAAAGTGTTGTTTACGATGCAATCGTAATGCAACGTGCGTCATTAAGACAAGGAACACACGCGGTTAAAAACCGTAGCGCTGTTCGTGGCGGTGGACGTAAACCATGGCGTCAAAAAGGAACAGGTCGTGCACGTCAAGGATCTATCCGCTCACCACAATGGCGTGGAGGTGGCGTAGTCTTTGGACCAACACCACGTTCTTACAGCTACAAACTTCCTAAAAAAGTTCGTCGTTTAGCAATGAAATCTGTATTGTCAGAAAAAGTTGCTGAAAACAACTTGGTAGCAATCGAAGGCTTGAACTTCGACGCACCAAAAACAAAAGAATTCAAACAAGTTCTTGCTAACTTATCTATCGACTCTAAAGTATTGGTTGTTCTAGAAAAAGGTAACGACTTTGCTGCTTTATCAGCACGTAACTTACCAAACGTTTCTGTAGTAACTTCTGATAATGTGAGTGTGCTAGACGTTGTATCAAATACAAAAGTGTTAGCAACACAAACTGCTCTTACTCAAATTGAGGAGGTGCTTGCATAATGAACTTACTAGACGTAATCAAACGCCCAGTGATCACTGAAAAATCAATGCTTGCCATGGACGACAAGAAATACACTTTTGAAGTGGACACTCGCGCAAACAAAACTTTAGTAAAACAAGCGGTAGAAGCTGCTTTTGACGTTAAAGTCAAAAACGTGAACATCGTGAACGTACGTGCGAAATTCAAACGTATGGGCAAATATGCAGGATATACAAAAAAACGTCGCAAAGCGATCGTTACATTGACTGAAGATTCAAAAGAAATCCAATTATTCGAAGCTGCTGAATAAGCGCTAATAGATAACTCATTAAATTAGGAGGGAAAAACGTGGCGATTAAAAAGTACAAACCTACCTCAAATGGTCGTCGTAACATGACAGGTTCTGATTTTGCTGAAATCACAACATCAACACCTGAAAAATCATTGTTACAACCATTGAAAAACCATGCTGGACGTAACAACAACGGCCGCATCACTGTACGTCATCAAGGTGGCGGACACAAACGCCAATATCGCGTGATCGACTTCAAACGTAACAAAGACAACGTTGTTGCAACTGTTCAAACGATCGAATATGATCCAAACCGTTCAGCTAACATCGCGTTAGTACACTATGAAGATGGAGTGAAAGCTTACATCTTAGCACCTAAAGGACTAGAAGTGGGTATGAAACTTGTTTCAGGTCCAGAAGCAGATATCAAAGTCGGAAATGCTCTTCCATTAGAAAACATTCCAGTTGGTACTGTTATCCACAACATTGAAATGAAACCTGGTAAAGGTGGACAATTGATCCGTTCTGCTGGTACAAGTGCTCAAGTACTTGGTAAAGAAGGCAAATACGTATTGATCCGCTTGAACTCTGGTGAAGTTCGTATGATCTTAGCTGCATGCCGCGCAACAATCGGTTCTGTAGGTAACGAACAACACGAATTAATCAACATCGGTAAAGCTGGACGCTCTCGTTGGATGCGTAAACGCCCAACTGTACGTGGTAGCGTAATGAACCCTAATGATCACCCACACGGTGGTGGTGAAGGTAAAGCTCCTATTGGACGTAAAGCACCAGTTTCTCCTTGGGGTCAACCAGCTCTTGGTTACAAAACTCGTAACAAAAAAGCTAAATCAGACAAACTTATTGTTCGTCGTCGCAAAAATAAATAATTACTTTGACCATGTGTCGCACATTTTGAGAGGAGGTTCACCATGGGTCGTAGTTTAAAGAAAGGACCTTTTGTCGATGAGCATTTAATGAAAAAAGTTGAAGCTCAAGCAGGGGTTGAAAAGAAAAAAGTTATCAAAACTTGGTCACGCCGTTCAACAGTTTTCCCAAGTTTTGTTGGATATACCATCGCAGTTTATGATGGACGTAAACATGTACCAGTTTACATCCAAGAAGACATGGTAGGACACAAATTAGGTGAATTTGCACCTACAAGAACTTATCGTGGACATGCTGCTGACGATAAGAAAACGAAACGCTAATTTGAGGGGAGGATAAATCCAAATGGCAGAACAAATCACATCAGCTAAAGCAACTGCAAAAACAGTTCGCACTTCACCTCGAAAAGCCCGTTTAGTAATTGACCTTATCAGAGGTAAAAGTGTCGCAGATGCAATTTCAATCTTGAAATTCACACCAAACAAATCTGCTGGAATCATTGAAAAAGTATTGATGTCAGCAGTTGCGAATGCAGAAAATAACTTTGACTTAGATGTTGAAAACTTGGTAGTAACCGAAGCTTTTGTTAACGAAGGACCTACAATGAAACGTTTCCGTCCTCGTGCAAAAGGATCAGCTTCTCCAATCAACAAACGTACAAGTCATATCACGGTAGTCGTATCAGAAAAATAAGGAGGGATAATCAGTGGGTCAAAAAGTACATCCAATTGGAATGCGTGTAGGCATCATCCGCGACTGGGATGCTAAATGGTATGCTGAAAAAGAGTATGCTGAGTTCTTACACGAAGATTTAAGAATCCGTAAATTTATTTCAACTAAACTTGCTGATGCTGCTGTATCAACAGTTGAAATCGAACGTGCAACAGGTCGCGTAAACATTTCAATTCACACAGCTAAACCAGGTATGGTTATTGGTAAAGGCGGTTCTGAAGTCGAAAGCCTAAGAAAAGAATTAAACAAATTAACTGGTAAAAGAATCCACATCAACATCGTGGAAATCAAAAAACCAGATCTAGATGCAAAATTAGTAGGTGAAGGAATCGCACGTCAATTAGAAAACCGTGTTGCTTTCCGTCGCGCTCAAAAACAAGCGATCCAACGCTCAATGCGTGCTGGCGCTCAAGGTATCAAAACTCAAGTATCTGGTCGTCTAAACGGAGCAGATATCGCTCGTTCAGAAGGATACTCAGAGGGAACTGTTCCTCTTCATACTTTACGTGCGGACATTGATTACGCATGGGAAGAAGCAGATACAACATACGGAAAACTAGGAGTTAAAGTGTGGATCTATCGTGGAGAAATTCTTCCAACTAAAAAAAACACTGAGAAAGGAGGGAAATAATCATGTTAGTACCTAAACGTGTAAAACACCGTCGTGAATTCCGCGGAAAAATGCGCGGGGAAGCTAAAGGCGGAAAAGAAGTAGCATTCGGTGAATACGGTTTGCAAGCTGTTGATTCACATTGGATCACAAACCGCCAAATCGAAGCTGCTCGTATCGCAATGACTCGTTACATGAAACGTGGTGGGAAAGTATGGATTAAAATTTTCCCTCACAAATCTTATACTGCCAAAGCAATTGGGGTACGTATGGGTTCTGGTAAAGGGGCACCTGAAGGATGGGTTGCACCAGTAAAACGTGGTAAAATCATGTTTGAAATCGCAGGCGTTCCTGAAGAAGTAGCTCGTGAAGCGTTACGTCTAGCTTCTCACAAATTACCAATGAAAACTAAGATCGTAAAACGTGAGGAAATGGGTGGTGAATCGAATGAAGGTTAAAGAAATCAGAGAATTAACCACTGCCGAAATGCTTGATCAAGAAAAACAATTAAAAGAAGAATTGTTTAATCTTAGATTCCAATTAGCAACAGGTCAATTAGAAAACACTGCACGTATTAAAGAAGTACGTAAATCGATTGCACGCATCAAAACTGTGTTGCGTGAACAAGCTAAGTAATTATGGAAGGAGGCCATTAAGCGTATGACTGAAGGAAGAAATCAACGCAAAGTTTATCAAGGTCGCGTGGTTTCAGACAAAATGGATAAAACAATTACCGTTGCTGTCGAAACAAAGAAAAACCACCCTATCTATGGCAAACGCATGAACTATTCTAAGAAATACAAAGTGCATGATGAAAACAACACAGCAAAAGTTGGCGACATCGTGAGAATTATGGAAACTCGTCCATTATCAGCTACAAAACGTTTCCGTTTGTTGGAAGTAGTCGAAGAAGCAGTTATTATCTAATAACACGAGATTTTCCTATATAGATTGAATGCAAAATCTGAAAGGAGGATACACAACGTGATCCAAGCAGAAAGTCGTTTAAAAGTCGCTGATAACTCAGGCGCACGTGAAATTTTGACGATCAAAGTCCTTGGTGGATCTGGTCGTAAAACTGCTAACATCGGTGATGTGATCGTTGCTACGGTTAAACAAGCAACGCCAGGTGGGGTTGTCAAAAAAGGTGACGTCGTTAAAGCCGTTATCGTTCGAACAAAATCAGGAGCTCGTCGTACAGACGGTTCATATATTAAATTTGATGAAAATGCTGCAGTGATTATTCGTGATGATAAAAGCCCTCGTGGAACACGTATCTTTGGGCCAGTTGCACGTGAACTACGTGAAAACAACTTCATGAAGATCGTTTCACTAGCACCAGAAGTTTTATAATCTTGAGACACTTATCAAAGGAGGTGCGAAACAGTTATGTTTGTTAAAAAAGGCGATAAAGTTAAAGTTATCACTGGAAAAGACAAAAACAAAGAAGGCGTTGTACTAGCAGCGTTCCCGAAAAAAGATAAAGTTATTGTCGAAGGTGTAAATGTCGTTAAAAAACACCAAAAACCTTCTCAAGCTGCTCCTCAAGGTGGAATTGTTGAGATGGAAGCGCCAATTCATGTTTCTAACGTGATGGTGGTTGACTCTACTGGTGTAGCTGGCCGAGTTGGCTACAAAGAAGTAGACGGCAAAAAAGTCCGTGTTTCTAAAAAAACCGGTGAAGTTTTAGATAAATAAAAGTTTAAGGAAGGAGGGTCTTACTGAATGAACCGCCTAAAAGAAAAATATCTTAAAGAAGTAACTCCATCATTGATGGAAAAATTTAACTATAGCTCTGTTATGCAAACACCTAAAGTTGAAAAAATCGTCATCAACATGGGTGTTGGTGATGCGGTATCAAACGCTAAAAACTTAGATAAAGCAGTTGAAGAATTAACTTTGATCACTGGTCAAAAACCAATGATTACAAAAGCTAAAAAATCAATCGCTGGATTCCGTTTACGTGAAGGAATGCCAATTGGTGCAAAAGTTACATTGCGCGGAGAAAGAATGTACGAATTCTTAGACAAATTGGTTTCAGTTTCACTACCACGTGTACGTGACTTCCATGGTGTAAGTAAAAAAGCCTTTGACGGTCGTGGAAACTATACTTTAGGTATTAAAGAACAATTGATCTTCCCAGAAGTAGATTATGATTTAGTAGATAAAGTACGTGGTATGGACATCGTTATTGTAACAACAGCAAACTCTGATGAAGAATCTCGTGAGTTGTTGACACAATTAGGCATGCCATTCCAAAAATAATTAAAGGAGGCGAACTACGTGGCTAAAAAATCAATGATTGCTAAAAACAAACGTCCTGCAAAATTTTCAACACAAGCTTATACTCGTTGCGAACGTTGCGGACGTCCACATTCAGTTTATCGTAAGTTCCATCTTTGCCGTATTTGCTTCCGCGAACTTGCCTATAAAGGTCAAATTCCCGGCGTGAAGAAAGCTAGCTGGTAAAAAGTAAATTCGCATAAGAAGGAGGTAAAAGATCAATGGTCATGACAGATCCAATTGCAGATTTTCTAACTCGTATCCGTAACGCAAACATGGTTAAACATGAGTCTTTAGAAGTACCTGCATCAAAAATTAAACGTGACATCGCTGAAATCTTGAAACGTGAAGGTTTCGTTCGTGATGTTGAATACATCGAAGATGACAAACAAGGCGTGATCCGTGTTTTCCTAAAATTTGGTAAAAACGGCGAACGTGTTATCACAAACTTAAAACGTATCTCTAAACCAGGTTTGCGTGCTTATGTCAAAGCTGACGAAGTACCAAAAGTATTGAACGGTTTAGGTATCGCAATCATTTCGACTTCTGAAGGTGTTGTCACTGATAAAGAAGCTCGTGAAAAAAATATCGGCGGCGAAGTTATCGCTTACGTATGGTAATCAAGTAGAATCTACAAGGAGGTGTCTTTAAGTGAGCCGTATCGGAAATAAAGTCGTTGTTATCCCTGAAGGAGTAACAGTTACTCAAGAAGGAAACAACGTTACAGTTAAAGGACCAAAAGGTGAATTGACTCGTACTTTCTCAGCAGATATCAAAATGAATATCGAAGGAAACGAAGTGACTTTCACTCGTCCAAACGACAGTAAAGAAATGAAAACAATTCATGGAACAACTCGTGCGAACTTCAACAACATGGTTGTAGGTGTCAGCGAAGGTTTCCAAAAAGCGTTAGAACTAATCGGGGTTGGGTACCGTGCACAATTACAAGGATCAAAACTTGTATTGAACGTTGGTTACTCACATCCAGTAGAAATCACACCACCAGCTGGAGTAACTGTTGAAGTACCAGCTAACACACAAGTAATTGTTAAAGGTGCGAACAAAGAAGAAGTTGGCGAATTAGCTGCAAATATTCGTGGAACTCGTCCTCCAGAACCTTATAAAGGTAAAGGTATTCGTTATGTTGGCGAATATGTACGCCGTAAAGAAGGTAAAACTGGTAAATAATCGTTTAGAAAAATTGCATAGAAGCCAGCAGCAGGAAAAAGGCATTTGGCTGAAGTTTACCTTCAAAAAAATAAATTTTTACTTGTGCCGCAGCTTCTATTTTTCGAAACGTATTTACTGCTTGAAATAGTAGTACAATAAAAATAAAGAGGTGACAATTGTGATTACAAAACCAGATAAGAACAAAACACGTCAAAAGAGACATCGTCGTGTACGTAACAATATCTCTGGTACTGCTGAGCGCCCACGCTTGAACGTTTTTCGTTCTAACAAAAACATCTACGCTCAAATTATTGATGACGTAGCGGGTGTAACGCTAGCAAGTGCCTCTACCTTGGATAAAGAAATTTCAGGTGGAACAAAAACAGAAGCAGCACAAGCTGTCGGTAAACTAGTTGCTGAACGTGCAGCTGAAAAAGGCATTAAAGTAGTAGTCTTTGACCGTGGTGGATACCTTTACCATGGCCGTGTGCAAGCTTTAGCTGAAGCTGCTCGCGAAAATGGACTAGAATTTTAGAAGAAGGAGGAATACCATTCATGGTTTATATCGATCCAAAACATTTGGAATTAGAAGACCGCGTTGTTGCAATTAACCGTGTAACAAAAGTTGTTAAAGGTGGACGTCGTCTACGTTTTGCTGCTTTAGTTGTTGTCGGTGACAAAAACGGACACGTAGGATTTGGTACAGGTAAAGCTCAAGAAGTTCCTGAAGCAATCCGTAAAGCAATTGAAGATGCGAAGAAAAACTTAGTTGAAGTACCTATGGTTGGTTCAACAATCCCACACGAAGTAATCGGTGCTTTTAGTGGTGGTAGAATCCTAATGAAACCTGCTGTAGAAGGTTCTGGGGTTGCTGCTGGCGGACCAGTTCGTGCCGTATTAGAATTAGCTGGGGTAGCAGATATCACTTCTAAATCTTTAGGCTCAAATACACCAATCAACGTTGTTCGCGCAACAGTTGAAGGTTTGAAACAATTGAAACGTGCAGAAGAAGTTGCAGAACTTCGCGGCAAATCAGTTGAAGAATTAATCGGATAAGGAGGACAACAATAATGGCTGAATTAAAAGTTACTTTAAAACGCAGTATTATCGGACGTCCTCAAAACCAACGCGATACAGTTAAAGCGTTAGGTCTTACAAAGATTAACAGTTCAGTGGTTAAGCCTTCTAATGAAGCAATTAAAGGCATGATCAATACTGTTTCTCACCTAGTGGACGTTGAAGAAGTTTAATTAAAAAAATCAGAACTAGAATATTAAGGAGGTGCCAAACCTATGAAACTTCATGAATTAAAACCTGCTGAAGGTTCACGCCAAGTACGTAACCGTGTTGGTCGTGGTACTTCATCTGGTAACGGAAAAACTGCCGGACGCGGACAAAAAGGACAAAAAGCCCGTTCAGGCGGTGGTGTGCGTTTAGGATTTGAAGGGGGACAAACACCATTGTTCCGTCGTTTACCAAAACGAGGATTCACAAACGTGAACCGTAAAGACTATGCAGTCATCAATCTTGATGTATTGAACCGCTTTGAAGACGGAGCTGAAGTAACTCCTGTTGCTTTAGTTGAAGCTGGAATCGTGAAAAACGAAAAAGCTGGAATCAAAGTATTAGCTAAAGGGGAACTAAACAAGAAATTAACTGTGAAAGCAGCAAAATTCTCTAAAGCAGCTCAAGAAGCAATTGAAGCGGCTGGTGGATCAATCGAGGTGATCTAATGTTTAGACTATTAAAAGATGCTTTTAAAGTAAAAGACATTAGATCGAAAATCCTATTTACTGTATTTGTGTTGTTTGTATTTCGCCTAGGTGCACATATCACTGTACCAGGCGTAAATGCTGCTTCATTGCAAAACCTTTCTTCTTTGCCATTTTTCAACATGTTGAACTTGGTAAGTGGTAGTGCGATGCAAAACTTCTCCATTTTCTCAATGGGGGTTTCACCATACATTACTGCTTCTATCGTCATTCAGCTTCTTCAAATGGACATCGTGCCTCGATTTGTTGAATGGTCGAAACAAGGGGAAGTTGGTCGTAAAAAATTGAATCAAGCCACTCGATATCTGACATTAGTATTGGCATTTATCCAATCTGTCGGTATCACTGCTGGATTCAATCAATACGCTCAATTAGGTTTCGTGAATAATCCTAACGTAGCAACTTACGTAACGATCGGGTTGATTCTAACAGCCGGTACGATGTTTGTTACTTGGCTAGGAGAACAGATCACAGAAAAAGGTATCGGAAATGGCGTATCAATGATCATTTTTGCAGGGATCATTTCTAGATTGCCTGAAAGTATCAGAGAAATTTATGAAGATTACTTTATAAATATCGATCCTTCAGACATATGGAAATCTGCTATTTTTGTGGCCATTTTATTAGTAGCGATCTTATTGATCGTGACATTCGTAACATTTTTCCAACAAGCTGAACGCAAGATCCCGATTCAATATACGAAACGCGTCGCTGGCGCGCCTACAAGCAGCTATCTGCCGTTGAAAGTAAATGCAGCTGGAGTTATTCCAGTTATCTTTGCTAGTTCGTTTATTGCTACGCCAAATGCTGTTTTACAAGCATTGAGTGGTAGATTCGGTTCTGAAAACTGGTATAAAGTGATGATGGAGATCTTTAACTATAATACAGCACCTGGTGCTACGATTTATACGATTCTGATCGTTGCCTTCACTTTCTTCTACGCCTTTGTACAAGTAAACCCTGAGAAATTAGCGGAAAACTTGCAAAAGCAAGGAAGTTATATACCAAGCGTACGCCCTGGTAAGGGGACTGAAGAGTATGTCTCAAGATTACTGATGCGCTTAAGTACAGTTGGTGCAGTCTTCCTTGGTTTGGTGGCATTGCTTCCAATCATTGCTCAAATGGTTTGGGATCTTCCACAATCAATCGGATTAGGCGGTACAAGCTTACTGATCGTTATCGGTGTAGCTTTAGAAACTGCGAAACAGTTAGAAGGCTTAATGCTGAAACGTAAATATGTTGGATTCATTGAGTAAGAAAGCGTGTTGAGGTTCTTCCTCAACACACGTTCTCACACATTTATTAGGAGGGAAAACAATGAACCTCATTTTAATGGGGCTGCCAGGCGCAGGTAAAGGAACACAAGCTGAAAAAATCATTGACGCTTATGGTATTCCGCACATCTCAACAGGAGATATGTTCCGCGCAGCGATGCAAAACGAAACAGCTCTTGGCCTGGAAGCAAAGTCTTATATGGATAAAGGTGCATTAGTTCCTGATGAAGTAACAAATGGAATCGTGAAAGAGCGACTAGCTGAACCAGATACAGAGAAAGGCTTCTTATTAGACGGCTTTCCACGTACACTAGATCAAGCAAAAGCTCTGGACGCAATGCTAAAAGATTTGAATAAAAAAATTGATGCTGTCATCGATATCCATGTTGGTGAAGAAATCTTGGTCGAACGTCTAGCCGGCCGATTTATCTGCAGCAATTGTGGAGCAACTTACCATAAAATTTTCAACCCTACAAAAGTTGAAGACACATGTGATCGTTGCGGTGGGCATGAATTCTATCAAAGAGAAGATGATAAACCTGAGACGGTTAAAAATCGTCTGGCTATCAACATCAAAAATAGTGAACCAATCTTGGCTTATTATAAAGAACAAGGTTTGCTAAACACTATTGATGGTGCTCGTGAAATCGATGCTGTATTTGCAGATGTACAAAAAATCATTGAAAAATAGCACGATTGCCCGTAGCCGACTTGCATTATGCAGTTACTCTTGTCAAGTTCAATAAATTATGATAGAATATGTCAGTCCGACTTCTAGAGAATCCTCTAGATGATCCATTTTGAGAATTTTGAGGTGGGAACTGCAGTTTCCGCCATTTTATCGTGTGAAAATGCGAAACAAGTACAAGGAGGTACTGTGCGTGGCAAAAGAAGATATGATTGAAGTCGAAGGTACAGTCGTCGAAACTTTGCCGAATGCAATGTTTAAAGTTGAACTAGAAAACGGACACCAAGTTCTTGCTACTGTTTCAGGTAAAATTCGTATGCATTACATCCGTATCTTACCTGGTGACAAAGTAACGGTTGAATTGTCTCCATACGATCTTAACCGTGGCCGTATTACTTATCGCTTTAAATAATTGTACTCCGTAAAACTACAGGAGGTATTATCATGAAAGTAAGACCATCAGTAAAACCAATGTGCGAACATTGTAAAGTAATTCGTCGTAAAGGACGCGTTATGGTGATTTGCCCAGCAAATCCAAAACATAAACAACGTCAAGGATAATTGGAGGTGCTATAAATATGGCTCGTATTGCAGGAGTAGATATTCCTCGTGATAAACGTGTGGTAGTTTCACTTACTTATATCTATGGTATTGGTAACACTACTGCTAAAAAGATCTTAGCTGATGCTGGTGTATCTGAAGATGTTCGCGTTCGTGAATTAACGAATGAACAAACAGATGCTATCCGTGCGGAAGTAGATAAATTAAAAGTTGAAGGGGATCTTCGTCGTGAAGTGAACTTGAACATCAAACGTTTGATGGAAATCGGTTCTTACCGTGGAATCCGTCATCGCCGTGGATTGCCTGTTCGTGGACAAAACACGAAAAACAATGCACGTACTCGTAAAGGCCCAGCTCGCGCTATCGCTGGCAAGAAAAAATAATTCTTAAGTGAAGGAGGTTAAAACTTCATGGCAGCAAAAAAAGTGAATCGTAAACGCCGTGTGAAGAAGAATATAGAAGCAGGTATTGCACATATCCATTCTACATTCAATAACACTATCATCATGATCACTGATACTCACGGAAATGCATTAGCGTGGTCATCAGCTGGTTCATTAGGTTTCAAAGGAAGCAAAAAATCAACTCCTTTTGCCGCTCAAATGGCAGCAGAAACTGCTACAAAAGCAGCAATGGAACACGGATTAAAGACTGTTGAAGTAACAGTTAAAGGACCTGGTTCTGGACGTGAAGCAGCAATTCGTTCATTACAAGCTACAGGTTTAGAAGTGACTGCAATTCGTGACGTGACTCCAGTTCCTCATAATGGTGCCCGCCCTCCAAAACGCCGTCGTGTTTAATGAGTGCCGCTCATTTTGAGTTTTATCAGTAACGTCATTGAACAAGACACTTTTCGTTTTGAAAGGGGTAAAGATAAGAATGATTGAGTTCGAAAAACCAAGAATCGCAAAAATTGATGAAGAAAAAGATTATGGCAAGTTCATCGTTGAACCTCTTGAAAGAGGGTATGGGACTACTTTAGGGAATTCCCTACGTCGTATTTTATTATCTTCTTTGCCAGGTGCTGCCATCACTAATATTCAAATCGATGGTGTACTGCATGAATTCTCTACCATCAAAGGTGTTAGAGAAGACGTCACTCAAATCATCTTGAACATTAAAGGCTTAGCGCTGAAAATGTATGGCCAAGAAGAAAAAACCCTTGAAATCGATATTACCGGACCTGCTACAGTAACTGCTGGCGATATTATCGTTGATAGTGATGTAGAAATTCTTAACAAAGATATGTACATCTGTAGTGTCTCTGAAGGAGCTACGTTCCATGCTCGCTTAACAGTGAAACCTGGACGTGGTTATGTTCAAGCAGATGAAAATAAAAAAGAAGATATGCCAATTGGCGTTCTTCCAGTCGATTCAATCTACACACCTGTTCGTCGTGTGAACTATCAAGTTGAGAACACACGTGTTGGACACCGTGAAGATTTTGATAAATTGACGATGGAGATTTGGACAGATGGTTCAATCGAACCGTTGGAAGCAATGAGTCTATCTGCGAAAATCATGACTGAACATTTGGATATTTTTGTGAACTTAACTGATGAAGCAAAAAATGCTGAAATCATGGTCGAAAAAGAAGAAACACAAAAAGAAAAAATGTTGGAAATGACGATCGAAGAGTTAGACTTGTCTGTTCGCTCTTACAATTGTTTGAAACGTGCAGGAATCAATACTGTACAAGAACTTACAAATAAATCTGAGCCTGAAATGATCAAAGTCCGTAATTTAGGACGTAAGTCATTAGAAGAAGTTAAAGCAAAATTGCACGACTTAGGTTTAGGTTTACGTAAAGAAGATTAAAACCTTTTACGAAGGAGGGAAACCAACGTGAGTTATCGTAAACTAGGACGCACATCTAGCCAACGTAAAGCGATGTTGCGTGATTTAACAACTGATTTATTAATCAACGAACGTATTGTGACTACTGAAGCTCGTGCGAAAGAAGTTCGCTCAACTGCAGAAAAAATGATCACTTTAGGTAAACGCGGAGATTTGCATGCACGTCGTCAAGCTGCGGCTTTCGTACGTAATGAAGTTGCCAGCGTGCGTGAAGAAAATGAGGACATCGTCATTGAATCAGCTTTACAAAAACTATTCAACGATATTGCACCTCGTTACGCAGAACGTCAAGGCGGATACACACGCATTTTGAAGACAGAACCAAGACGCGGTGATGGTGCACCAATGGTTGTCTTAGAACTTGTCTAAAATCACACTAATAACATCACTTTATAGATGATTCTTTTAGAGTGTTATGATGTTGGAAGATATTTTTCCGAGTCTAGCTCAGCGCTGCTCCTCAAGCGAATATCGCTTGGGGAGTAAGCACTCATCATAAAGTGTTTTTTTATACCTTCAATTAACTGTCATGACATCTCTGCTTGAAGGCATAAAAAAACATTTTAAGCGAGAAATAATTGAAAATTTTGTCTTTTTTTGATAGTGTTAGTAGGAACTTTAGGATGAAGAAGGAGTAATCATGGAGCCAATTATTGAATTAGAGAAAATAAATTATAAATATCAGCCAGATGATCTTCGCCCCGCATTGAAAGATGTCTCCTTTACAATTGATAAAGGTGAGTGGATCGCTATTATTGGACACAATGGTTCAGGAAAATCGACACTTGCCAAAACAATCAATGGGCTACTTCTGCCAGAATCAGGGGTCGTGAAAGTCGGAAATCAAGTATTGGATGAAGAAAACATTTGGACGATCCGGCAAATGGTTGGAATGGTTTTTCAAAATCCAGACAATCAGTTCGTTGGTTCGACAGTAGAAGATGACGTTGCGTTTGGTCTTGAAAATCAAGGGATTCCCAGAGAAGAAATGCTGATACGTGTGAAAGATGCACTTGAGAAAGTTAGAATGGCTGAGTTTGCTACACGCGAGCCTGCTCGTTTATCAGGAGGACAAAAACAACGTGTTGCTATTGCCGGCGTGGTTGCCTTACGACCTGATATCATTATTTTAGATGAAGCAACAAGTATGCTAGATCCAGAAGGCCGTGAAGAAGTGATTTCTACGATCAAGAAGATCAAAGAAGAAAGTCAATTGACCGTTATATCTATCACTCACGATATTGATGAAGCAGCTAATGCCAATCGGATATTAGTGATGAGGCAAGGAGAACTTGTCCGTGAAGGTACACCAAAAGAAATCTTTTCTGCGGGACCCGAACTGATTGATTTAGGTCTAGATCTACCATTTCCTGAAAAACTGAAGCGTGCACTGAAAGAACGCGGGGTAGATGTGCCAAGTGAATATATGACAGAAGAAAGGATGGTGGATTGGTTATGGACATCCGTTTTGAACAAGTAGACTTCACTTATCAGCCGAATACACCATTTGAACAACGAGCCTTATTTGACATCAATATGACGATCAAAGAAAACAGTTATACAGCATTAGTAGGGCATACCGGAAGCGGGAAATCAACTTTACTCCAACATTTGAATGCGCTTGTTAAGCCAACAAGCGGTACCGTCCATATTGGAGAACGCGACATTCAGCCAGATACGGATAATAAAAATCTAAAGCCGATCCGAAAAAAAGTCGGCATCGTCTTTCAGTTTCCAGAAGCACAGCTATTCGAAGAAACGGTGGCAAAAGATATTGCCTTCGGTCCTAAAAACTTTGGTGTCAGTGAAGAAGAAGCGCTGATACTAGCAAAAGAAACGTTAGAACAAGTTGGACTGGATGAAAGCTATTTGGACCGTTCACCATTTGAACTTTCAGGAGGGCAAATGCGTAGAGTAGCAATCGCTGGTGTGCTTGCCATGAAGCCTGAAGTACTTGTATTGGACGAACCAACGGCAGGACTTGATCCTCAGGGCAGAAAAGAAATGATGGAGATGTTTTGGCGTCTTCATAAGGAACAACAGATTACTATTGTTTTAGTGACGCATTTAATGGATGATGTAGCCAATTTTGCAGACTATGTCTATGTACTGGAGAAGGGGCGAATCGTTAATAGCGGGCAGCCTCAAGAGGTTTTTCAAAACATCAAATGGCTAAAAGAAAAACAGTTAGGCGTACCTACTGCCACAGAATTTGCAGAAGAATTAATGGCTAAAGGGATGGACTTCACTACCTTACCTTTAACAGCTGAAGAATTAGCAGACGCCATCGTCCATTCTGCTGGAGGAAATGCCCATGATGAATAAATTGATATTTGGTCGTTATATGCCAGGAGATTCCTTGATCCATCGATTGGATCCCCGAGCCAAATTATTAGCCAGTTTTTATTTTATTGGTATCATTTTTTTAGCAAATAATTGGGAAACATATCTTGTATTGGCAGTTTTCACATTATTTTCCGTCTTCTTATCAAAAGTAGACTTGAAATTTTTTATCCGAGGTATTCGCCCATTGATTTGGCTGATCCTCTTTACTGTAGCTTTGCAAATCTTGTTCACCAGCGGAGGAGAAACTTATTGGAGTTGGGGTGTTTTCCATATCACTGAATTTGGTGTGATGAACGGTCTCTTTATTTTCTGCCGATTCGTGTTGATTATTTTTATGTCGACGCTACTCACGCTTACTACACCGCCTTTGGAATTATCTGATGCGATTGAGTACTTGCTTCGTCCATTGAAAGCCGTACGGTTCCCAGTCCACGAAATTTCTTTGATGCTGTCGATTGCTCTTCGTTTTGTGCCTACATTGATGGATGAAACAGAAAAGATCATGAACGCTCAGCGCGCGCGTGGTGTTGACTTTGGTGAAGGCAATCTAGTTCAGAAAATGAAAGCAGTCATTCCTTTGCTGATTCCTTTATTTGTCAGCAGTTTCAACCGAGCGGAAGATCTTGCGACCGCTATGGAAGCAAGGGGCTACAAGGGCGGGGAAGGAAGAACGAAATATCGTGTCTTGCATTGGCATAATAGAGACACGATGGTTATCATTGCTTTTATATTATTAACCGTGCTGCTGATCTTTTTAAGAGGATAAACGTTCAGTGGACCGCTATCTATCCTTTTCTTGCTAATCTATTTGCAAGAAAGTATGCGAGCAGTGTATGACAAGAAACATTAGGGTCTGTGGCAGACTAATGTCACAGGCCTCTTTCTTTTATTTGAAAAAAAGAACAAACAACATTATCTGGAAAAACCACTATTTCTAGACAACTTTTTAGAAACAAAGGAGAGAAAACCATGGTACGTTACAAAGCAATCATTGCATACGACGGAACAAATTTCAATGGGTTCCAGAAACAGCCAAATGGACGTACTGTTCAAGAAGAAGTAGAAAAAACATTACAAAAAATGGCAAATGGGAAAGAAATCACGGTCTTTGGTTCGGGAAGGACAGATGCCGGAGTACATGCAATCGGGCAAGTGATCCATTTTGATTATCCAGAAGAACGCCCGTTAGAACGAATGCGTTTTGCGTTAGATACCCAGTCACCAGAGGATATCGCTGTAAGACAAGTAGAAATCGTTTCAGAAGAATTCCATGCAAGATATTTGGTCAAAGAAAAAACTTATCAATTTCGAGTAGATATAGGGAAACCACGCAGTCCTTTTCGACGCCATTATGCAAGTTATTTTCCTTACCCCCTTGATTTGGAAAAAATTCAGCGGGCACTTCCTGATTTATTAGGGACCCACGATTTCACCTCTTTTTGTGCATCAGGAAGCTCGATAGAGGATAAAGTACGTACGATCTACGAGGCTAAGATGGAGGTTAATGAAACAAAAGACGAATTGTTGTTTACTTTTAGGGGAAATGGCTTCTTGTATAAGATGATACGGATCTTAGTAGGAACGCTTTTGAAAATTGGCAATGGCCGATTGCCTGAAGATAGTATCCCAGATATTATTGCGAAAAAAGATCGTAATGCAGCAGGACCTACAGCACACCCTGAAGGACTTTATTTGTATGAAGTGAAATATGAATAAGAGGTTGTGAAAAAGCGGTTCTGCATCAAGTAATAAGAACAGCCAAACCAAAATAGTTTCTCATATTTTGCCATTTGTTGAGCTAATACCGAAGGACAGTTGATTGAACACTGTTTAAGGAAGAGGTTGTGAGCCTGCCATTTAGCTCTGAGTCACAAGAAACAATTTCAAAAAACAGATTCTCACGTTTGATGAATATCACAACTTGTGAACGAAGCATGGATAAGTGAACCTTCTTTTTGCCACACTACTTTTTTGTAACTAAAAACGATGGAACGTTGTTTTGATTGCCCTTGGCAGACAGTCTGAACAGGTTCCATCGTTTCTTTATTTTCTTCGTCTTCTTCTGTGTGTATTTCGCGGTTTTTCTTCTATTGTTGGATCAATCGTGCCATAGAAGGGTTGATTGCGGTCAAGGTACCAGACATAGAGAATAAACAATGCAATGCATAGTACAAAAAGGATTGCACCTATTATAAATCCTTCAGGCAAGTAGCTGAAAGTAACCGTGTGTTTACCTGCTGGAACTTTTAGCATCAAGAATGCGTTTTTGAAGTTGCTGACTTTGACTGGCTTCCCATCGATTTCGGCTTTCCATCCTTTGTCGTAAGGAATAGTTGTCACCAACATAGAATCTTCTGCGGTATCTACAGTTCCAGAAGCTTTTCTGCCAGAGGCTTCCATTTCGACACCTTTTTCTTTGATCTGATTCATTGCGGCTTGATAGGCTACAACATCTAGACCAACGACTTTCGGCTCCATGAAACTTACTTCTTTCGTCCCATAAAAACTTGCAGTAAATGTCACCGTTGTCTCTTGGGGATAATAGCCAAGATCATAGTATTGTCCAGAAATATTGATTTGCGTTTTCCTCGATGTACCATTGACAGTAATCGTTGCACTAGAACTTTCTAATTGTGCAAAATTGGTTGGGAACAAACTTAAGTAAGCTTGTGTATTTGCAGGTACATGGACTTCCCATGTGAGCTCTTTCGGTTGATTGTCTGCCGTCTCTGAATAAGTCACACCAGTCGTTGTTTTTGTGATTGTCGTATTTAACTGATTCTTCAAAGTAGGCGTATAGAATGTAAAATACTGTTCATTTAGACCAGATAATGTATTGATCAAGTTTGTCTGACTAGTTAAATTATCTGTTACGGGCTGCTCAATATCATTAACGGATAACGGTGCGGTAAATGCCAGTGGCAATGCATTGACATTCTGATACAGTGTATAGTCGCCGCTTTGACCAGCTTGGCGGAAGCCATATTTGCTGAACGTGCTTTCGTTCTTAGAAATGTTGTATTTGATCCCTGTAAAGCCATCCATCAGCAAAGTATTATTATTGTAACGGATATTCAAATTTGTCCCTCTTGAACGAAACCCTAATGTATCCAGATAAGAGGAAGAATTACGATTTCTTATAGAAGAAAACAAGCTGATGCCACTGTAACCGTAGTTGATCGAATCGTTTGGCGATACCGGATCCAGATTTTCTAAGCGGTAAAACGAGTCAGAATCTTCTTTTGTTTCATTTACAAGAGCTTTCAAGTCAGGAGAAGGATCCGTATACAAACTGCGGGAAGCATAATTCCAATCATCAAGGATACCATGGATCATGCTGTTCGTATTGACTAGAGCCTCAGCAGACATGATCAATAACAACAATATACTTAGATGATTGAAGGAAAGTTTTTTATGCTGATAAAATCCCACAGCAAAAGCATAGATCCCTAAGAAAACAACTGTCAATACAAAGGAAGTCATCGTCACATAGGTGTAGCTTCCTTCAGGTTTGATGCCCCATGCCACCGCAAAGAGAGCAGCTACGACCAAAATGATTCCTAACAACAGCCCACGATCGTCTTGTTCTATCTTTTCCCATCCTTTTCCTGCAAGCAGGAGAACTAAGAAAGAGAACAGATAGGCATAACGGAATAAAAACATATTCGGTGCATGCATACCATGCCAGAACAAATTCAATGGGACAAGATAAAAACTTGCGATAAGTATGGCGAAAAGACCACCGTACAAAAACTTATTTTTCAACGGTACTTTCCGACTGGCAAAATAAAACAAGCAAAGGACCAACGGAAGTAGACCTGCGTAAATGAACGGAATCGAACCGTATTTTGTGGTGTCATAAACACCAATCATGTTTTTCATGATCAGATCCAGATAAGAAGTCGCTTCTGTTTTCAACGTAGTGATTTGACTCAATGCTTCGCCATTTGAGCGAAGATCCAGTACTGCTGGCAATACAATGATCATTGAAGCGCCGCCTGCCAGTAAAGAAGTGATCCCATAAGGAACAATCGATTTTTTGTATTCTGACCAGTTTGTCAATAGACGGGCAATAAAATATAAGAAAGAAAAGACACCAATCATGAAGCCCATATAAAAACTGGATAGAAACAAGAGCAAATAGCTGATGAATAAAAGTTTCGGCCGTTTCAGATCCATGACACGATGAATCCCCAAAATCACTAATGGAAGATAAACAAATGCATCCAGCCACATGATGATCTCCGAATGTGCAGTAATGAATGAGATCAATGCGTAACTGACGCTAAGTGCAACATGCCCCCAGCGAGGAATCTTGAACGTGCGTGCAAGAAACCAAAAAGCTAATCCGGCACAGCCGACTTTAAGTAAAGTCAGAACATAAAGTGCATCTGGCATCATCTGGTTTGGAAAGAAGAAAACCAGTGGCGTGAAGATCCCGCCGAGATAATAAGAAATCAAAGATAGATAATTCAAGCCCAGAGAAGCATTCCATGTATAGAAAATACTTTGCTTTCCAAGAAGGACATTTCGGAAGCTTGCATGAAAATTAGAAAATTGTGAAAAGGCATCACTTGCCAAAATACTTCTGCTGCTCCCAGGATAGATCCCGATACTTAAATAAACAAGTGCTAAAATCAAAAACGGAATCAGGAAACTAGCTGCTGCGTAGCGTCCGTTTTCTCTAAAGAATGACTTTAAGTTTTTTTTCATATTTATTTTCCACCAAATTTCTATGAAGTTGTATTTAGTTTATCATATCCTTGTTTTTCTCTGCTTAAAAAGAGTCTAGTTTTCATAAAAAAATAAAATTTGGGAATAAATAACTTCACAATTTGTTCGTATAACAAAAATAAACACAAAAAAAGGGGAGGAATCAAAAATTCCACCCGCCAAAATTTTTATTAAATAAAAAACCGTTCACTATCTGAACGGTCCAAGTATCATTCAATTAAACGCGTTCAACTTTTCCTGATTTCAAAGCACGAGTTGACACCCAAACTTTTTTAGGTTTTCCGTCGACCATAACGCGAACTTTTTGTAAGTTAGGTTTAACAGTACGTTTTGTTGAGTTCATAGCGTGTGAACGGTTGTTTCCACTTTTTGTCTTGCGACCTGTAAAGTAACAAACTTTTGCCATGGTAATTTCCTCCTTTGCCTTGATTTGGAGCAATAGAATAATTCAGCTCATACCAGACTAACATATCATATAGATTGGAAATTTGCAAGTACATTTTCATGGATACAATTGACATTTGTGAAGAATAATTGTAAATTAAACAGGGTTATACCTGAAATTTTGCAAGGTTTTTGAGTACTTTGGGTAACTGCCTTTTATTTCAAGTTGCGCTATGATAAAATATGATAGAAGAAAAATGGGAGTATTTTACCCGTTAAGGAGGCTCATTCATGGCTGTAAAAATTCAAACGTCAGCTGGAACCATTGAAATTACCAATGATGTAATTGCAACAGTTGTTGGTGGCGCCGCGACAGATGTGTTCGGTGTTGTAGGAATGGCCAGCAAAAATCAAATTAAAGATAATATTACTGAGATTTTGCGTAAAGAAAATTACTCAAGAGGAGTAGTTGTCCGCCAAGAAGATAATGGTATTGCTGTAGATGTTTATACGATTATCAGCTATGGTACGAAAATCTCTGAAGTTTCTCGCAACGTCCAAGAAAAAGTGAAATACAATCTAGAGGCATTATTAGGTGTAGCTGCCAATTCGGTTAATGTCTTTGTACAAGGTGTTCGTGTACTGCCAGACTAGGCAGGAGACTGGCTGATAACTCAGCAGTCGATCTGAAGGAGGATTATCTAGGTGAGTGTAACAGAAATAAGTGCAAGCCAGTTCCAGGAAATGGTGCAGGCTGGTGCGAATCGTCTGCAAGTAAATGCAGAATACGTCAATTCATTAAATGTATTCCCTGTGCCAGATGGTGATACGGGAACAAATATGAATCTATCTATGACTAGTGGAGCGAAGGCAGTAGTAGATTCAACCTCAGAAAAAGTAGGAGAATTAGCAGCAATGCTTTCAAAAGGATTGTTGATGGGTGCGCGCGGAAATTCCGGCGTTATTTTGTCTCAATTGTTCCGAGGATTTTCTAAGCAAATTCCAGATGTTGTCTCATTAAATGCTTCTGATCTTGCTGCAGCATTCACTCATGGTGTTGAAACTGCGTATAAAGCAGTAATGAAACCAGTAGAAGGAACGATTTTGACAGTAGCTAGAGAAGCAGCAAAAGCTGGAGAAAAGAAAGCTAAGAGTACAGACGATGTCGTTGAAGTGATGACAGCTGTTGTAAAAGGAGCAAAACGTGCTTTAGCTAAAACCCCAGACTTGCTTCCAGTCCTAAAAGAAGTCGGTGTTGTAGACAGTGGAGGACAAGGATTGCTGTTTGTTTATGAGGGCTTTTTAAGCGCATTGAATGGAGAATTCCAAGCGGATGAAACATATGAACCTTCTCCAGCAGAAATGGATGATATGGTCAATGCAGAGCACCATCGCAGTGTCCAAGGACAAATGGCGACAGAAGATATCCATTTTGGTTATTGTACAGAAATCATGGTGAAAATCGGTGAAGGACCTACTGTTGATAGCACGTTCGACTACGAAGAATTCCGTAACTATTTAGATGGTATTGGAGATTCTTTACTTGTGGTCAATGATGACGAGATCATCAAAGTTCACGTGCATACAGAAAACCCAGGAGAAGTCTTGAACTATGGACAAAAATTCGGTTCATTAGTCAAAATCAAAGTCGACAACATGCGCTTGCAGCATGAGACGATTTTGGAACATGATGAAGAAGTGAACGAGTTTGCGAAAAAAGAAACACCACGTATCCCGTATGGTATCGTAGCAATCGCTGCTGGTAAAGGCGTCCAAGAGCTGTTTGAAAGTTTAGGCGCTAATTATGTTATCAGTGGTGGGCAAACAATGAACCCAAGTACGGAAGACATCGTTAAAGCGATCCAAGAAGTGAACGCAGATAAAGTGATTGTCTTACCGAACAACAAAAACATCTTCATGGCAGCTGATCAAGCGGCAGAAGTAGCAGATATCCCAGTAGCAGTCGTTCCTTCAAGAACGATTTCTCAAGGATTGACGGCTATGCTTTCATTCAATGATCAAGCTTCTTTAGAAGAAAACAAAGAAACGATGACAGAAATGTTGTCTAGCGTCGTAAGTGGTCAAGTCACTCACGCAATCAGAGATACCTCAATCGACGGTGTAGAGATCAAAGAAGGCGACTTTTTAGGCATGATTGATGGAAAAATCATGATCTCTAACCCAGATATCACAGCAACAGCGTTAAGTACACTAGAACAAATGATCAATGAGGACACAGAGATCGTAACGATCTTAGCAGGTGATGAAGGAACAGTTGAACAAGCAAATGAATTTGCTGAGAAACTAACAGAAAAACATCCTGATTTGGAAATCGAGATCCACCAAGGAGATCAGCCTGTCTATCCTTATCTATTTTCTGCTGAATAATTCCTGTGACAGAATATCTTTCTAACACAGTATTCATTCATAAAAGGCCTTCGGTTAGTGATCAGGTATGATCACTGACCAAGTCCTTTTTTTGTTAAAGGAGGGAGGAAAAAATATATGCGTTCTTTAGATGATCCAATCACTATGCTGGCAGGAGTCGGAGAAAAAAGAGCAGCTAGTCTTGCCAGCTTGGGTATCCAAACGATTGAAGACTTACTGACTTATTATCCTTTTCGCTACGAAGATATTCAGGAAAGAAATCTAAACGAGATCCAAGATCAAGAAAAGGTTACTTTGAAAGGAATCGTAGTCTCTCCTCCTGTGATGAATCGATTTGGTTATAAAAAAAGCCGATTGCAATTTCGTATGATGCAAGAACATGATGTGTTCAACGTTTCTTTTTTTAATCAACCTTATCTAAAAGAAAAAGTCATTTTATCGGAGGAAATCGCCGTATACGGTAAATGGGATGCAAAGCGTAAAGCCTTGAACGGGATGAAGATTTTAGGTTCTCAAACAATGGATGACTTTTCGCCGATATATCACGTCAATAAATCGATTCGTCAAACGACATTAGTTGATCTAATCAAAAAAGGGTTCCAAGAATACGGCACATTGATCGAAGAAAACCTGCCGAACAACCTTGTGGAGAAATATCGACTACTTGACCGAGCTTCCGCTGTAAGAAGTATGCACTTTCCGAAAAACCACGAAGAAAATCACCAAGCCAAACGACGTGTCGTTTTTGAAGAATTCTTTTTATTTCAAATGCGTCTTCAAGGATTGAAAAAAGCAGAAAAAGCAGAAACAAATGGCTTGGAGATCCTTTATGATGTCCAAAAATTAAAAGAATTTACTCAAAAGCTACCTTTTGAACTGACAAATGCCCAAAAACGAGTAACGAATGAAATCTGTCGGGATCTTCGCAGTCCTCAACATATGCAGCGACTTTTGCAGGGAGATGTAGGTAGCGGAAAAACAGTGGTTGCCGCAATTGCATTATATGCCACCGTTACAGCGGGTTTCCAAGGTGCGTTGATGGTGCCTACCGAAATCTTGGCACAACAGCACATGGAAAGTTTGCAACAGCTGTTTGATCCCAATGAAGTAACGGTCGCATTGCTTACAGGGTCAACGAAAACAAAAGAACGACGTGAACTCCTTGAAAAACTAGAACGAGGAGAAATCAACGTCGTGATCGGTACACATGCATTGATCCAAGATGGAGTTGAATTTCATAATTTAGGTCTAGTTATTACGGATGAACAGCACCGTTTTGGTGTGAATCAGCGGAAAGTCCTTCGTGAAAAAGGCTGGCGACCTGATGTCTTGTTTATGACAGCCACTCCGATCCCTAGAACGCTAGCTATCACAGCGTACGGTGAAATGGATGTATCGATCATTGATGAACTTCCAGCTGGGCGTATCCCTATTGAAACACGCTGGGTAAGAACACCTCAATTAGACAGTGTACTGGATTGGACAAGGAAAGAACTGGCAAGAGGACATCAAATGTATGTCATCTGTCCACTGATCGAAGAATCAGAAGCATTAGACGTAAAAAACGCAGTGGAAATCTATGAAAAACTTCGTGAACTATTTGCGCCAAAATATGAAGTTGGCTTGTTACATGGTAAAATGAAGAATCAGGAAAAAGAAGTGATCATGGAAGCTTTCAAAGATAACCAGATGCAGATATTAGTTTCTACTACGGTAATAGAAGTAGGGGTAAACGTGCCAAACGCAACCGTCATGCTGATTATGGATGCGGATCGATTTGGTTTGGCACAGCTGCATCAGCTTCGTGGACGTGTTGGACGCGGAAGTGATGCTTCCTACTGTATCTTAGTTGCTAATCCCAAAAATGAACTAGGCGTGGAACGGATGAAAATCATGACAGAGACCACCAATGGTTTTGTACTAAGTGAAAAAGATCTGGAATTACGCGGTCCCGGTGAAGTATTCGGCTTCCGACAATCTGGTTTACCTCAATTTGCGATTGCTGACTTGGTGACGGATGGAAATGTTTTGGAGGTAGCCAGAGAAGAGGCTGCAGCTCTTTGGCAGATAAAGAATTGGCAGATGATGCCTGAGTATCAGCCTCTAGCACAAAGCCTCCAGATAGAAAATCAGGATAATCGTTATTTCGATTAGCAGACTATGCTATACTTTATAATGATGATGGAAAAAGGAGTGGGAACAATGAAAATTGCCGTAGATGCAATGGGCGGAGATCACGCACCTCAAGCAATTGTAGAAGGCGTGGCTTTAGCTCAGCAAGATTTTCCAGAAGTAGAATTCTTACTTTACGGAAAAGAAGCAGAAATCAAGAAATACTTAACAAATGAAAAAAACATCACGATTATCCATACAGACGAAAAAATCAATAGTGATGATGAGCCAGTAAAAGCGATCCGACGGAAAAAGACTGCTTCAATGGTCCTTGCTGCACAAGCAGTGAAAAACGGCGAAGCGGATGCTATATTTTCAGCAGGGAATACAGGTGCGCTGCTAGCAGCGGGTTTGTTCATCGTAGGACGTATCAAAAATATCGAACGCCCTGGCTTGATGTCTACCTTGCCAGTAGTAGGAAAAGAAGGTGCCGGTTTCGATATGCTGGATCTTGGCGCTAACGCAGAAAACAAACCAGAACATTTGTTGCAATACGGTATTTTAGGTTCTTTCTATGCACGTAAAGTCCGAGGGATCGGACGTCCCCGCGTTGCTCTTTTAAACAACGGAACAGAAGCCACAAAAGGTAGTGAAGTGACGAAAAAAGCCTATGAACTTCTTCAGAATGAAACCAGTTTGAATTTCATTGGAAATGTAGAAGCGCGCGAGTTGCTCAATGGGGTGGCTGACGTAGTAGTCACAGATGGATTTACAGGCAATGCTGTTTTGAAATCCATTGAAGGAACGGCAATGAATATGATGGATCTATTAAAATCCGCTATTCTAAACGAAGGGATCAAAGGGAAAATGGGCGCCATGCTTTTAAAAGACGGCTTGCGTTCTTTAAAATCTGAAATGGATTATTCCAAACATGGCGGAGCTGTTTTGTTTGGCTTGAAAGCACCAGTCATTAAAACCCACGGAGCAACAGGTCCTGATGCTGTCCGCTATACGATCCGCCAAATCCACACGATGCTTGAAACAAATGTAGTAGGGCAGTTAGTCGAACAATTTGAAAAAAGCGAAGAATAATATTCAGATAGCTGAGGCAATCCGGTTCGTTAAAAAAAGGTGGACAATCCTGAAAAATGTCAGTAAAATTAGCCATGGTGTAGGTAATTGACAAGTGTATGATTCTTGGAGGTGAAAAAGTTGACTCGCGAAGAAGTATTTAACAAAGTAGCGAAAATTATTTCAAATCATTTTGAGATAGATACCGATAAAGTGTCGGATGAATTGAACATCAAAGATGATTTAAAAGCTGATTCAATTAGTATTATGGAGTTCGTTTTAGAACTTGAAGATGAATTCGGTACAGAAATTTCAGATGAAGACGCTGAACAAATTGAAACAGTTGGCGGTGCAGTAGATTATATTAGCAGCCATCTCAAATAATTTCAATAAAAGCAAAGAAGGATAAAAAGTTATATGCAACTTTTTATCCTTCTTTTTTTAATCTTTCTGACACGGAAAAGACATTTTTCTGATAATTCTGGCGATAATTAGAAATTATGTTGCAAAGTAAAGCAGTTTTCTATATAATTATTAATAATTCATTACACAAAGATAAGAATAACCTTTGTTATAAAACGCTTTATTCTGTGTAATGTTCTTTCTTTACTAAGAAAAACTTCCGTTTAGGAAGCAGAGAGGGGTATTCGATTGTCAGATAATCAATTATTAGAAGTTCAGAACCTACATACAGGCTTCCGACTCAAAGATGACTATTATGATGCAGTAGATGATGTTTCATTTACTTTAGACAAAAACGAGATCTTAGCAATCGTTGGGGAATCTGGGTGCGGGAAAAGTACATTAGCTACTACGATTATGGGATTACTTGATCCTAATAACACAAAAATTACAGGTGAAATTTTATATAACGATCTGAATTTAATCGAACTGAACGAAACGCTTTATAATAAAATCCGCGGAAATGATATCGGAATGATTTTCCAAGATCCGTTGTCTGCATTAAATCCTCTCATGAGAATCGAAGACCAGATCAAAGAAGGACTTTCCTATCACACAAAGATGAATGCAGAACAGCGTCAAGCTCGCGCACTGGAATTACTAGAACAAGTAGGGATTCCTAATCCAGCAAGAGTTGGACGTCAATATCCCCATGAATTATCAGGCGGTATGAGACAACGTGTCATCATCGCGATCGCAATCGCCTGCAAACCTCCAATCGTCATTGCAGATGAACCGACGACAGCCCTAGATGTAACCATCCAAGCACAGATTCTTGATTTACTGAAAGATCTTCAGGAAGAAACAAAAACAGGAATCATCCTGATCACTCATGACTTAGGAGTCGTAGCAGAAATGGCTGATCGAGTGGCAGTGATGTACGGCGGACAGTTTGTTGAAGTAGCGGGTGTAAAAGAACTGTTTGATCATCCGAAACATCCTTATACGCGCTCTTTATTGAACTCTATACCTCAAGAAGGAAATCATGATGCAGAACTCCATGTGATCGAAGGTGTGGTTCCTTCTCTGAAAAACATGCCTCGTAAAGGGTGCCGATTTGCTCCACGTATTCCGTGGATACCAGCAAGTGATCACGAAGAAGATCCTATCCTTCATGAAGTCGCTCCGAACCATTTGGTACGTTGCTCTTGCTACAAGCATTTCCACTTTAGAGACGAAAAAGGAGAGGTGTAGATGACAGAATTAATCACAATCAAAGACCTGAAAGTTCATTACCCTATTCGCAGTGGATTCTTCAATCGAGTAACGGATCATGTATATGCTGTAGATGGTGTGGATTTTATTATCGAAAAAGGAAAGACGTATGGTTTGGTGGGAGAGTCCGGTTCCGGAAAATCCACTACAGGAAAAGCAGTCGTTGGTTTAGAAAAGACGACAGCTGGACAAATCATGTATGAAGGAAAAGATGTAACGAAGCGAAGCAACCGAAAAAAAATGGGTTATAACAAAGACGTACAAATGATTTTCCAAGATTCAATGTCTAGTTTGAATCCTAAAAAACGAGTATTGGATATCATTGCAGAACCTATCCAAAATTTTGAACGGTTAAGCGATCAAGAAGAAAAGAAGAAGGTAAAAGGATTGCTAGATATCGTTGGGATGCCGGAAGATGCACTTTACAAATATCCTCATGAATTTTCAGGGGGACAACGCCAACGTCTAGGAGTAGCCCGCGCTGTTGCTACTAATCCAAAATTAATCGTGGCCGATGAACCGGTATCTGCTCTGGATCTATCTGTTCAAGCACAAGTATTGAATTTCATGAAACGGATCCAGCAAGAATACGGTCTCAGCTATTTATTTATTTCTCATGATTTAGGTGTAGTAAAACATATGTGCGACAACATCGCAATTATGTACAAAGGTCGATTTGTAGAAATCGGTACAAGAGAGGACATTTATAATGACCCGCGCCACATCTATACGAAACGTCTGCTTTCAGCAATTCCGCAAATCGATGTAGAAAATCGGGAAAGCCACAAAGAAAATCGCCGAAAAGTAGAACAAGAGTATATCCAAAACCAAAGAGAATACTATGATGCGACTGGCCGAGTCTACGATTTGCGTACGATCACAACTACACATAAAGTGGCGTTGAAAGATGGAGGTGCGAGCTAATGTGGAAAACGATTCTGCGACGTGTTTTATTGATGATCCCGCAAGTTATTATTTTAAGTGTTCTGATCTTCTTATTAGCCCAAGCGATGCCAGGGGATCCATTTACTGGTTTGATCAACCCAAACCAAGATCCGGCAGTGATCGAACAAATGCGACAATCAGCTGGATTGAATGACCCATGGTATGTCCAGTACTTCCGTTGGATCGGAAATGCTTTGCAAGGCGATTTTGGTCAAAGTTTCTTATACAAACGCTCTGTTGCTGACCTAATCGGTGAACGGATCATCAACACGTTATATCTATCGATCTTGACAGTTGTCCTTACTTATTTGATTGCTGTGCCTCTAGGGATGCTAGCAGGCCGGTATCAAAATTCGATCTTGGATAAGATCGTCGTGATTTATAACTTCTTTAGTTTTGCTGTTCCGTTATTCATCTTCGGCTTGATCATGCTGTTTGTTTTTGGTTATCGTTTAGGCTGGTTCCCAACAAGCGGTTCTCAAACACTAGGTTTGCAAGGGGGATTTATCACTCAGTGGATAGATCGCTTGAAATATATTCTGCTACCATCGATTACCCAAGCATTTCTGGCGACTGCCGTTACGATCCAATATCTGCGAAGCGAAGTAATCGATTCGAAGTCGCTTGATTTTGTCAGAACAGCCCGTTCCAAAGGGGTACCGACGAATAAAGTATTCAGTAGACATATCTTCCGGAATGCAGCGTTGCCGATGGCTTCGCAAATGGGGTATGAAATCACTTCGTTGATTGCTGGTTCTGTAGTTATCGAAAAGATTTTTGGCTATCCAGGAGTCGGGAAACTATTTATTGACTCTATTGGTCAACGAGACTACACCGTGATCACATCCTTAGTATTGATTTTAGGAATCGCGACGCTAGTGGGGACGTTACTGTCAGATATCATTATGAGTATCGTTGACCCGCGTATTCGGATTCAATAAAACCAATCAGAAAGGAGAATGGATCGATGAGTGAAAAAAACAATACAGCAGTTCAAGAAAGTATCCCTCCTATGGGGATACGAATGATTGCTCGAGAATTTAAAAAAGATAAAATCGCTATTTTTTCATTAGGTTTGCTAGTGGTTTTATTATTAGTGATTTTTATCGGTGCGATGCTGACCGATCAAGATAAAGTGATGTATGTTAGTATTTTTGACAAATATGCTGCCCCAGGAGCAGTTTCGACACAAGGACAAAAGTTCATTCTGGGAGCAGATGAAGGCGGACGTGATGTATTAGGTCAATTGATCATAGGTGCTAGAAACTCTGTCACGATCGGATTTGCGATCACGATCCTTACTTCGATCATCGGGGTTGGATTAGGGATCATCTCTGGCTACTACGGAGGGATCATTGACAACATCTTGATGCGAATTGTTGATTTTATCATGATTCTACCGATTATGTTGATCATCATCGTCTTCGTTTCGATTATTTCCAGATACAATGTCTGGTCCTTTATTTTCATCATGAGTGCATTTTATTGGGTAGCTAAAGCCCGATTATTCCGAAGCAAGACATTATCTGAAGCAAGAAGAGATTATGTCAGTGCCTCAAAAACAATGGGAACAAGTGATTTTAAAATCATGTTCCGCGAAATTATGCCGAATCTAAGTTCATTGATCATTACGAACTTGACAATGAACTTTGCGGCAAACATCGGTATCGAGACAACTTTGACTTTCTTAGGTTTCGGTTTGCCGGCAAATGTACCTAGTTTAGGTACACTGATCGGTTATGCAAGTAATGGAGAAGTCTTAGTGAATCGGCAATGGATCTGGTTACCCGCATCAATCCTCATTTTAGTTTTGATGTTGAGTATCAATTATGTTGGACAGGCATTCAAGCGTTCTGCAGATGCACGCCAACGGTTAGGCTAGTTATAGAAGCGAAGGGGGAAATAGGAATGAAGAAAACGATTTTTGGATTTGCAACGCTGATGTCTGCTGTTGTTCTTGCAGCATGCGGGGGCGGAGGTACAGATACTTCTGGAAATAACTCTGGAGGCAACAGCAATAACAAAGAGGAATTAACTTTTCCAATCGCAACAAAAAACAATGATGATGCAATCGAAGACGGTGAATTAGAAGCTGCGGTCGCAACGGACAGTCAGTTCAAAGGATTGTTCCAGTGGGAGTTTTATCAAGATTCTTTTGATGCAGCTTTCATGGCTCCTTCTCATGAAGCGTTATTTGCAAGTAACGATGATTTCCGAATCACCGATGATGGAGCAGCTACACTTGACCTAGATCAAGATACGAAGAAAGCAACAATCAAAATAAAAGACAATGTCAAATGGTCAGATGGTGAAGACGTAACAGCTGATGACGTGATTTTCCCATATGAGATCATCGGTCATAAAGATTACACTGGTATCCGATACGACGATACGTTCCGTAATATCGTAGGGATGGAAGAGTATCATGATGGAAGTGCCGATACGATCTCTGGTATCAAAAAAGTGGATGACAAAACAGTTGAGATCGAATATAAAGATGTAAACCCAAGCATGCTGCAAGCTGGTGGCGGGATTTGGTCTTATGCAGCACCGAAACATACATTGGAAGGTATAGCAATCAAAGATATGGAATCTAGCGATCAAGTACGTAAAAACCCAGTAACTTTCGGACCGTACTACATGAGCAACATCGTAGCTGGAGAATCTGTGGAATACTTGCCAAATGAGCATTACTGGAATGGTACGCCTAAACTGAAAAAAATCACGATGAAATCTGTACCAACAGCCAGTGCAACTGAAGCATTGAACTCTAAATTATACGATATGATTTTCCAAATGCCAACAGACACATATGATACGTATAAAGAAATTTCCGGCTATACAAATTTAGGTCGTGAACAAACATCTTATACTTATCTAGGATTTAAACTAGGTAAATGGAACGCGGAAACAAAGAGTGTAGAATACAACCCGGATTCAAAAATGGCAGATAAATCATTACGTCAAGCAATGGGCTATGCTTTAGACAATGATGCAGTAGGCGAACGTTTCTATGCAGGATTAAGAAGCAATGCTACTTCATTGATCCCTCCAGTATTCCAATCTTATCATGATGATGAATTGAAAGGATTCACGCAAGATTTAGACAAAGCGAAAAAACTATTGGATGATGCCGGCTACAAAGATGTGGACGACGATGGGTTAAGAGAAGACAAAGATGGAAACAAATTAACCATCAACTTTGCTTCGATGTCTGGTGGAGAAACAGCGCAACCATTGGCAGATTACTATATCCAACAATGGAAAGAAATCGGTTTGGATGTCCAATACACAACAGGTCGTCTGATTGAATTCAACTCTTTCTACGATAAATTAGAAAACGATGATCCTGAAATCGATGTTTACCAAGCTGCTTGGAATACAGGAACTGATCCAAATCCAAGTGGACTATGGGGACCGAATGCAGCATTCAACTACACTCGTTATGAATCAGAAGAAAATACAAAATTGATCAACGATATCAGTTCAAGCCAAGCATTTGATGAAGACTATTTGAAAGAAGCCTATCAAAAATGGCAACAGTATGCGTTTGAAGAAGCATTTGCGATTCCAACGTTGTTCCGTAACGAAGTATTGCCAGTGAACGACCGCGTCAAAGACTGGGATTGGTCTTATGATGTACCAAACCCATGGGCAAATGTTTCTGTTACAGCAGATTCACGTTCATAATCAATAAAAATGACCGAAAAAGGGCGATGTCCTTTTTCGGTTTTTTTTATTATCGTTATTTTTGATAGCAAATAAAAATAAATGTAGTTTTTTAAAACTTTATTTTAAAAACACGTTGAATATAAATGTGTCATTATATATAATTTAAATAGATTTTAAAGAAGGAAAATGTATAAAATGTGTGTTATTTAATTTAAATTGAATAAAAATTATTGTTATTTTAAATTGATGGGAATTTTTCGCGTAGTTAATAAAAGAGAAGGTTCACACTTATCTCTTTTTAAAATAAAAAAAGGGGGACCGAACGACTGTCGCCTTTGCTTGTTCAAGTATGTTTCAATAGTCACTCGTGAGACACTTTAGGCACTCAAAAAAGGGAGCGGATACAAATGAAGAGAAATGTGAAAAAGATGATAGCAAGTTCATGTACACTTATTGCCTTGAGCAGCTGGATCGCACCAATCAATGCCGTTAGTGCGGCTGATCCAACCGCTTCTTTCTTCTAAACGATGAAAAAAATCTATCGCTTCTTTTTTCTATTCACAGTCACCAGTTTTTTATATGCTATTTCTTTTGTTGGAACCGAAATGATCAAATCAGCGATTCCAGAAATCCATTCATCGATCATCATCGAAGCAGCGAGTGGTGAAGAAAATCAGCAGGAAATGTACCAGACGATTACTTGACCTTGGTCTCAAAAGAGGAGCAGAAAATCAAAGAATCCCTCGAAAAATTTCAGGTAGACCATTTGATAGACAAAAAAATATTTCTCTTAAGCGGAGGAGAACAGCAGCGAATTGCTCTTGCTCGTTTATTTTTGAAAGAACCAAAGATCATCTTTGCAGATGAGCCAACAGCCTCTCTTGATCAAAAGAACAAAGGAATCGTCCTTCAAGCATTACAAGAACTGAATGCAAAAGGAGCTACGGTCCTTGTGGTCACCCATGATCCAACATTGGCAGCAGAATTCGATCATGTGTTGGACATGAATGAATGGAAGAAATCAATCCAATAAACCTTATTTATGTGTTCATTCTGTTGGTTTTGTCTGATAGTTTACCAGTGATTGGACTGTTTTTTTCAATCGTTTTATTGAAAAGTCATCAGCCAAAGATTCACCCACGATGGATAAAATGGTGTGTGTTCATTTCGCTCCTTTTTCAAGTGTTACTAACGGTGTTTCTTCTATTGAGCATTCATGTTTCAGAGGTTCAGCTAGGACCCGCCGTCCAAGAAGTCATTTAAAACATACGAGAATAAGGGATTGTACAAAAAAGGAATGTGACAATAGTCGTGTCACATCCTTTTTTTGTATGAACAGTGTTCAATCAGCTATTCCACGGTATTCGTTCAAGAAACGGCAAAATATGAGAAGCTGTCTTTTTGTTTATTTCTCTAATACTCCGAACTAAACGGCTTTTTCACAACCTCTCGTCAATCACTAGGATTATTAAAGCTTTACTTACCTTTTACCCGAACCATTTCAAATTTAACAAAAAACCAGTATAATAAGGAAGTATCGAAAAAATATCCATAAAAGGAATGTGGAAAATGGACAACCAGCTGACAAAAGAACTAAAAGAAAATTATAACATCGTTTTTCACGATCTAAATTTGCTTGAACAAGCTTTTACCCATTCATCCTATGTGAATGAGCATCGCAATCTGCAATTATCGGATAATGAACGACTTGAATTTTTGGGAGATGCCGTTTTAGAATTGATGGTTTCTCAGTATTTATTCCGTTTATATCCTCATTTGCCAGAAGGAAAATTGACAAAAACACGAGCAGCGATCGTTCGCGAAGACAGCTTATCGAAATTTGCCAAAGAATGTCACTTTGATCAATATGTTCTGTTGGGCAAGGGAGAGGAGAATTCAGGAGGACGTACGCGACCAGCATTGCTTTGCGACCTATTCGAAGCTTTTTTAGGCGCGTTATATCTTGACCAAGGATTCGACACGACCCATGCGTTCATCGAAAAAGTGATTTTTCCTAAAGTCAAAGCAGGTGCTTTTTCACATGAGATGGATCATAAAACAAAATTGCAAGAAGTCTTACAAAAATCAGGTGATGTATCGATCGAATACCGATTGATCAATGAAGAAGGTCCAGCTCATGAACGAGTATTTTGGATCGAAGTTTATGTAGATGATCAATTGATTGGCACTGGACAAGGAAAATCGAAAAAATTAGCAGAACAAGCTGCGGCGGAAAATGCATTAGCAGCACTGTAAAAGTAAGTGAGGGAAAGCTTTGTATTTGAAACGAATTGAAATAGCCGGTTTTAAATCATTTGCAGACAAGACAGTCATTGATTTTGAAAACAGCGTCACAGCAGTGGTTGGACCAAATGGCAGCGGAAAAAGCAATATTACAGAAGCTATCCGCTGGGTATTAGGAGAACAATCTGCTAAAAGTTTGCGAGGCGGAAAAATGCCGGATATCATCTTTGCCGGTTCCGATACCCGAAAGCAGCTGAATATTGCAGAAGTCACAGTGATTTTAGACAATAGTGATCATTATCTGCCATTGGAGTACAATGAGATCAGTGTAACCCGCCGTTATCGACGGACTGGGGAAAGCGAGTTTTTCATCAATAAACAAAGCTGCAGATTAAAAGATATCCAAGAATTGTTCTTAGATTCTGGATTAGGAAAAGAATCATTCTCAATCATTTCTCAAGGAAAAGTAGAAGCAATTTTCAGTAGTAAACCGGAAGACCGTCGTGGGATCTTTGAAGAAGCAGCTGGTGTGTTGAAATACAAGCAGCGGAAAAAGAAAGCAGAACAAAAGCTTTTTGAAACAGAAGACAACCTCAGCCGCGTCCAAGACATCATCCATGAATTGGAAGAACAGTTAACTCCTTTGGCCGCCCAGAGTGAGGCAGCAAAGGAGTTTTTACAGCTAAAAGAAACACTGACTCAAACCGATGTTTCTTTGATGGTTGCTGAAATCAAGACAGCAAAAAAAGATTGGGACAACAAACAAGCACAGCTTGCGAAATTCAATCTAGAATTAGGTGAACTATCTGAGTCGATCCAAGAACAAGAATCCATTTTGGCGAAGCAGCGTAAAGAAAATGCGCAAGCCGACCGTCTGATCGAAAAAAATCAGCAAGTATTATTAGATCTTTCGGAAAAACTGAAGCAGACAGAAGGACAAAAAGATGTTTTGCAGGAGCGGACAAAGCATACACAAAAAAGCTCGCAAGAATATCAAACTTCATTAGCAGAAGCACAAAAAAAGGTTAAACATTTTGAAAAGCTTCAAGAAAGCTTGATGAAAGAAGCAGCAGAAAAAGAAACAGAGATCCAAAAAGCTGAAGCAAATCTCATAAAAACACAGCAAGAATTAGAAAAATACCAAAAATCAACGAAAGAATTATTGGCAGAATTAAGAGATCAATATGTTGATTTAATGCAAGAACAAGCAGCTGTAGGAAACGAACTGAAGTATCTGGAACGTCAATATGTACAAGAAACAGCAAAAAGCAAGCAGACGTTAGCCAAGCAATCGGAAGTAGAAGCATCAGTAGACCGATTGATCTTACAAAAAGAAGAATTGATACAAAAGCAGGCGCAGCTAAAATCATCTTTAACTGAAACAAAAGAGAAGTTAGAAATGATCCAACGAAACGGGAAAAAGTTCCAAGAAGCATTAGCAAAAGAACAGCCTAAAATGTATCAATTGATGAATCAAGTCCAGCAGCTGCGTGCTCGTCAGAAAAGCCTTCAAGAGATCCAAGAAAACTATTTTGGTTTTTACCAAGGCGTTCGATTGGTCTTGCAGCATAAACAGCAGCTTTCCGGTATTGTCGGAGCAGTAGCTGAACTGATCGACGTCCCTGCAGATTTCACGTTAGCCATCGAAACAGCTTTAGGTGGAGCAGCTCAACATGTTATCGTTGAAAATGAAAAAGATGCTCGGCAAGCCATCACGTATTTGAAACAGCAAAGAGGAGGAAGAGCAACATTCCTTCCGCTGACGACAATCAAACCAAGACAGTTACCAGCTCATATATTGACACAAGCGGCAGCTATAGAAGGGTTTATAGGGATTGCCAGTGAACAAGTTGCTTATCCTGATCAAATCCAAACAGTGGTTCAAAACCTGTTAGGAACGATCCTTTTAGCAAAAGACTTAACTAGTGCCAATGCGATCGCACAAACGATCCGCTATCAATACCGAGTGGTTTCCTTAGAAGGTGACGTGATGAATGCCGGAGGATCCATGACAGGTGGAGCGAACAAACGAGGAAACCAAGGCAGTTTGTTTGTACAAAACCAAGAATTGAAACAGTTGACTAGTGAATTCGAAGAAGCAGATAAACAACTTCAAGTGCAAGAAAAGAAAGTTCAGGAGCTGCAACAAGAAACAGCTCGTTTAGCCGAAGAACAAGAAGTTTTGCGTACACGAGGCGAACAATTACGTTTTGAAGAACAAGAAGCGACAAATCAGCTGCAAAACATCATAAACGAACTTGAACGTTTTGAAAAAGAAAAGCAAATCTCAACTTTTGAGACACGTGAGCTACAGCAGTTTATCGAAGATTACGAAAAACAAACGAACGAGTTGAAAGACAAACAAACAAATCTTGAAACGCAACGTCAACAAATCGACGAAGAAATCAAATCTTTAAGTCAAGAAAGTGACCAGATGGAAGCCAGAAGAGCACAAGTGCAAAGTCAAAAAGCACAAGAACAAGCAGATCTTGCTGTCTTGAAAGAGCAGTTTAATCATCTGCAGATCCAGCTCCGCGGTGCCCGAGTCCAAAAAGCAGAGGCAATCGAACGCCAAGAAGCGATAGAAAAACAGTTGGCGACATTGACAGCAGACTTTTCTGATCATGAAGTCACAGAAGAAAGTTTGGAAAAACAAATTAACGAATTATCTGCTCAGCGAGAAACATTAAAAGCCGAGTTGGCAAAAGCCAAAGAGCAGCGAGATAGAAGGCAAAGGGAGATCGATGAGCTTGAAGCAGTCTTGGCAGAGCGTAATCGTGAGCAAAAAGCACGACTGTCGGAACAATCCAAATTAGAAGTCCAAAAAGACCGAGCTGAAATGATTTTAGATAATCATTTGACCTATCTGCAGTCAGAATATCAGCTGACATTTGAGAAAGCTTCCCACGACTATCAAGAAACAACCAATATTGAAGACAGCAGAATAAAGGTTGCCTCCTTAAAAGAACAAATTGAAAAACTGGGGCCAGTAAACTTAAATTCAATCGAACAATACGAACAAGTCAGTGAAAGACATACCTTCTTAGCGACACAGCGAGATGATCTGTTAGCAGCGAAAAACCAGTTGTTTGAAACGATGGATGAGATGGATGATGAAGTGCGGACAAGATTCAAAGAAGTATTTGAAGCTATCCGTCAAGAATTCAAAATTGTCTTTCCCAATATGTTTGGCGGCGGTAAAGCTGAATTAGTACTGACAGAACCAACTGATCTGCTGAAAACAGGTATTGAGATTGAAGTACAACCTCCTGGCAAGAAACTGCAAAGTTTAAGTTTGCTTTCCGGAGGAGAACGAGCACTTACAGCCATTGCGCTGCTCTTTTCTATTATCCGTGTCTGTCCTGTTCCGTTTTGTATCTTAGATGAGGTAGAAGCAGCGTTAGATGAAGCAAATGTAAAACGTTTTGGTCGTTACTTAAGCGACTTCCAAGATGACACACAATTTATCGTAGTCACACACCGCAAAGGAACGATGGTCGCAGCAGATGTACTGTACGGAGTGACGATGCAAGAATCCGGTGTATCAAAAATCGTTTCTGTACGGATGGAAGATATCAATGAAGAGGCGAAAATCAACGAAACGAAAGTGTAGGAACGAAAATGATCAAATTAGTAGCAATCGATTTGGATGGTACATTATTAAATGAACAAAAGCTGATTTCAGATGAGAATAAACAAGCATTAGCACAAGCAAAACAGCAAGGGGTCAAGATCGTTCTATGTACAGGACGCCCCTTAGCGGCGATGGCGCATTATCTGCAAGAATTAGGGCTGGTAGATGAGGGTGATTACAGCATCACTTTCAACGGCGGTTTAGTACAAAAAAACGATACTGGTGAAATCATGGAAAAGAAAGTGATGGAAGTATCAGATATCCAACGCTTATACAAATTGGCTCAGCAATTGGATCTGCCACTAGATGTTTTGTCTGACAATGTGGTTTTACAGCTGCCTAGTGCCCCAAGAAAGCAATCCTTGTACAATGTGTTGAATAAGCTGCTGCAATTCCAACCAGCGGATATAAGCGATATTACAGATGAATTTGTGCTTAATAAGGCAGTAATCGCTTATGACCAAGAAGAATTAGATCCTAAAATCAAAGAAATACCAGTAGAATTCCATGAAATGTATGAGATCATCAAAACGAGAAGTATGCTTTTGGAATTTATGCCAAAAGGTGTCACAAAAGCTTATGGTATTTCTTTATTGGCAAAAGATCTTGGTTTGAAACAAGAAGAAATCATGGCAATCGGTGATGAAGAAAATGATTTACCGATGATCCAATACGCTGGTCTAGGCGTAGCGATGGAGAATGCTGTGCCTTTCGTCAAAGAAGCAGCAGATTTTGTGACAGTCAGCAATGAAGAAAATGGCGTAGCCAAAGTGATCCAAAAATTTGTATTAGATTAGGGGGGAGTCAAATGGGATTTTTTGATAAAATCAAGCGTGCTTTTACTGGCGAAGAGAAAACGGAAGAAGTTGAAGTACAGGAGAAGTATGACAAGGGTTTAGAAAAGACGCGTAAAACATTTGGTGAACGGATGAATGAGCTGTTTGCCAATTTTCGAACAGTCGATGAAGACTTTTTTGAAGAATTAGAAGAAACACTTATCGGGGCAGATGTAGGTTTTGAAACAGCGATACGAATCACCGAAGCGTTACGTCAAGAAGTGAAACTCAGAAATGCGAAAAAATCGGCAGAAGTTCAAAATGCGATCATCGAGAAACTTGTGGATCTCTATGAAGCGGAAGGAATCAATGAAGTAAATGAACTAAATATCCAAGAAGACGGACTAACAGTTATTTTGTTTGTCGGCGTCAATGGTGTAGGGAAAACAACAAGTATTGGTAAACTTGCTCATCAGTTCAAAAACGAAGGTAAAAAAGTATTGATGGCAGCAGCAGATACCTTCCGTGCTGGAGCAATCGACCAATTAGTTGTCTGGGGCGAACGCGCTGGTGTTGAAGTTGTTCGTGGCAATGCAGGCGGCGATCCAGCAGCTGTCGTATTCGATGCTTTGGAAAGAGCAAAGACAGAGCAGGCAGATGTTTTATTAGTTGATACTGCAGGCCGACTGCAAAATAAAGTGAACTTGATGAACGAATTAGAAAAAATAAAACGAGTAATCCAGCGGGAATTACCAGAAGCACCCCAAGAAACACTACTTGTATTAGATGCAACAACTGGTCAAAACGCGATGGTTCAAGCAAAACAATTCAAAGAAACAACAGATGTGACCGGTCTTGTTTTGACAAAATTAGATGGTACAGCAAAGGGCGGTATCGTACTTGCTATCCGTAATGAACTGCATTTACCAGTGAAATTGGTCGGGTTGGGTGAAGGCATCGATGACTTGGAGCCGTTTGATCCAAACGATTTTGTCGTTGGATTATTCAAAGGATTACTAAAAGAAGAATAACCCATGTCTAAAAAGCAGGAGCTGTAACAAAAGTTGCAGCTCCTTGTTTGAATGATTGTTTTTAACATAGCTGTGTTTTTGATGCCTTCATTTTTATACTTATTTGTAAGCGGTTCTCAAACAATTTCGTTCTTTTTCTTAGACTTTTTGATTATAATTAGATTCATATGAATTGGAGGTCACTTAATGATGAATTTTAAGCAATTATTATTGCATGTCAATGCGCGCCCTTTTATCGACCAAGCTCGATTTGGTATAGAACGGGAAGGACAGCGGGTTGATCTTGCAGGAAATCTAGCAAAAACCGATCATCCAGCAATCTTTGGCGATCGATCCTATCACCCCTATATCCAAACAGATTTTAGCGAAACACAAACAGAAATGATCACCCCTGTTACCGATTCTATTCCCGAATTATTTCAGTATCTGGCTGCTGTTTATGATGTGACTGCTCGTTCTATACCGAAAGAAGAGATGATCTGGCCATTAAGTATGCCACCTGCCTTACCGGAAAAAGACGAAGAAATCATTATTGCAAAATTAAAAAATTTCGAAGATGTTTTGTATCGACGTTACTTAGCAAAAGAATACGGGAAGCGAAAACAAATGGTGAGCGGTATCCATTTCAATTTTGAATTTGGCGATGAGTTGCTAAGAACATTGTTCAGCCATCAGGAAGAATTTCAAGATTTTTCTGAATTCAAAACAGAACTTTATTTGAAAACAGCGAGAAACTTTATGCGCTATCGCTGGATGATCACTTATTTATTCGGTGCTTCACCGATGAGTGAGAAGAACTATTTTATAAATGAATCACATCCGCAAGAACCTGTTCGCAGTATTCGCAACAGTGCGCTGGGGTATACGAATCATCCAAATGTGAAAGTTTCCTATGCTTCTATGAAACAGTATTTAGCAGATATTGAGCGAATGATCGAAGAAGGGAAACTTTCAGAGGAGAAAGAATTTTATACACCGCTTCGTTTCCGAGGTGGAAAGAAAGTCGCAGATTTAGCAACAACAGGCGTTCGTTATATTGAATTGCGGAATATCGATCTGAATCCTTATGCAAGGCTGGGAATCAATCCAGAACAAGTTCGTTTCTTACAATTATTCCTGATGTATATGCTATGGACAGAAGAAAAAGAAGACAGTGACCAATGGGTGGCAGAAGGTACGACTCGAAATAACAAAGTAGCACTAGAACAACCATCAGATCAAACAGAATTTCATCAAGAAGGTAGAGAAATTCTTGAAGGGATGAAGCAAATGCTGGTTGAATTGGATTGGTTGGATTCTCTTTATTTAGTAGAGGAAGCATTGACTCAAATGGATTATCCTGAACAAACGTTAGCAGCGAAACTCTATCAAGAAGCACAGTTATCGAGTCAGCAAGAAGTTGCTGTGGCATTGGGGCATCAATATTATAAAGAAAGTCATGAACGTCCCTATCAGTTGGCCGGTTTTCGCGAAATGGAACTTTCTACTCAGATATTTATGTTCGATGCCATCCAAAAAGGCGTCCAAGTCAAAGTATTAGATGAGTCGGATCAATTTTTGCGTCTGCAATTCCAAGACCATGTAGAATATGTGAAAAATGCAAACATGACAAGTAAGGACAGCTATATCGTTCCACTTATCATGGAAAACAAAACAGTAACGAAAAAAGTTTTAAAAGAAGCTGGGTTCCGAGTACCAGGAGGCGCAGAATTTTCATCCATGGAAGAAGCCGTAAAAGCTTATCCAAGATTTGCCGATCAGGCATTTGTGATCAAACCTAAGTCCACAAATTACGGATTAGGTATCACGATTTTCAAGGAAGGGGCTGATCTGGAGGATTATCAAGCAGGATTGGCGATTGCTTTTCGTGAAGACAGCTCGGTTTTAGTAGAAGAATTTATGCCGGGAACGGAATATCGTTTCTTTGTAATCGGTGGAGAAGTCCAAGCCATCATGTTGCGAGTCCCTGCTAATGTTATTGGTGACGGTATCCGAACAGTGAAAGAACTTGTTGAAGAAAAAAATAGTGACCCTTTGCGTGGAACGAATCATCGTGCACCGTTGGAATTGATCCAATTAGGCGAATTAGAACAATTGATGTTGAAAGAACAAGGGTTAACGATCGAATCAGTTCCCCAAGCCAATCAAATTGTTTATCTAAGGGAGAACTCAAATATCAGTACGGGCGGTGATTCGATCGATATGACTGATGAATTTTCTGAAGCTTACAAAAAAATCGCCGTTTCTGCGGTAGAAGCACTAGGAGCTAAAATCAGTGGTATTGATTTGATCATACCAGATAAAGAAATCGATCCTACAACCGATAAAAAAGCATACGGGATCATCGAAGCAAATTTCAATCCAGCGATGCATATGCATGTTTATCCTTTTGCAGGAAAAGGCAGAAGATTGACGATGAATGTATTGAAATTGTTATATCCTGAAATATTTTAAACGAAAAAGCTTTTGACAGATTGTCCTATTTGATGTCAATCTGTTCAAAAGCTTTTTTGCATGTAAAAATTTATGTGTTTTTTCGTTTTAAAATAAACGATCCCAGAAGCTTTTTTTCTTTTTTGGTTTTTCTTTTTCAGATGGCGAAGAGTTTTCTTCTGGGTATTTTTTTTCGATATCGATCACAGGTTCATTTACTGCTTCTTTTGCTGTTAAGAGCAATCCGAATTCCTCAGGATTTGCAGTGACGTAATCGTTGACTACAGTAAATCGGCTATTGTTTTTCGTTGCTATCTGGATATATTGGTTTTGGACAGAAAGGGGTAGAGCCCCATTCAAGAGTATGGAAGCATCTGGATGTTTTTTGAGTTCTTTTAAAAAGTTTTCTTTGTTTTTCGGTTGGATCATTTCAGCAACAGTCATACTAAGATAGCAACGTTCCCTGAATGTCCCTAAATATTTATGCTGTTCTTCAGGGTTCACTAAAGGTGTACCATAAAGTCCCTTATCCAAATGGCTTTTTACATCATCTTGTGCCATAAAAAATACCCTCCTTCTTCTCTTTGTCTTTCTTACGATTATAGCATATTCCCAATAATACCTAAAACATATGAAAAAGCGGTTGCTTTTGTTCAACGATTCACTTAAAATAAGAATGAAAATCATTCTCAATTAGAAAGGTGGATTGGATGCGCTACGGACGACTAGTAGCATTATTAGTTATTTTAAGTAGTATTTCATTGTTCATTGGAGTATCAAATGTACAATTGTCAGAATTGCTCCAGTTAAATGGGCAAAGTTTACAAATTTTGCTAGCGACTCGTTTGCCGCGAACGATTTGTTTGATCCTTGTGGGAGCGACTAGTAGTATTTGTGGGTTGATTATGCAACATTTGACCCAAAATAAATTTGTTTCACCAACGACTGCGGGCACGATGGATAGTGCGCGTTTAGGTATTTTAGTGGCCATGATTTTCCTACCTGGTGCATCCTTGATCGTCCGATCCTTGACTGCATTTTGCTTTGCTTTTGCAGGAACATTGCTTTTTTTATCCCTTACGCGATTGTTCCCCCAGAAAAATCAATTGATGCTTCCGTTGATTGGGGTCATGTTAGGGAATATCATTGGTTCAGTTGCTACTTTTTTTGCTTATCAATTCCAGTTGGTACAAAATATGACTTCGTGGCTTCAAGGGAATTTTGCGACTGTGATACGAGGAAATTATGAGTTACTGTATGCTGTTGTTCCATTGCTGCTCTTGGTTTGGCTATTTGCTTACCAATTTACGATTATTGGTCTGGGCGAATCGTTTGCAGTAAATTTGGGAATAGATTACCAGAAGATGCAGTTTTTAGGCATTGGCTTGGTTTCATTGGCTAGTGCAGTCATGTTGATCATGGTGGGAAGCATTCCTTTTATCGGAGTGATTATTCCGAATCTTGTCTCTAGAATATATGGAGATCAAGTGCACAAAACCATTGGCGTAACTGCTTTAGCAGGTAGTTTGTTCTTAGTATTTTGCGATCTTGTCGCTCGTGTGTTGATTTTTCCTTATGAAATACCAGTCAGTGTGATCGTTGGAATCATCGGTGGGGCTATCTTCCTTTGTCTTCTGATAAGGGGGCGACGATATGCTTAAAAAAAAGCCGTCTATTTTTATTGGTATGCTTGTTCTTGTTCTATTTGTTACAGGAGTGTACTTGATGATCCATACATATGGAAACTGGCATTTTGCGTGGGTATTGAGGAGCAAGAAAATTTTTGCATTTATCCTTGTCTCGCTAGCTGTCAGCAGTGCTACGATCAGCTTTCAGACAATTACGCATAACCAGTTTTTGACTCCTTCCGTATTGGGACTTGAGTCGTTATACGTCCTTGTCCAAACGGTCCTTTTCTTCTTTATCGGAGGAGTGACGATGCTTCAGCAGACAGGTACAGGTTTTTTCTTATTGAACGTTGGGCTGATGGTCGGGTTGAGTCTGTTGTTATTTTTCTTTCTTTTGAAAAAAATGAAAGCAAATCTTTTTTTGTTACTGATGTCAGGGATGATTTTAGGCACGCTTTTTGGTAGTGTCAGTACCTTTTTACAAGTCATCATGGATCCAAATGAATATGATTTGCTTCAAGGGAGATTATTTGCAAGTTTTGGCAATATCCAAAGCCAGTATCTTTTGCCTGCTTCTTTGATTATTATCGGCTGCTGGTTCCTGTTATTTCGATATCGACATGTGCTAGACGTTTTCCATCTTGGGAATGAACAAGCTGTAAACCTTGGGATAGACACAGATCGATTTGAATTTTTTATTTTATGTTGTGTCAGTCTTTTGACAGGAACAGCAACGGCTCTTGTAGGTCCAGTTACTTTTTTAGGGTTTATTGTCGCAAATGTCAGTTACCGTATATTTTCTACTTATCGTCATGGTCTGCTATTTATCGGAAGCTTTCTAATAGCTATGCTGTTTCTGACAGGCGGACAGCTCGCAGTAGAGCAGATTTTCGGCTGGAATACAACAGTGAGTGTCGTTGTTGAATTTGTCGGAGGAATTTATTTTGTCACAAAATTGATTCGCGAAAGGAAGAGTATCCTATGATCGATTTACAAAAGGTCAATAAACTGTACCATGGAAAATCAGTGGTCAAAGATGTACAGTTAACGATTCCTGAAAAGAAGTTGACTGCTTTTATCGGTCCAAATGGTGCTGGAAAGTCAACAGTGTTGTCGATGATCAGTCGTTTGATACCAAAAGATACAGGTGAAATCTATTTAGACCATAACGAAGTAAAGGCTTGGAGATCCAATGAATTAGCCAAAAAATTGTCGATCCTGCGACAATCGAATGAAATAAATGTCCAAATCACCGTGAAAGAATTAGTAGAATTTGGACGATTTCCTTATACGAAAGGAAAATTGACGACAAAAGATCAGAAAATCGTTCAGGAATCACTGGAACACCTCGGGCTAGAAGAAATAGCAGATCAATCGATTGACACTCTTTCAGGAGGTCAACTCCAACGTGCGTATATTGCAATGGTGCTAGCGCAAGACACGGATTATATTTTACTGGATGAACCTTTGAACAATCTAGATATGAATTTTGCGGTTCAAATCATGCAGATTTTAAAAAATTTAGTACAAAAAATCGGAAAAACGATTGTTATTGTTCTTCATGATATCAACTTTGCTGCAAGTTATGCAGACGAAATTATTGCAATGAAAGATGGGAAGTTATTCACGCAAGGAACGACCCAAGAAATGATAAAAAAAGATGTATTGGATGAATTGTACGAAATGGACATACGGATTTGTGAGATTGAAGGCCGCAGATTCTGTCTTTATTTCTAAAACTAACATTAGGAGAGAAGAGATGAAAAAATTAGTAGTAGGTATCTTGATTCTAGCATCATTTGGTTTAGCAGCATGTGGAAATAGTAACAATACCAGTCAGGCAGACACAAAGAAAAGCAGTACGCAAGCTGAAACGGCATTAACGATAAAAGACAGTAATGGTGATCAAATCGAGGTGCCAAAGAATTCTGAAAAAGTCGTCGTATTCGATAATGGTTCTTTAGATACGATGGATGCTCTTGGTGTTGGAGATAAGGTAGTTGGAGCAGCTACGAGCAGCCTTCCTGAGTATCTTTCCTCCTATAAAAAAGTGGAATCAGCAGGTGGGATCAAAGAACCAGACTTAGAAAAAATCAATCAACTTCAGCCAGATCTGATCATCATTTCTGGTCGGCAAAGAGATTTTCAAAAAGATCTAAGTCAAATCGCTCCGACCATTTTCCTTTCTTTAGATGCGAAAAAGCCATGGGAATCTTTCCAGCAAAATGTCACTACTTTAGGGGAGATCTTTGGCAAGCAAGAAGAAGCCAAAACTCAATTAGAGGAATTATCCAATGCAATCGATCAGACGAAAAAGAAAGCAGAAGCGTCTGACAAAAAAGCACTAGTCACACTTGTGAATGAAGGGCAATTATCAGCCTATGGATCAGGTTCTAGATTTGGTTTCATCCATGATTTATTTGGCTTTGAACAAGCGGATGATCAAATCGAAGCATCCACTCACGGTCAAAGTGTTTCTTATGAATATGTGCTAGAAAAAAATCCGGATATCTTATTTGTGGTAGACCGAACAAAAGCTATCGGTGGAGACGATAGCAAAGATGATATTTCTGCCAATGAACTGGTAGCACAAACGAATGCTGGTAAAAATCAGCAGATCATCTCCCTTGAACCAGATGTCTGGTATTTAAGCGGGGGCGGTTTAGAATCAATGAAACTGATGATTGAAGATGTGGATCAAGCATTTAAGTAGAATCAATAATAATCGAAAAAATTGAACCGACCTCTAAAAGTTAGATTTTCCAGCTAATTTTTAGAGGTCGATTTTTATGTGTTTGGGCAATCTTTTTTCTTTAATACTAAGGTCAGAGCGCTGATTTCATAACCTCTATTCACGCATGTGTCTCAGCAAGCGGTTGATAGTTGATGATCTGCATTTTTCGATAAAAATCGGCGGGAAGCTTACTCCAACGTTTTAATAATTGATAGAAATAACTTTCTTCTGCTTTGATCTTATACTCGCTTAATATCAATCCAAAACTATTCGTTTGTTTTGCAGCTAATTTTTTATAGATATCCAATGCTTTTGTTTTATCTTCATTGACAAAAAGTGTTTTTACTTCAATATAAGAACCCTCGATGTTTTGTGTTTCTTCGATAAAATAGATACTTTTTATATATTCTTTCATAGTGATTCCTCCAAAGAAGTCTTTTTATTTGATAAGTTTACTTTACCGAAGAGTTGTTAATAATCCGTGAACAAAAAGTTATTCTTTTTCCAATAGTTATTAAGGGATGTTTATTTTTTAGAATATATTTTGTTATTTAAGGAATGGATAAGGTTGGACAAATAACAGGTTGCTTTTTGGGGCCTGCTTCGCTATAGTAGAGAAAAAATAACGAAAGAAGCGGATTTAGATGGGAGAAGAAATTAAAACAGACCTTGTACTGGCAGAAAATCAATGGATAGAAACAGAACGACTTATTTTACGACCCGTCACTTTAGCAGATACAGAGGATGTATATGAATATGCAAGTGATGAGGTAACGACACGGTTCCTCTTTCCCGCAAACCAATCATTAGCTGAAACAAGAGCAAATATTGCTACATCCTTTATAAAGGACCCTTTAGGAAAATATGGTATAGAACTAAAAAAATCAGGTAAACTGATCGGAACGACAGATATCCGTGTGAATGACCATAATGGGACTGCCGAAATTGGTTATGCGCTAAATTCTGCCTATTGGGGTAATGGCTATATGCCTGAAGCTACCGCTGCTTTGCTGAAACTAGGTTTCGAACAATTAGATCTTGTAAGGATCTTTGCTACCCATGACGTGAGAAATTCCAATTCGGGACGGGTAATGGAGAAGTTACATATGAAAAAAGAAGGATTGATCTCAGATGCTGAGCGAAGAAATGGTGAAGTGGTTTCTTTAGTGATAAGAGGAATCACAAGGTCCGAATGGTTGGCTCTCCAACAAACAGAAAACAGCTAAAACCAGACAAATTAGTTGCATCTGATGAATAAAGTGATTATTCTATGACGTGAGGTGATACAGATGAAATTAGAAGTGACAAAAGAAGCACAAGAAGTATTGAAAAATAAATTAGAAGCAGATGATCAACTGTTATTAGATATCGAAAACGGCGACGGTCCATTTGCAGAAAGCCAAGTCAGTTGCCAATTAGACACGGCATTTCGATTGATCATTGTCAAAAAAGATACACAAACAGATCTAAGTCTTTATTCTGTAGTGGCTGATACACCAGTTGGACCAATCAAAATCAAAGACAGTGCAATACTTTACATGGATGATCCATCAACACTTGCTTTAGAACCAACTTATAATAGTTTACAATTAAAAGGACCCAGCGGCTTGAGAAAAGGCAACTTGCAAGTTGTTCGAAAAGACTAGAGGGATAAAATGGGAAAATTGGCGATCATCAGCGACTTACATGTGGACATCAATAAATTCGGCGAATCAGAGCTGAGGCAGCTTTGGCAAGTTTTGCAAAAGCACAAGATCACTCGGCTTCATCTAGCCGGAGATACGGCCAATAAAGTAGATCGTTGCCTAGCTGTTGTCGAATTTTTCGTCAATAAAGGATTATCTACGACCTTTCATTTCGGCAATCACGAGTTGGCAGATGTGCCCAATGAACAGATGATGGACCATTTTCCAGACCCACATTTTTTAAATGAACGGTATATTGCTTTAAATGAGCAGACCGTTCTTTTAGGGATGAATGGCTGGTACGACTATCAGTTTTCTGAATTGAAAGATTACGATGCAATCGTACGAATGAAACGTTTGTATTGGTATGATCGGTTTATCCAGCGTGGGAAAACAGATCTCGAGGTCAATGCAGAAATGCTTGCAGCTGCAAAAAATTTGCTAGACCAGTTGGAAGCAAAAAAACTTGAGGTCATTCTATCCACTCATTTCGTTCCTAAACGAGCATTTATCGTGTATCAATCTGCTCCTTATGAGCGTTGGAACAAATTAAATGCGTTTTTAGGATCAGAATCATTCGGAAAATTACTAGACCATTACTCAAATATCAAACAAGTAGTTTTTGGTCATACGCATCGGCGGTTCGAAGATCAGTTGATCCATGGAGCAATTTATAGTTGTCGACCATTCGGTTATTATTATGAATGGCAACTGACTCGTGATTTTGTTTTGAAAGAACAGTTGTTAGACAGCTATGATCCTATGAAATTACGTGTACTCTTGCGTGCCCATCACCCAGCTTTTCATGCCTATCAAACACAACATTTGCAAGAAGAATTTGAACAAGCGATGACGATCATTTCGTATTGAAAGAAACAGTTACACCTGTGTATGATTGATCGATAAACCATTCTAGAAAAACAAAAAAACTTGGTACACGAATGTTGTACCAAGTTTTTTTGTTTTTCTATATCTATGGCATCATGAGAGAAAGCAATAGTGGAAAACTCATTCTATTCAAGATAAATCAAGTCGTACCTTAGAAGATAATATAGGGATCTTCTTTCCAAATATTTCTTGATCTTCCGCAGTAATCATTGAGTCAGTGATTAGGTAGTCAGCGTCTTTTAAAGAATAAAAACTGTAAAAATCTTTTTTATTTATTTTGTGGTGATCAGCAACAATAAATCTCTGTTCAGCAATATTCAACGCACATTTTTGAGTTAATCCTTCGTCTTCATTTGAAGTATAGATAGCAGATGTATCTAATCCATTTACTCCGATAAAGCTTTTCATCACATGGATTCCAGAAATAAAATCATTTGCAATCGTCCCCACAAATGCACCTGTTTTACTCCGATAAGAACCGCCAATCAAAATCAATTCAAATCTTGAATCATGTTTGAATTTGTCGAATACATGTATGGAATTCGTGATAATCTTGGCATGGTTCACGGTTAAAAACTCATAGACCAGTTCGATGGTTGTACCTGCACCCAAAAAAACAGTCTCGTCTTCGAATATATTCTCAGCAATGATCTTTGCAATCTCCAATTTTTCATTGAGATGGATATGTTGTTTTTCTCGATGGCTTAGCTCAGTAAGTATATCGTTCTTATTGTCTTCAATAATTCTTGCACCGCCATGTACACGAATGATCAGTCCTTTATCTTCTAATTCTTGAAAGTCTCTGCGAACAGTCATGTCAGTTATTTTAAGTTCATTGACGATGTCTCTTACTTTTAAGAATTTATATTGGCTCAATAAATCCATCAAATACTTTTGACGTTCTTCTTTTATCATTTTTTTCTTGCCCCTCGTTCAAGTCCTTCTTTTATGTCCGAATTAAACATATTATATTTTGAAAATAAAGTCAATTTTAAACAGTAAATCTGCTATTGACAGGAATGGATTCTTCTTTTATGATATGTTTGGAAGAAACAAAAACAAACAAAAATAAACAAAAAGGAGAAGTCGATGAATAAAGAAGAAGCAGCAATGATTGGATTTGAAGTAGTTGCATTTGCAGGAGAAGCACGATCCAAATTAATGGAAGCGCTTGAAGAAGCGGAAAAGAAAAATTTTGAGCAAGCAGAGCGGCTAGTAGAAGAAGCTCATACCAGTTTGATGCAGGCACATAAATCTCAAACACAAATGTTAGCAGCTGAAGCAAACGGTGAATCAGTCGAAATCGGTTTTATCATGGTCCATGCACAAGATCACTTGATGACGACGATGTTGTTGAAAGATACGATCAGACATTTATTCAATATCTACAAAAAAGCGTAAGGGGGCAGAAGCAGTATGAAACAGCTGATACAAACAATCGAAAAGATGAAACCTCATTTTGAAAAGATTTCGAATAATCCTTACTTGAGAGCGATTAGAGATGGCTTTATCAGCCTTATACCAGTGATTCTTTTTTCAAGTTTCTTTTTGTTAGCTGCTTATGTTCCAAATGCTTTCGGTTTCCATTAGGATACATCAATCGAAACGATTCTAATGAAGGCTTACAACGGATCAATGGGTATTCTAGGTTTGCTTATGGCAGCTACTGTGACAAAAAGTTTGACGGAGACTTTTAATAATAAACTACCTAAAACCAATCAAATCAATCCTACTTCAACGATGATCGCAGCATTTATTGGATTTGTGATTATTGGCGTGGATGCGATTGAAGGCGGTTTCTCTTCTGATTTTATGGGAACAAAAGGATTGTTGACAGCTTTTGTAGTCGGATTTATTGTCCCAAACGTCTATCGTTTCTGTGTCAAAAACAATATCACTGTAAAAATGCCTGAAGAAGTTCCAGGGAATATTTCGCAGACATTCAAAGATCTTATCCCAATCACGTTAGCAACTGTCTTTTTTTGGTTATTCGACTTAGGGTTCAGGCATTTAGCAGGAACAGGATTCTCAGAAAAGATTATTGAATTGTTCCAGCCAATTTTTAGTGCTGCAGATGGATATTTAGGACTGGCATTGATTTTTGGGGCAATGGCTTTTTTCTGGTTTGTCGGTATCCACGGACCTTCTATCGTAGAACCTGCAGTTGCGGCAATCTATATTACAAATGTTGAAGCGAATCTTCAGCTCTATCAAAGTGGTGAACATGCACCACGGATTCTTTCTCAAGGGATCCAATATTTTGTCGCTACTTTAGGTGGTACAGGGGCTACGCTTATCCTAACATTCATGTTTGCTTTTTTGGCAAAGTCGAAGCAAATGAAAACGATTGGTCGTGCTTCTGCTATCCCTGTGTTATTTGGTGTGAATGAACCGATCCTATTTGGTGCACCAGTTGTTTTGAACCCGATTTTCTTTATTCCTTTTGTGACTGCGCCAATCTTAAATGTGTGGATTTTTAAGTTTTTCGTTGATACTTTAGGGATGGATGGATTTATTTATAATTTGCCATGGACAACGCCTGGACCAATTGGTTTGATTTTAGGAACAGGATTTGCTGGATTAGCAGTTTTATTAGTCATACTATTACTGATCGTTGATTTTTTAATATATTTTCCATTTTTCAAAGCATATGACAATGAATTAGTGGCAAAAGAAACCCTTGAGGAAGTAAAGGCTGAACCGATTTTTACAGAAGAACCTCCTATAGCTGAACAAGTGACTACAGGGTTAATGGAAGAAGGTGGTCAAAAAAATGTATTGGTTCTATGTGCAAATGGTGCAACAAGTTCTATGTTGGCTAATGCAATCAAAAAAGGTGCTAAAGCTCGAGCTATCGATATTGAATCTACAGCAATGGCTTATGGGCAACACAAAGATTTAATCAATGAATTTGATTTGATCGTTTTAGCTCCACAAATGGCTTCAATGTTTAAAGAATTGGAAGAAGATGTAAAAAATTACAAAACAAAAGCTGTTTCTACTAGTGGAGCGGAGTATGTGGCTTTAGCGAAAGCGCCGAATCAAGCAGTAGATTTTGTTTTTAAGAATTTAATTTAAGGAGGTAAAGAATGAATAAGTTTCCGGAACATTTTGTTTTTGGTGCTGCGACAGCTGCTTTTCAAGCAGAAGGTGCACTATTAGAAGGAAATCGAGGGAAGAATTATTGGGATGATTATTTAAAAGAGCAAGGTATGTTTGATCCAAGTCTAGCAAGTGATTTTTATCATAAATACCCAGAAGATCTAGAATTATGCCGTACATTCGGTATCAATGGTCTTCGTATTTCTATTGCTTGGTCACGGATATTTCCTTCAGGTGTCGGAAAATTTGATCCATCCGGTGTCCAGTTTTATCACAAATTGATTGATGAATGTATAGCTAATGGAGTGGAACCCTTTGTTACCTTGCATCACTTTGACACCCCTTTATCTTTGTTCGAAAAGGGCGATTGGCTTTCTCAAAAAACGATTATTGCTTATGTTGATTTTGCGGAGTTTTGTTTCAAAGAATATGGGAACAAAGTAAATTATTGGATCACGTTCAATGAGCCTTGGTCTGTAGTAGCTGGTCAATACATTATTGGTCATTTTCCACCGAATATAAAATACGATCTTCCAAAAGCAATCCAAGCTATGCATAACATGATGGTTGCTCATGCAAAAGTAGTTGAAAAGTATAAAAAGGCGGAGTACCTAGGAGAAATCGGTATTGTCCACATCTTGGAATCAAAATATGGTATCACTAATCATCTTGAAGATACACGTTCTGCAAGAAAAGAACATATTTTAGCAAATCAATTTTTATTAGATGCTACTTATAGGGGACATTACGCTGAAGATACTTTGGAGAACATTGAAGAAATTCTTCGCGAAAATAAAGGAGTGTTGAAGACTACACGTGAAGAATTTGAGATGTTAGCTTATGCAGCTGATCAAATTGATTTTATTGGAGTCAATTATTATGCTAGCCATTTCGTAAAAGCTTATATTGGTGAATCTACTATCCATCACAACGGTACGGGAGAAAAAGGAAGTAGTCGTTTTGCATTGAAAGGGGTTGGAGAAAGAGTCAATAACCCTGAAGTTCCAACAACAGACTGGGATTGGCCAATTTATCCGCAAGGGCTAGAGGATATGTTGGTCTTTATCAAGGAACGGTATCCAAACTATAAAAAAATCTATGTAACAGAAAATGGAATGGGCGAAAAAGATGTGTTATGTGACAAGCAAGTGCAAGATGATTCTCGAATCGCTTATATTTTCGTACATTTGAAAACCATTTTAAAAGCTATTGAGCGCGGGGTAAATGTAGAAGGTTACTTTGTATGGTCATTGATGGACGTGTTTTCATGGACAAATGGCTATAAGAAACGCTATGGTTTATTTTATGTCGATTTTAAAAATCAAAATCGATATGCGAAAAAAAGTGCCTATTGGTATAAGAAAATCAGCAACAGCAAATTGCTTGAATAAGGAAGAGAGGTAAGAAGATGCGTATAGTAATCGGTTCGGATAAAGATGGAATGCAACTGAAAGAAGTGATCAAGAAAGATCTAATCGAAAAAGGATTTATGATAGCAGATAAAAGTGAGACACCTTCTGAAGATTTTGTAGCATCTGCTTTAGCCGTCGCGAATGATCTAATGAATAATGAAGGAAGTTTAGGTATTACAGTAGACGGTTACGGAGTAGGAAGCTTCATCTCAGCAACAAAAGTCAAAGGGATGATTGCAGCAGTAGTTTCAGACGAACGTAGCGCTTATATGACTAGAGAGCACAATAATTCTCGCATGATTGCTCTTGGGTCGAAGATCGTAGGAGAAGAGTTAGCGTTATCAATCGTAAAGGAATTTTTACAAGCAACTTACGCAGGTGGTAGACATCAAGTTCGTGTAGATATGTTGAATAAAATGGCATAAAAAAGGAGAAAGTATGAAAATCGCAATTGGTTGTGACCACATCGTCACAGATACTAAAATGGCTCTATCAGATTTTTTGAAAGCAAAAGGACATGAAGTATTAGACATAGGAACCTATGATTTCACACGGACTCATTATCCTATTTATGGAAAAAAAGTAGGAGAAGCAGTAGTGATGGGAAAAGCAGATCTAGGGGTCTGTTTATGTGGGACCGGGGTAGGAATCAATAATGCAGTAAACAAAGTTCCAGGTATTCGGAGCGCATTAGTGCGTGATATGACAACAGCTATCTATGCAAAAGAACAATTGGATGCAAATGTGATCGGGTTTGGCGCTCGGATTACTGGAGAATTTTTGATTTGTGATATTCTTGATGCTTTCATTCAGGCAAAATATCAAGAAACGGATGAGAACCAGCAACTGATTGCTAAAATCAAACAAATCGAAAAAGCTAATGAGTATCAAATTGATCCGAATTTTTTTGATGAATTTATCGAAAAATGGAATCGCGATGAATACCAAGATTGTGAGGCTAATCAATGATTCTAACGATTACGATGAATCCTTCAATCGATGTTTCTTATCCATTAACAGAATTTAGTTTAGATGCAGTCAATCGTGTGAAAAATGTGAAAAAAACAGTCGGTGGGAAAGGATTGAATGTCACACGCATTTTGAAACAATTAGATGCAGAAGTGATGGCGAGTGGATTAATTGGTGGGGTTTTAGGGGAAGAAATCAAAGAGAGGTTAACACAAGATAATATCCTTCATGAATTTTTGTCCATCAAAAGCGAAACACGAAATTGCATCGCTATTTTACATGAAGGTCAGCAGACGGAAATCTTAGAAAGTGGACCAATTGTTTCTACACAAGAGGCTTCTGACTTTCTCAATCATTTAGGAAAATTGGCAGTAAAAGCTGATGTTATTTGTTTTTCTGGTAGTTTGCCTCAAGGACTTCCGATAGATTTTTACCAGCAAATGATACAAGTCTGCAGACCCAAGCCGGTCATGTTAGATTGTTCTGGCGAAGCATTGATGACAGTACTTAAAGGAGAGTCTAAACCGTATTTGATTAAGCCAAACATACAAGAACTAGCGGAGTTATTAGATCAGCCTATCACTACAGATGTGAAGAAACTGAAAGTAGCTTTATCGGATCCGTTATTTGCTGGTATTGACTGGGTTGTAGTCTCGATGGGTAGAAAAGGTGCATTTGCTAAACATTCGAATCGATTCTATCATGTGATGATTCCTTCAATCAAAGCCGTAAACCCTGTAGGTTCTGGTGATGCAATGTTAGCTGGTTTAGCGGTTGCTATTGAAAAAGAAAAATCAGTTGATGTGGTGCTGAAGCAAGGAAATGCTCTGGGAATACTAAATGCACAAGAAGAAACCACGGGTTATATTGAGTTAGTAAATTATCATACATTAATTAAGCAGATGCAAATAAAAGAAGTCTAGGAGGATATCAATTTGAATGAAGAAAAACGACGATTTATCAATCGCTTATGTAGTAGCGAGGGGATAATTGGTGCTTTAGCAATCGACCAACGTGGTGCATTGAAGAAAATGATTGCTCAATTCAAGGGAAGTGAAGCAGAAGACACAGAGATTGTAGAATTTAAGAAAATCGTTGCCTCTGAATTAACGGAATATGCATTATCTATTTTATTAGATCCAGACTACGGGCTACCTGCTGCTGATGTAAAGAACGAAAATTCAGGATTATTGTTAGCTTATGAGAAAACCGGCTATGATACCTCCACTCCTGGACGCCTCCCAGATTTGTTAGCTTCTTGGTCAGTCAAGCGCTTGAAAGAAGCTGGTGCGGATGCATGTAAAACCCTGCTATATTATGATATTGATGAATCTGAAGAAATCAATCATCAAAAGCACGCCTTTATTGAACGAATTGGTTTGGAGTGCCAAGCAGAGAAGTTACCATTCTTTCTAGAATTGCTGTCTTATGATGCAACCATTCCTGATTCAACATCGAAAAAATATGCACGCGAAAAACCCCATAAAGTGATTGAAATGATGAAAGAATTCTCTAAAACACGTTACGGGGTGGATGCACTAAAAGTAGAAGTGCCAGTCAATATGAAATATGTCGAAGGGTATGGGATAGATGAAGCTATTTATACAAAATCAGAAGCAGCAGCTTTTTTCAAAGAACAAGCTGAATCTACTCCTCTGCCTTACGTTTTTTTGAGTGCTGGTGTAACCTCTGGATTGTTCCAAGAAACCTTACATTTTGCAAAACATGCCGGTTCTACTTTCAACGGTGTTCTTTGTGGTCGTGCCACTTGGGCTGATGGAATCAAACATTATGTCCTTGATGGAAAAGAGGCAGCAATTGAATGGATGAATACACAAGGACGAGCAAATATCGAAAGCTTAAATACCGTATTGAAGGAAACCGCGACACCTATTGAATTTTAATAGGTTCTAATATTTTTTCTGTTATTACTACGGGAGTGATGGAATATCATCAACGACAAAGAAAATCCCTGTTAATTATAAGGATAAGTAAGAGCAGTAGATCCATTTATTGTGGATATGCTGCTTTTTTGCTGTGAAGAATAGTTGGCGAATGTTTATTTGATCGATCGATTCATAACATAGGGAGTACTAGATGCAAGCGTTTATTCTTTTTTTATCTGATACTGTCAAAAAATAATATAATATGTATTTTTTATTTACTTATAATAACTATTGATTGCAGTCTTGACAGTCAAGTCATATTTGATGGATGGGGGTGTGAGATGTACAAATGATTTTAAAGACTATGACAGCTACAGTTCTAATTTTAATTGCATCAAGCGGCAATAGAAAAATAAGAATCAAAACGGACTGATAATCATCTAACAACTAATCGACATATATGAGCAGATACGGAACGATATTCTTCTCTCTCATAAGTTCCGTAAAGCAAACATGTGCTATGGATCGATTGTATATTTATTAAAAAAAGAAAGAGGAATGGCAATGATGAAAAAAGAAACTATATTAGTGGCAACGATGTTATTCAGTATGGCAGTAAGTACGACTTTCGTCTCTGCAGCTGAAGTATACCCAAAGGAATATAACACAGACGGAACAATCACATTTGAAGCAGGAGATGAGGGAATAACTCCTCCAGTTGATCCGGAAGATCCTGATCCCAACGTCCCTGTCGATCCAGTAGACCCTCCAAGTCCTGGAACAGGAGGAGCATTATCGATTGACTATGGATCAAAATTCAAATTTGGGACTCAAAAAATTTCTACTGCAGATAAAACGTATTATGCATCTGCTGATGAAATGACTGATGGTTCTAAAAAACCGACATATGTCCAAGTGACAGATAAAAGAGGAACACTATCTGGGTGGAAATTAAGTGTAGCCCAACCAGAACAATTTAAAACTGCCAGTGGGGACGAACTAGTTGGAGCACAGCTGAAGTTTACGAAAGGGCAAGCTGTTTCTTTGGTTGATCCAACATATACACCTGAAACGGTCAATTCTGAATTAACGCTGACACCAGGAGGAAATAATACGTTAGCAATCAATGCTAAATCAGGAACAGGTGTGGGGACTTGGGTCTATCGATTTGGTGCGAATGAAAATGAAAATAAAGATGCGGTACAGCTTTCGGTACCTGGTACATCTGTCAAGTTAGCGCAACAATATTCTACTAAATTAATTTGGACATTAGAAGATACACCCAATAACTAGTTTACTTACAAGAACAGTTGAAAATAAGCATGTAGTCAAACGGTTTTGTGAAGACAATCTAAACAAAGGTTGGTAAAGGCCAAGCTATATTAGTTTGGACAGGAACAGTTCATCTGGGAATTCAACGATCAGGAGGAAAAGATATAGTGAAAAAGAGAAGGATCGTGCTCATTTTAAGCAGTCTATTAGCGACTAATATCTTTCCGATTATAGGGTATTCTTTGGAATCGAATCAGTTGGTCAGTGATAATAGAAGAGTCGAAGAAAGCAAAGAGGCTTCGACACTCGATCGTTTAACAGAATCCAGCCAGATCCAAGAAAGCAGTGAGAATTTAAGTACTACTGACAGTAAAGAGACCACTGACAAAGAAGAATCTGAAGAGTTAATCAAACAGCCATTGGAGAATGCCCCGACTTATCGAGTGGGGCTGCCTAATGATCCCAATATTATTTCTATTGATAAGATTTTTCAACAACCTATCGGTACCAGCACGTCCATATTGGAAAACGGGAAGCTATTGCAACTGAATCCAGCAGAGAGGTCTCAAAGAGGAGCTATTTGGTCAAACAATAAAATCGATTTACGCTCAGATTTTACATTTAAATGTTATTTATATTTAGGAAATCAACGAGATAAAGCAGGAGATGGTATGACTTTTACATTGACTGGTGATTCTAGAATGGCTAATGATCCCAGTCAAGTTATCGGTTCCCCAGGTATGGGAATTGGTTCTTATTCGACTCGATCAGGACAGCCTTATGTCGCAAATGCACTCTCGATTGAGTTCGACACATATAAAAATAGTGGTTCTTCTGATCGAATGGATCGTGAAATAACTGCCGATAATAAGGGACATGGGCATGTCGCCTTTGTCACTCCTAAACCAAATAACAACAATTATTCCGGAGAGCATACTGGCGTAACAGTAGCACCTACCTTTCTCTCTGATGGTACATGGCGTACATTAATCATTCAATGGGACGCGTCTCAAAGAAGTCTCACCTATGATCTGGAAGGTGTCGGACGCTCTTCTCACATTGTACCTGATCTCATCAGTCAATTCGGTTCTACACAAGTAAATTGGGGATTTACTTCTTCAACAGGTACATTTTTTCAAGAAAACGCTATTGCTATGACGCAACTTCCATCTAATGTGTCATCAACAGCTGATGTAAAAGTCAATGATAGTGATTATGGGGCCATCGCTGAAGTTGAAAGAAACGATAAGATAACTATCAGAAATACATTGAAAGTTACTGGGAATTTTCTTGAAGATAAGAAATTGGAGACTAGTATAGACCTAGCACAAGAATTAAATATTCCTGAGCGTATCTTGATCAACGGAAATCAAGTTGATACCAAAGATATCCTGATAACAGGAAACCGAGTCACACTCAATCTAGGAGATTATTTTGTTCTTGGAGATACATTGATTATTGAGTTGGAAACAGATTTGCGAGAAGTCATTCCCGAAAAGGTACTCACTATGCACTTTGAATATCTTGAGGATGCAAAGTTAATTGAGCAGTCAAATGATATAAGTCTGACGATTGCGAAGCTGAAGGAAATAGATGTCCATGTTTACTATAAAGAGAAAGAGAGTCAAAATGATCTCGCAGAAATGAAAACAATCACTGGAAAAATCGGAGAGAATTATAAAGAATTTCCTATTGATATTGAGGGATATGTTTTTGACTCTGATTCAGCGAATACAGAAGGTGTCTTTTCCGAAAATACAGCGGATATCTATTTTTATTACAGAAAAGGAAAGCTTTATCTTTCAGCGGCTCCTCAGTATGTTGATTTTGGGCAACACAAAATATCCAATAAACCATTAAGTGTATTTGGGCAGTTCTCAGGTGGATTGAAAATCATGGATGAACGGGCTTCTGGAGGTTGGACATTACAATTGAAACAAGAAAAAGTTCTTACAAATGGAACGTTTGAACTCCCGGAAGCTCTTTCGTTTGTTACTTCTGAAGAGACAACGGTTATAGGGTCATCTGCTGTTACGATTTTTGAAAGTGACCAAAAAGGCGAAAGTGATTTGTCTGCTATTTTAGATTCTACATCTCAACATGGAATCAGAATAGATATTCCTGTAGAAAATCAAAGGATTGGAACATTTTAGGGGAAACTATCCTGGATTCTTGCAGATGTTCCAGAAAATTAATAAAAAGAGAAGATGAGGACAAAAGCATGGTGCACCAAGGACAACAGGAACCATAAATACTTATTTCCTGCACAGCTTAAAATGGCAGAGACACGCTTTTGTTCCCATCTTTTCTTACATATGATGAAAGGAGCGATTTACTTGAAACCAAAACAGCAATTATTTGTAACACTCCTAGTTATTATAGGGACACTTTTTAACCATTTACCAGTGACAGCTAGTGCATTCAATTTTTCGGTGACGCCAATAACTTCGGAGAATCAAATCGATAAAAGAAAAACTTATTTCGATCTCCAACTTGTTCCAGATCAGGAAGTAGAATTAAAAGCAGAATTGAGAAATGATACGGAAAAAGAAGTGAAAATCGACATTTCTGTGAATAGCGCAACGACTAATTCAAACGTGATGGTTGAATATGGAAAAAATGAGATTGAAAAAGACGAAAGTCTAATCTTTGATCTGATCGACTATGTGAGTTATCCAGAGACAGTGACACTGGAACCTAAAAGCGTTCAAACCGTGGTTTTTCATGCTAAGATGCCAAAAGATCGATTCGATGGTGTATTGGCCGGTGGGATCACATTCAAAGAAATTGTGACGGAAAAGGATCAAACAGAAAACAAGGATCAAAGCTTATCGATTGAGAATGAATACGCCTATACTGTTGCCTTGTTAATGCGACAGACACTGAATGAAGTTGCTCCTAACTTAGTTCTCCATGAAGTTAAACCTGATCAAATCAATGCAAGAAATGTCATTTTAGCAAACGTTCAAAATGATCAAAAAACCTATATCAATCAGGTAGTTATTGAAACAAAAATTACAAAAAAAGGGCATTCTGAAGTTTTATATCAGGAGGAAAAAGAAGGATTGCAGATTGCGCCGAATACAAACTTTTCTTTTCCAACAGCTTTGAATGGTCAGCCACTAACTCCAGGCGAATATCATCTCACAATGACCATTCTAGGAAATGAAAATGAAAACGGAAAATTCTCAAGAAAAAAAGAAAATACCATCATCAACTATACCGACCAATGGATATTTGAAAAAGCGTTTATGATAGACGAGAAAGAAGCCAAGGAATTGAATACGAAGGATGTGACGATTAAAAAGGCCAATAATTGGATCTACATCTTAGAAGCGCTGATTTTCTTGTTGTTCGTTTTAATACTTATCCTTTGGTTTATTTTGAGAAAGAAGAGAAAGAAAAGTAAGATCAAAATAATAAATATTTTCCTTATTGCGTGATATTTACGTTCTTTTTCGATAGTATAAAACGCTTTTGTATTAGCGTAGATGCCTATAAGTAAATGATATAATCATTATAATAGGTCTAACAGCAAGAATGGTCAATAAACGGATCCTCCAGTTTGTGTAGCGTACAGTTGGGACGATGTAGGAAATACGAATAAGAAGGGATAGTAGCAGTGAAGGAATGGAAACAGCAATATACGTAGAAAGAGCTGATCGCTAATGAATTATGAGTTTTTTTTAAGCAAGGAAGATTATAGAAGTTATTCATTACTTAAATATTTAGAAGCAAGCTCAAATTTATCAGAATCAATCTCGGATATTCAAGAGAAACTATCGTTATCGACATTTCTCTTGAAAAAAACTATCGATAAGCTAAAACATGATTTACAAATGTTCGATTTAGAGAAAAACTTTCGTCTAACTGTTAGTGAATTGGTGATATGTTTGGAAATCAATGGTAAAAGTTCTAGTAATGCCCTATTATCTCGCTATATAACAGATTCTTTATCCATAAAAATGGTATTGGCTTTCTTTCAGGAAAAATATATCTCAATAGAAAATTTTGCTGAACAGCATCATGTGAGTTATTCTGTGGCTTATAAAGTATTGCAAGGGCTGAAAAGAAATCTAAAAAAGTATCAAATTTTTTTTGAGAAGAGAAAGTTGACAGGAAATCCTAAAAACATCCGCCTTTTTTTATATAATCTTTTTAACTCAACAGAAATAAGTGTTGAAAAGTTGTATTCGCTACCTATAATTATAAAAACAGAAAAAATGGTAAAAAATTTAAATCGGTATTATCCTCTTTCCGCTTATGAAAAAAAGAAATTATTCCACTTTTTAGCAATCAATCTATTGTCTGAACAAGAAGATTCTTTAGATATTGCCAACAATCAGCCGCTGTTTTTCTCAGATATAGGATTTTTCTATCTAAAAGGAGTACTGGAGACAGAATCAGTTGTTTTTATCTGTAAGACACTCTCGTGGCTTTATCTCCATGATAAGTTAGATCAAAAGTATTTGAGGAAAAAAGAAGATGAAACAATCGAATGGTTGAATGAGCGGTTCATTGAAAGTTTTGAAAAACGGTTTAAACGGTTACCGAAAGAAACGAGAAAATCGATCCAAAACGAGTTAACCAAAATACATTTTAAACTTTTGCATTATACCCTTAATAAATCGGATGAATTTCCACTAGATATTTCTTTTTTTAATCAAAACTATCCTACATTTTATTGCTATCTGTTAGAGTATATGAATGATCTAATGTCAAAACACAAAGAGTTGCTTCAAGATAAATTTTTTCTTTTTTTCAGTTATTTATTGTTATTGATCAATCACATACCCGTTCAACTGGTTTCTGAGCCAGTAAAAATCATTATCGATTTTTCTTATGGTGCTGCCTATAATCGATTTATCAAGAAAAATTTAAGTTTGTATATTAATCTGAATACGGAAGTGATAGAGGCTGGAAAGTCTGATTTTCCGGATGTTATAATCACGAATAGAAACAATTTATATGAAGAAAGTGTGTCCCAAGTAGTGGTTTGGCTTGATCCGCCAAGAGCAGTAGACTGGGGGAACCTTACAAAGATTTTGTTGACTATCCAAGAAGAGAAATACAAAGACAGCAAAATTGACAAGCAAATAGACGATTTTCCTGAAGAAATCATCGACAGGATCGAATAGTGAATTTCTTTTAGAAAGTCCGTCTGCTTTTTCTAAAAATAAAAAAACTTGGTACGCAATCGCTGTACCAAGTTTTTTTATTTAGCTTTTAATTAAGCCATAAATAATAATTTATATAAGAATACTGCTACGACACCAGCACAGATAGGTGCAACAACGGGTACCCATGCATATCCCCATTGAGAAGAACCTTTATGTTTCAATGGAAGTAGTGCGTGTACAAGACGTGGTGCAAAGTCACGAGCTGGGTTCAGGCCAGGACCTGTAGGACCACCAAGTGAAGCAACTAATGTCCATACAAGGAAACCAAGTGCTAAGTGAGCTGTACCAAGGTTATCTTGGAAGAATGGTGCTTTTGTAATACCTAAAGCTCCAAAGAATAAAACGAATGAACCAAAGAATTCATTGACGAAACCATTGAATTTAGAACCAACACTGTTGATTGTTGAGAATGTACCTAACACATGGTTTACATCTTCTGTTTGGTCGTAGTAAGGTTTGTAACAAGCCACTACGATCAATTGTCCGATCGCTGCACCAATCAATTGTGCAATGATATAAGGAACAACTTCAGCCCAAGGGAACAATCCGTTAGACGCTAAGGCGATCGTAAATGCTGGGTTGATGTGGTTACCGCTGATTCCGCCAAAGATCATTGCCGGCATCATAACCCCAAATCCATATCCGACAGCAATCAGCATCCAGTCGCTGCCATATCCTTTTGTACCTTTTAAATCTACGTTTGCTACAGCACCGTTACCTAGCACGATTAGTAATGCTGTACCAATCATTTCCGCCGCAAGACGGGTCATTAGTGAGTAATCCATAAATACCTCCAAATGTTATAAAAATGCAAAAAAAAAAGAAACATCAACACGAAAAGCCTCGGTGCAGTGTTTCGTGTCGGAAGGATTTCTGCAGTCTTAACAAATGTGAATAAAAAAATGATTTCCATTACGTATAAGAAACCAGACCAACAGCAAAACTCCAACTCTTTTTAAAAGTTCTCCACAAATCACCAAGCTTAACTATAAATATACCAAAAAAAAAACGTTTTTTTTCTCAAAAATTGTATCTTAGAAACAGCATGTTTTGAAACTTTCAGAAAAGGTTTGTTAGTAAAATGAAAGCTATACGTAAGGAGTGTTGTTTGATGAAATTTTTTCAAGAGTTTTTCATTATTATTTTCTTTTCTGTATTAGGAGAAGGTATCCGAATTTTTGCTCATTTACCTATTCCTGGGAGTATCTTAGGTATTCTTTTTTTATTTTTAGCATTTGAAATGCATCTTGTTGATCCTGAAAAAATCGGAGCAACTGGTGATTTTTTATTGAATAATCTAGCTATTTTATTTGTTCCAGCTGGTGTAGGTTTATTGGAATATTTCGATGATATCGCTTCGATATGGCCTATTTTACTGGGGGCAGTCGTCGTGTGTTCCATCGTCACGATGGTCGCAGCGGGAAAAACGGCAGAAGGGGTAGAAGCTTTGCTAGGCTATGTCCGTAAGAAAAAAGCAAGCAGGGTATCTGTAAACGAAATGGAGGAGAATCAAATTGACTGAGTTTTTTGTGAATCCATTATTTGGCTTAAGTTTGACTTTAGGAGTGTACGTATTATCTGACAAATTTTTGCGGAAATATAAACTGCCTGTTTTGAATCCTCTCGTATTATCGATTGTTGTTATTATCTTATTTTTGCATTTTTCTGGCATCAGCTATAAAGAGTATAATATCGGCGGCAATTTTTTGACTATGCTGATTACTCCTGCGACAGTGGCACTTGCCATCCCGCTTTATAAAAACTTCCGTTTGCTGAAAGAAAATTTTTATCCTGTAATGGCTGCGATTTTAGCAGGAATAGTCGCAAATTGCTTGGTTAGTGTAGGGATCGGTTATTTTTTCTCTCTTCATAAAGAGATGGTCATCTCATTACTACCGAAATCTGTAACGACGGCTATTTCTGTCGATTTGTCTCATACGATGGGCGGGGTGAATGCCGTGACTCTTGCAATTGTTGTCTCTACAGGTATTTTTGGCTCGCTGATCGCTACTCATATTTTCCGCTTATTCAAGATTGAAAGTCCCGTTGCTCGCGGTGTGGCGTTAGGAAGTACTTCTCATGCTATCGGTACAGCAAAAGCAATCGAGATTGGCGAAGTAGAAGGGATCATTTCAGGGCTTGCGATATGCGTAAATGGGATATTGACCGTTTTGTTGCTACCGTTATTCTTTCAGCCTTTTGCTGGCTTGTTTTGATGCGAAAACCACTATTTTATGCTACAATAACCAAAACGTTCTAGCATAAAAAGGAGGGAAAGACGTGTATTTGTCTTCCGAGTATCTTAAACAATTTGATAAAGATCTATATTATAAGATTCTCCTCCTAGAAAGTTTTGAGGATCAAGCTTGGCATACTGCTGCACAATTAGCGCAAGTTGTTCAGCTGGATGCCCGCAGTGTGTCGAAATACCTAAACGAGCTGTCTAAAAACTATCAGCAGTTTAGCGGTAAGACGCACCCTTTGTTTACAAAAAATCACCGTTCTGGTTATAACTTTTATGATGCGCTCGATTCGATTGAACATGAGCGTTTTTTGATCTATCTCGTGCAAAGTACGCTGAAATTCCAGCTGCTGCACGACATTTTTTTTGAAGAATTCCACACGATGTACCAATTTGCGCAAAAGCATTACATTAGTGAATCCACTGCTCATCGAAAAATCAATAAATGGAAACAGCAACTGCAAACTTATGGCATTCGTCTGCAACGAGGTACATATATCGCGCAAGGCGAAGAAGAAATCATTCGACTTTACTTGCATATGACATTCTGGCAGTTGTTTCGAGGGAAAATCTGGCCGTTTGAAACGATTTCTCAAATGGACGTAAAGAATATGGCAGAACATATCATGGCTTTTTTCAACGTTCGTTTGAATGAAATCAAAAAAAGACGTTTGGAATACATGCTAGGTGCCTTTTTTTTAAGAAAATCACAGAAGCATTATGTGGTATTGAATGAGAAAAAAAGACGGCTGATCGCAGACAATCTGTTGTTCCAGCGATTCTGCCAAGTCATGGAGCCGGTATTTCCTAATTATTTTCAAGTAGAAGACGAATTAGGCGCATTATTTCTTGTTCTGATGACGCGTGAAGAATATTATAGTGATCCTAAGATACGGAAGAAAATTTTTGATTTCCATCAACAAGCAGAAACACCGCCTTTTGCAGCTCTTTCTGAAGCAAAAGCAGCTCTTTCTCTTTATCAAGAAGAGCAGGAGTTACCAGCGGAAGATCTGACCTTTGAGGCAGAAAACTATTTGTTCAGTAGTCATTTTTTCGCCTATCTTTTTCCTAACGCAAAAGAAACGATTGATGGAAACAGTAGTGACTTCATTAATCATTTAGTCATTGAAAACAAGGAATTAAAACAATGGTTAGTACGCTTTTTTGAAAGCAGACACAAACAGCCTAATCATCTGGCGTTTAAAAATCATGCGTTTTTGATGGGACGGTATCTGACTGTGTTTAAAACATTAGGAGCCTTTACTCCACAGCTTCCAAAGATCACGATCCTCTTGATGACAGATTTTCCATTATTTGAAGAGCAACTGTTAGAGGAGGGGTTACGGACGTTTTTCCGTAATGATTATCAGCTGATTTTTCTACCAACGGATTATCGGGGAAGAGAAGTAGATCTTCTGATTTCAACAAGTAAAGTTCATCGAAAACCGTGGGCGGATCTTGACTATTTTATTGTGACCGAAGAATTAAAATTGATAGATTACATTCAGCTATCTCAAAAATTTGAAATGATTCAAAAACAATCAAAACAATAACAAAAAAAGGAGAATAAAGATGACATTTGAAGAAATTTTACCAGAATTGAAAAAAGGTGCAAAGATTATTCGTAAAGGATGGAGTGGATTTGAGCTGTATGTTGTTCTCGTATCCGATGATGAATTTGATGGCTGTCCGGTGACGCCTTACTTATTGATCAAAACAAGTGATGAAGGTTTTTCTAGCTTTGCTCCTACAGTTTGCGATATTTTAGCAGATGATTGGGCGATCGTAGAATGAAAAACCGTTATCCAGATTTAGCTAAACAGGTCGTATTTATTACAGGAGCTGCTTCTGGTATTGGTGCCGCGCAAGCCCAAGCTTTTCTGGAACAAGATGCCTTTGTTTTTGGATTAGATCAAAAATTTGGAAAAATGGAAGAACTTTCTTTTCGATTTCCTGAAACTTTTGCCTACGCACTAGGGGATGTCCGACAGAGGAAGGAACTCCAACAAGCGGTATCGAAATGCCAGAATCATTTTGGTGAAGTTACAATTTTATTGAATACTGCGGGGGTACTAGATGCATACAAATCCTTGATGGAAACTGACGAATCGCTGTGGGATCTGATTTATGAAACGAATGTGAAAAGCATGTATCATCTAACAAACATCATCCTTCCTGATATGATCCGCCGAAAAAGCGGAACAATCATCAACATGGCTTCGATTGCGGGTTTGGTTGCTGGCGGAGGTGGGATTGCTTATACAAGTGCCAAACATGCAATCGTCGGTTTTACCAAACAACTCGCTCTGGATTACGCAGAGCAGGGGATCCGAGTAAAAGGAATTGCTCCAGGAGCCATCCAAACGCCGATGAATGCGGCTGATTTTGAAGGGAAAGGTGAGATGGCAGAGTGGGTGGCAAATGAAACACCAGTCAAGCGATGGGCACAGCCGGAAGAAGTAGCGGAGCTGACATTATTTCTTGCCTCTCCTCAAGCAAGCTATATACAAGGAACGATTATTCCAATCGATGGTGGCTGGTTGCTAAAATAACCTTGTGTTTTTTTCAAGCTTCTGTATGATAAGAAATAAAGAGAGAACCAAATGGTTGATGATAAAAGAAAGTCGATGATTGTTCCCGGCATTTGATGTCAGACAGCTTTTTCACAACCTTCTAATATAAACAGTGTTCAAAAGCTTGCAACTGCGGTAATAAGTCCAACCAAATGGAAAATAGGAGGAGCTATTTTTATTTGACTGTTCTTATTACTTGTTGCAGGGCAGCTTTTTCACAACCTTCTGCGGCACTTCAGTTGGAATTTTCTTCCCATCCTTTGGTCGCAGTCATTACCAAGATAAAATTATCTTGCAAAGGAGAAATAGAACATGGAAAAAAATAATACCCGTTCAGCCAAACGCTGGACAACGACAGATGTGACTTGGATGGCGCTAGTCACTGGTTTATATGTGGCAGTGACGCTGGTTTTGTCTGTTTTTAGCTTTGGAGTGATTCAGATTCGTCTCTCGGAGATGTTCAACTATCTGTCCTTGTATAACAAAAGATACATCGTTGCGGTAACAGCAGGAGTAGCTTTGGCTAATATTGCTTCTCCTCTTGGACTGATAGATGTTGTAGTAGGAAGCGTCAGCACGCTGATTGTATTGCTTATCAACTATAAAATCACTAGTCGCATCAAAAACATGAAAATCAAAATGGCTGTGACAGCATGCGTATTCGCTTTTTCCATGTTTACAGTAGCTGGTCAGCTAACGATTTTATATCAACTACCTTTTTTCTTGAATTGGTGGGTGATTGCTTTAGGAGAATTGGCATCAATGATTGTCGGTGGGATAATTATTTATTGGATCAGTAAAAAAGTAGATTTGACAAAATAAAGATCTGTTTAAATTAAAATATGGCAGCGTGGAAGAGACCGGATGTTGAGTCTTCTTCCATGCTGCTTTTTTGTTCAATTCGTTCGAAGAAATCGATTTAGCCGTTTCTTCAACAAGACACCGATATAGGCTGCTCCAGTTGCTTTGATTGATTCCGGCAGTAAAAAAGGCAGCAGCCCACTGGCAAATGCAGTTGTAAAAGTAAGGTCGCCACTTATCTTCAGCCAGATCGTCCCACAGACTAATGCGGCAAGAGAACCCATTAGATTGGCAAAGATTGCGTACAAGTAATGAGCGTCTGTTTTTTCGATCATCCAGCCAGTTAGCCATGTTTGAAAGAGAAATCCAATCAAATATCCGCCAGTTGGACCAAATAAAACAGCTATGCCGCCAGTCATCCCTGAAAATACAGGAAGACCGATCAAACCCAGTAAAAGATAAACCGTAACAGATATCAATCCCAGTTTTCTTCCGAGAAAAGTGGCTGTCAGTCCAATAGCAAATGTTTGCCCTGTCAAAGGAACCAAACCAAAAGGAATGGTCATCTGAGAAAGGACAGAAATAATCGCGGCAAATTCCGCAGCAAGTATCAATTCTTTCAATGTTCGGTTCATAACGCCCTCTTTTCGTTAACTTAATATTTTTTATTGGTTAACGAAATTGTAAAACAAAGTGATTGCTTTGTAAATAGAAAATAAAAAAAAGACCAGCTATCCAATAGATAGCGGCCTTTTTCAAGAAAGCTTTTGAAATTATAAGCTTTGGTTGTAGTATTCAACGACAAGAGCTTCGTCGATTTCTGGATATAGTTCGTCACGTTCTGGTAAACGAGTTAATGAACCTTCCAATTTTTCAGCGTCAAAGCTTACGAATGCTGGACGTCCAACAGTTGCTTCTACAGCTTCTTTTACTGTTACGATGTTTTGTGATTTTTCACGAACTGAGATCACTTGACCCACTTCTACGTGGTATGAAGGGATATCAACGCGTTTGCCATCAACTAAAATGTGACCATGGTTAACTAATTGACGTGCTTGACGACGAGTCGTTGCAAGTCCTAAACGGTAAACAACATTGTCTAAACGTTGTTCTAGTAAGATCATGAAGTTAACACCGTGTTTACCTTCTTTGATTTTGCTAGCTTTTACGAACAAGTTACGGAATTGACGTTCGTTCATTCCGTACATGTGACGAAGTTTTTGTTTTTCAGTTAATTGCATGCCGTATTCTGATTGTTTGCCACGGCTGTTAGGTCCGTGTTGACCTGGTGCGTAAGGGCGACGTGCTAATTCTTTTCCTGTGCCTGACAATGAGATGCCTAAGCGACGAGAAATTTTCCATGATGGTCCTGTATAACGAGACATTAAAATTTCCTCCAATGAATATAAGTTTTTGGAGTAAAATAATCCGTTGAAAAATTCATAATCATATAGTTTGTTCTTCAATCTTCACCTTTGCAGCCGCGGTTACACAATCGAACCCGAGACGGGGCAACAAACTAGGGATGAGTTATTATTTTTCTGCTGCATTATTTTACACAAACTACAGTATATGATAGATCATCCATGAATGTCAAGATAATTAGTATGTAAAAACGCTTTACAAACCTAGGCTCTCTTTATAAAATGAGAAGGTATGTGCAAATGGAAAAAAGTGAAGGAAGTTTAAGGAGAAAATCAATGAATCCGGTATCACCATTATTTGAGAAAATCGATGCTTCAATTGAAAAGAAGGCGAACCTTTTTGAAAACAGCTTTTCACGTTACGCTGTTCGAGCGGTTCTTGCCTGTTTGTTTTTGACTTTAGGAACGGCTGTGGCATTTGCGATTGCGATGAAGGGGGAAGATATCGCGCACGGTCTAGGAAAGATTTTATACGCATTTATGTTCAGCTGGGGGCTGGTCATGATTCTATACATGAACGCCGAATTAGGAACATCGAATATGCTTTATATGACCGTGGGTGTTTTACGGCAGAGACTTGCTTTAAGTAAGGCAGCCAAGATTCTATTTGCCTGTATTTTTTTCAATATGATTGGCGGTATGTTATGTGGATTTCTTATTTCTATGACTACGCCATTTCAAGATTTAACGTTGGACAACTTTATGTTAGAATCAATAGCAGTAAAACTAGCAAAACCTGCAACAACGATTTTGGTGGAAGGGATGTTTGCGAATATCGTTGTCAATACCGCTGTACTGATTAGCATGCGGATGAAAGAGGATGCTGGGAAAGTAATCACGGTCGTATTCATTATTTTCATTTTTGCTTTTTTAGGATATGAACACGTGATAGCGAATTTTCCTGCCTTTACGCTTGCTTACTTTGCTTCTCATGGTCAGATGGATGGAATGACAGCCAGTAATGTGTTACATAATTTGTTTTTTGCTTTGGCAGGGAATTATATTGGTGGCGGTTTAGTGATGGGACTGGGTTATGCTTGGCTGAATCAATCAAAATCATCCTATGTGGACTAAAAAGTCGTTCATTAAGGGAGGAAATACTATGGAAGTGTTAGTTTTTCCAAAAAATGAAGAAAAAGCGTTACAAATGGAAAAGTACATGAAAAATCTCTTTCCTTTTGCTGGAGTACCTAAGCCGGAACGCGCTCTTTTGCAACAGCCGTTATTGGATGAAAGCAAACATTTATCTGTTTCTGAAGTTTTAGCTTTTGTTCATTACTATTATGAACAAATCGAAAGAGAATATCAGTATGTGGCGATCGATTTAGTCCAAAAAAACATCAAACGGTTTACCTTTGAAGAGCTAGTTACATTGTTACCACTAGTCCAGAAAAAAGAATGGTGGGACAGCATCGATTCTTGGAGAAAAGTATACAGTACATGGTGTAAAGTCCATCCAGAGCAACGTAAAGAAGTCTTTCAGTTGTTCGAAAAAAAGGAAGATTTCTGGTTGCGTCGAATAGCAATCACGTTGCAATTAGGTTATAAACAGCAAACAGACACAGCACTATTGATTCGAGCAATAGACGAAGACCGTCAAACAAAGGAATTCTTTATCCAAAAAGCAATCGGTTGGGCATTGCGTGATTATAGTAAGACCGATGCTGCTTGGGTAAAAAGTCAGCTGACAACAGATTTGAGCAAGTTAGCTGTTCGAGAGGCAAGCAAGTATTTATAAGAAAGCGAGACGACAAGAGATGAGACGCAAATTATTTGCTTTTGATATTGATGGAACGTTGTTAGATTCAAATAAACAAGCTTTAGATAGCACGAGAGAAGCATTGGAAAAATTACGCAAAGCCGGTCATCTGGTCACGATTGCTACAGGGCGGAGTCGATTCCATGCGCAAGAAGTCATTCGAGATCTGGATTTTACGAACTACATTTTATGTAATGGAGCGGCCGGTTTTTTAGACCATGAACAAGTATATAAGAATTTACTAGATCGCGAACAGTTAGATGCATTCGTCCAGGAAGCGCATCATGAACAGATCGACACAGCTTTTGTCAGCTTAGACAATATCAAACGTTCTTCTTCCAATGATGTAACGGTGATGGAAGAGGCGATGCATTCTTTCGGCGCTGTCTTGCCTGAACTAGATCAGTTTTTTGCAGAGGAACAAGAAATCTATCAAGCGTTAGCATTTTTCGATCAAACCTATGATGGAAAATTCTCTTCATATGATAAGATCCGATTTGTCCGTTGGCATGAGAACAGTGTAGATGTCGTTCCCCAAAACGGTTCTAAAGCGGCGACGATCCTACACTTAGCAGAACAAGTAGGTATCCCGCATGAAGATATTATCAGCTTTGGTGACGGACAAAATGACCGTGAAATGTTGCGTATGTCAGGAATCGGAATAGCTATGGGGAATGCTGTGCCAGAAGTACAAGCAGAAGCCAAGATGGTCACTGATACAAATGATCAAGATGGCATCTGGAAGGCATTGAAAGAGTTAAGTGTGATTTAAAAGAGGTTGTGAAAAAGCTGTCCTGCATCAAGTAATAAGAACAGATTTATGAAAATTGTTTCTCAAATTTTTGAAAAATTTCGGCTTATTTCTGAAGAAGCAGCAGATGGAACAACGTTTATTCGGGAAATGGGACTGTGACAAGATTTTTGCCACAGTCCCATTTCTTTATTTTATTTTTCAAATCTAAGAAATATCAGGAAAGTGTTCCTTTTGTTTGACCTTTTCTTTCTTATTGAAAACAACTATAATATAGAGTGATGTTAAAAGAGAAGAGGAATTTAGTGTGCGGGTATTGTTTATTGGTGATGTAGTAGGTTCAATGGGACGAGAGATGATTACTGAATATCTTCCTAGGTTGAAGAAGAAGTATCGTCCGCAAGTAACGATCGTAAATGGTGAGAATGCCGCTTCTGGACGTGGAATCACAGAAAAAATCTATAAAAAATTTTTGCAAGACGGTGTAGATGTCGTGACGATGGGAAATCATACGTGGGACAACCGCGGGATTTTTGAGTTTGTAAATGAAGCCAAAAAGATGGTTCGGCCGGCAAATTTTCCGGAAGGGACGCCTGGACAAGGGATGGTCTTTGTCAAAGTGAATCAGATCGAATTGGCAGTAATCAACATGCAAGCTCGTTCTTTCATGGTGGACTTGGATGATCCTTTTCGTAAAATGAAGGAACTAGTAGAAGAAGCTAGGAAACGTACGCCAATCATTTTTGTAGATTTTCATGGAGAAACAACAAGTGAAAAACAAGCGATGGGCTGGTTTTTAGATGGGAAAGTTTCAGCAGTGGTCGGTACACATACACATGTCCAGACAAATGATGCGCGAATTTTGCCAAAAGGTACAGCGTATCTGACAGACGTTGGGATGACAGGACCCTACGATGGTATTTTGGGTATGCGCAGAGAACCTGTGATCGAAAAGTTTCTGACCGCATTACCAAAACGTTTTGAAGTTGTCGAACAAGGCCGATCGATTTTAAGCGGCTGTATCTTAGAATTGGATGATACGACAGGTCATGCAAAAGAAATCCAGCTGATTCAAATCAATGAGGATCGACCGTTCATGGAGTAGAAAGAGAGGCAGTTTTTTGCAGCAGGAGCCGGAAATTCAAAAAGAAGTAAGGAAACTGACAAAACTTTTAAGAGAAAATGAAACGATCATTCGCTACAAAGCACTTGAAGAAAAGATCCAGCAAAACCAGTATTTAGCTGAGTTGAGAGAGAAAATCAAACAAGCGCAAAAAGAAGCTGTTCATTTTGCCCACTATGACAAACCAGCAGCAGAACAAGAAGCAATCAAGCGAGCGGATCAATTCATGAAAGAATTTGATCAGCATCCGCTTGTTATAGCTTATAGAAAACAGCTGTTGGAAGCAGATGATCTGCTTCATCATTTAACAACGATGATACAAGAAGAAATCAATGGACAAATAGAGGAGGAAAAACATGCCTCAAAAAACTAAAAACACTCCTATGATGGAACAATATCTAAGCATCAAGGCACAATACCAAGATGCTTTTTTGTTCTATCGTTTAGGAGACTTTTATGAATTATTTTATGAAGATGCGATCAAGGCATCACAGCTTTTGGAATTAACGTTGACGAGCAGAAATCGAAATGCAGAAGAACCTATTCCTATGTGCGGTGTACCTCACCATGCAGCACAAGGATATATCGATACCTTGATTGAAAAAGGCTATAAAGTAGCAATTTGCGAGCAGGTAGAAGATCCAAAGACGACTAAAGGGATGGTCAAGCGCGAAGTGATTCAGCTAGTCACTCCTGGTACAGTCATGGACAGCAAAGGATTGTCGGCAAAAGACAACAATTTTTTAACAGCTGTAGTTAGTCAAGGAAATGAATTTGGCTTTGCTTATGCCGATCTAAGTACGGGAGAATTGAAGACGGCTCGGTTGCATGATGAAGAAGCTGTTTTAAATGAAGCCTCTGCATTGCAGACAAAAGAACTCGTATTAGGTAGTGAGATCACTGATACCCTTCGTGAACAGCTAAGCGGGCGTTTAGGGCTAGTCTTTTCTCAACAAAATGAGATGGAAGAAAATGCCGAATTTAGCTTTTTGACAAGTGAACTAGTCGATCCGCTGGAAAAAGAAGCAACTGGTAAACTATTGACTTATTTAGCGGTGACACAAAAGCGGAGTTTAGCTCATATCCAAAAAGCAGTAGAATACCAACCAGATCATTTTTTGAAAATGGATTATTATTCAAAATTCAACCTAGAATTAAGCCAATCTATTCGGACTGGGAAAAAGCACGGCACCCTTCTATGGTTATTAGATGAAACAAAAACAGCAATGGGTGGCCGCTTACTAAAACAATGGCTAGACCGTCCGCTTATCCAGGCAAAACAAATTAAAGCAAGACAAGAAATGGTCGCTTCTTTGCTAGACAGTTATTTTGAACGTATCGATTTGCAGTCAGCATTAACGAAAGTCTATGATCTGGAACGCCTAGCAGGTCGAGTAGCTTTCGGTAATGTCAATGGGCGAGACTTGATCCAGTTGAAAACGTCTTTAGAACAAGTGCCAATGATCAGAGGGTTGATTGAAGGAATTGATCAAGGTCAATGGCAAAGTCTGCTTTCAGAAATGCAACCGATGGACCATCTCGTCCAATTGATTGACCAAGCTATCCAAGATGATCCGCCGTTACAAATAACGGAAGGAAACATCATCAAAGATGGATTCAATGAGCAGCTCGATACGTACCGTTCTGCTATGAGAAACGGAAAGAAGTGGCTAGCAGAACTTGAAGCAAAAGAGCGTCAAGAAACAGGAATCAAGAACTTAAAAATCGGATTTAACCGCGTTTTCGGTTATTATATAGAAATCACAAAAGCAAATCTTGGGAATGCAGAACTGGAGAAGTATGAACGAAAACAAACCTTAGCAAATGCAGAGCGTTTCATCACACCAGAACTAAAAGAATTGGAGACACAAATCCTCGAAGCAGAAGAAAAATCTGTTGATTTAGAATATCAGTTGTTTTTAGCTGTGAGAGAAGAAGTCAAAAAGGCTATCCAACCGCTACAAGTACTTGCAAAAGCAATCAGCGCAGTAGATGTGCTACAAAGTTTTGCAACAATCAGCGAACGCTATCAGTATGTTCGGCCAGAACTTGTCAGTGACAAGCATCAGCTTCTGATCAAAGACGGACGACATCCTGTAGTAGAAAAAGTATTAGGACATCAGGAATATATCCCTAATAGCGTAGAAATGGCAGAAGACGAAATGATTTTGCTGATCACAGGACCGAATATGTCTGGTAAAAGTACGTATATGCGCCAGTTGGCATTAACTGTTCTGATGGCGCAAATGGGCTGTTTCGTTCCGGCAAAACAAGCAGTTTTACCTATTTTTGATCGGATTTTTACCCGAATTGGTGCAAGTGACGACTTAATTGCTGGACAAAGTACTTTTATGGTAGAGATGATGGAAGCCAATCAAGCCCTACGTTATGCGACGCCAAACAGTTTAATTTTGTTTGACGAACTCGGGCGAGGAACAGCAACCTATGACGGAATGGCGTTGGCCCAAGCAATCATCGAATATATCCATCGTCATGTACAAGCAAAAACACTCTTTTCTACCCATTATCATGAACTGACGGTACTTGAAAAAGAACTTCCGCAGCTTAAAAATGTCCATGTTGGAGCTGTTGAAAAAGACGGAGAAGTTGTCTTCTTGCATAAAATGATGGATGGACCTGCGGATAAAAGCTATGGTATACATGTGGCAAAAATCGCAGGATTGCCTGCCAATCTACTTGAGCGAGCAGCAGATATCCTGCATACGCTAGAAAATGGCGATAACGGACACCATACTGTTCCAGCTGAAATAGGAGAGAAGACTAAAACAGCCAAACAGGAGCAAATAAAACCACCTGCAGAAAAAGTAAACCAAGACCCTATACAAGACAGTGTCAAAGAAGAAACCCAACAACTTTCTTTATTCGGTGAATTATCCGAAAATGAAACAGAAGTCATTGAATCACTGAAGCAAATAAATTTACTAGAAATGACGCCAATGGATGCACTAAACACATTATATGAATTACAAAAACAACTGTAGGAAGAAGGCGGATATCGATGGCCAAAATCCAAGAATTATCTGAACTTTTAGCTAATCAGATCGCTGCGGGAGAAGTAGTGGAACGACCAGCTTCTGTCGTGAAAGAATTAGTGGAAAATGCAATTGACGCCGGTAGTACTCAGATTGATATCTTAGTTGAAGAAGCGGGACTGCGGACGATCCAAGTGATTGATAACGGAGAAGGCATTTTGGCAGACGACGTAGAGAATGCCTTCAAGCGGCATGCGACAAGTAAGATCCATAATCGTGACGATCTTTTTCGCATACGAACGCTGGGCTTTCGAGGGGAAGCTTTGCCAAGTATTGCCTCTGTTTCTGAGATGACTCTGGAAACGGCGAACCAGGAAGAAAAACAAGGTACTTATCTTTCGCTCAAAGGTGGCGAGGTCATGGAGCATCGGCCAGCACCTCTGCGTCAAGGAACGAAGATTACCGTCAGCAACCTGTTCTTCAATACGCCAGCCCGCTTGAAATACGTGAAAACACTGCATACAGAATTAGCGAACATCGGGGACATCGTCAATCGTCTGGCATTAAGTCATCCAACAATTGCTTTTCGTTTAGTACATGATGGAAACAAAATGTTGGCAACTGTTGGAAATGGCGATTTGAAACAAACGATTGCGGGAATCTACGGATTATCTACCGCTAAAAAAATGTTGAAAATCGAAGGAAAAGATCTAGATTTTGAGTTATTTGGTTATGTTTCATTGCCAGAGGTGACTCGTGCCAGTCGGAATTACTTATCGACGATCATCAATGGACGTTTTATCAAGAATTTTTCCTTAAATAAAGCAATCGTTGCAGGTTATGGATCAAAATTAATGGTCGGCCGTTTTCCTATTGCTATATTGGAAATCAAGATGGACCCGCTTTTAGTCGATGTAAATGTCCATCCGACGAAGCAGGAAGTCCGGTTGTCGAAGGAAAAAGAACTAACAGAGCTAATTAGTAACGCCATTCAAAAAGCATTGTCACAAGAAAACCTGATTCCAAGTGCCGCGGATAATCTACGGTTCAAGAAAAAAGTACCAGATCAGCCTAAAACGGAACAAATCGAAATCGATTTGTCCTATGCTTTTGAAGAAGAAAAACCTAAAAAGCCAAGTAGTTTGAATTTTGACCGAGAGACAGGAACCTTTTTTGTAGAAGAACCAAAGAGCACATTTGTTGACAGATCTGTTGATAAGTCTGTGGAAAATGTTAAAAACTTTTCTGGCTTTTCTGAAGGAAACACTAGTTATCCAGAAAAAACAGCGAAAACGGTGGATAAGTTTGGTGAAAATGTTGATAACTTTGTAGAAAAAACAGTGGAAAAATCTGAAAAGAAAGAAATTCCTACTGTGGATAACACGAAAGAAACAAATAAAGAACAGATAGATATATCCTTAGAAGAGAATGAACAGATTTACGAGGAAGAATTGACACTGCATCCTGAATTTGATTTCACTCACGGAAACGACAAAACATTAGAACAAGCGATCAAGAAACTAGAAACGGAAACACCAGTTCAACGTTTTCCTCAATTGGAATATTTTGGACAGATGCACGGAACGTATCTTTTTGCCCAAAGTAGCGACGGATTGTACATCATCGATCAGCATGCTGCTCAAGAGCGTATCAAATATGAATATTTCCGGGAAAAAATTGGGGAAGTATCTGATGATCTACAAGAATTACTTGTTCCATTTGTGTTGGACTATCCAAACAGTGATGCTTTGAAACTAAAAGAGCAAAAGCATTTGCTAGAAGATGCAGGGATTTATTTAGAAGAATTTGGTCAAAACAGCTTTATTGTACGGGCCCATCCTACTTGGTATCCCAATGGTGAAGAAGAATCGATTATTCGCGAGATGATCGACATGCTATTGACGACAGGAAGTGTGAGCGTAAAAAAATTCCGTGAAGCAACAGCAATCATGATGAGCTGTAAACGATCGATCAAAGCCAACCATTATTTGAATGAAGCACAAGCACGTGTGCTGCTGAAAGATTTAGCACAATGCGAAAATCCATTCAATTGCCCCCATGGCCGCCCAGTATTGATTCACTTTACCAACTCGGATATGGAAAGAATGTTCAAACGGATCCAAGATCCGCATTAAGTCAGAGAGAAGAGGGAAACATGAAGATTATACTAGCGTCCCAATCACCAAGAAGAAAAGAGTTATTGGCTCACATCGTTTCAGAATTCGAGATCGAACCTGCTGATATTGATGAAACGCCATTTCCAGACGAACTGCCAGTCGATTATGTACGCAGAATGGCTGAAGAAAAAGCACGAACTGTTTGGGAACAAAAAGAAAAGAAAGACAGCTTAGTGATTGCTAGCGACACGACTGTTGTTCTCAACCAGGAGATCATGGGTAAACCAGAAGATATGGCTGAGGCTGAAGTCATGTTGAAAAAATTAAGCGGGGAAACACATACTGTATACACAGCAGTTGTTTTAAAAACAAAGGAGCGAGAAGAACGAATACTAGCAGAAGCACATGTCACTTTTTATCCACTGACAGATGAAGAAATCAATCGTTACTTGGAGACGGGAGACTATGCGGATAAAGCAGGGGCATACGGCATCCAAAATGCTGCCAGTGTATTCGTCAAAGAAATTTCTGGAGATTACTACAGTATCGTAGGGTTTCCGATTGGTGCTGTCAATCAGGCACTGAAAACATTCAATTAAACAAAAAAAGCGGACTATCTGATTTTCGATTGAAATCCATGATAGCCCGTCTTTTTTATTGAAAAGATTACTTATCTACTCTGACTAAGATTTTACTTCAGCGTTACCGACTGCTTCGCCTGGGCGAACAAGTCCTGATTGGTCAAGGGATAGACCAGCAACTTTTTCGTTATTAGTTAAAGCAACAATAATGTCAGTTTTCTTACCAGCTTGTTCTATTTCTGGCAATTCCATTTCAGCAATCAGAGTTTCTGGTGTGACAAGATCTCCTTCTTTCACGAATACAGTGAAAGGAACGCCTTTTAGTTCAACGGTATCTAATCCCATGTGAACGAGTACTTCCAGCCCCTCATCAGAAAGAATACCAATGGCATGTTTTGTTTCAAAAACACTCGTCACTTTACCATTTACTGGTGCATAGACTTTGCCATTTGACGGTTCGACAGCATAACCGTCACCCATCATTTTTTGTGAGAAAACTGGGTCATTTACTTCAGTAATTTCCTTGATGTTCCCAGCAGCCACTGCGAATAATGTTTCTTTTGTTGCAACTGCCGTACCAGTTGCTGAAACAGGTTCAAAAGACTGTGGCATTGCTGTTGCACCATTCGCTGTTTGAAGCTGTACATCAGCAGCATTTTCAGGAACAGCAGGATCAATCTTATTCAAGATTCCCTGGCGTCTAAAGACGATCGTCAAGCCAAATGGAATGATGATAGCGATGATCATTGCGATGATGAAAGGTACCCATGTTTCTGCTTGGATAGCTAGTATTCCTGGTAACCCACCTACTCCGATCGCGTTTGCTCGAACATCCATCAAGTTGGCAAACATGCCAGCTAATCCAGAACCGACCATTGCTGCGACGAAAGGATAGACGTATTTCAAATTGATCCCGAACATAGCAGGTTCAGTTACGCCTAAGTAACAAGAAATCATTGCTGGAATCGAGATTTGTTCTTCTTTTTTGTTTCCACGATGCAAGAAGACGATGGCTAAGACTGCAGAGCCTTGGGCGATATTTGATAAAGCAATCATCGGCCATAAATTCGTTGATCCGAAATCTGCAATCAGCTGCATATCAATCGCATTGGTCATATGGTGGAGACCAGTAATTACTAAAGGTGCATACAGGAACCCGAATACAGCACTAAACAACCAGCTGATAGAAGACGTCAACCCGGTATTTACGATAGTTGAAATCCAGCTTCCGACTGTCCAACCGATAGGACCTAAAATAACGTGAGCAGCTAAAACAGTTGGTAACAATGAAAACAATGGAACAAAGATCATTGAAATCGACTGAGGGATATATTTGCGGAAGAAGATCTCTAGATACGCTAACATAAACCCTGCCAGCATAGCTGGAATAACTTGTGCTTGATAACCGATCATTTGGACTTGAGCAAAACCAAAATCCCAAAATGGAATATCTGCTGCAGCTGTGGAAGCTACACTATAAGCATTTAATAATTGCGGAGAAACTAATGTAATTCCTAAAACGATTCCTAATATTTGTGTAGTACCCATCTTTTTCGCAATACTCCAAGTGATACCTACTGGAAGAAAATGGAAAATTGCTTCACCTGGCAGCCATAAAAAGGCATTGACGCCATTCCAAAATTGCGAGTGTTCAACGATCGTTCCACCAAGACTTTCAAACTGGATACCTTCAAGTACATTTCTGAAACCAAGGATCAATCCGCCGACGATAATTGCAGGAATCAGTGGTGTAAAGATTTCTGCCAAGACGGCAATGGCGCGTTGTACGGGATGAAGGTTTTGTTTTGCTGCTGCTTTTCCTTGTTCTTTAGAAACCCCTTCAACTCCGGATACTGCAACGAAGTCGTTATAAAAAGTAGAAACATCATTTCCTATGATGACTTGGAACTGCCCAGCATTCGTGAACATCCCTTTCACACTAGGAATATCTTCGATTGCTTTTTGATCTGCTTTTCCAAGATCATTTAGGACAAAACGCATACGAGTTGCACAATGACTAACTGCAGCAATATTTTCTTTTCCGCCGATATCATGTAGCAGTTTCTCGGCATCTGCTTGATACTTTGCCATATCAATAAACCCCTTTCTTTTAACTTGTCTATGCAAGTTGCTTCTTTGTTTACTATACTTTTTTTCGGGAAGAATTGCAAGCGTTTTATCCAAAAACGTCCAGAAAAATGATATCGTTTTAAAAAGCATAAAATAAGCTTTTCGTAAAAAGAGGAACATTGAAATACAAAAAGAGCTGTAGTATAGTGAAGAAATGATGGAAGAACGAGTGAGGGAAAAAACATGAACAAGTTCAATGAAATTTTTTTAGATTTGGAACAGAAAATTTTAGCGAAAGAATATCCTCCGCATTCGCTTTTGCCTAGTGAGAACCAATTGATCAAAATCTACGGTGTTTCACGAGAAACAATTAGAAAAGCACTGAATCTTTTGACGACGGAAGGATATATTCAAAAAAAACAAGGAAAAGGGTCGATCGTACTAGATCGAAACCGCTTTGATTTTCCTATTTCTGGGCTGACAAGCTATAAAGAGCTACAGGAAACCCAACGTATTCCAAGTGAAACGATCGTTCATACGTTAGAAGAAACAGAAGTAACAAAATCACTGAATGAGATTACTGGCTGGGAGATTGGTGCACCTGTCTGGCATTTGATACGCGAAAGAAAAATCGATGGTGAAGTGGTTATATTAGATACTGATTATCTATTAAAGGAGATTGTTCCTCATTTAACCCCAGTACAAGCACAAGGGTCGATCTATGAATATTTTGAAAATGAGCTTTCTTTAACGATTGCTTACGCACAAAAGGAAATCACAGTAGAAGAAGTAACAGATATCATGAAAACAACGATGGATCTTCACGATGACACTTACGCAGTAGTCGTCAGAAGTCTTGTTCATTTGGAAGATACCCGCTGTTTTGAGTATTCTGAGTCGGTACACCGATTAGATAAATTCCGTTTCGTTGAGTTTGCCCGGCGCCGAAAAGTGTAAATGATTCGAAAGAAAGCAAATTGTTGGCATCTGTCTGCTTTGGCGCTATGATAGGAACACAAAGGGGGCATTTTTAATGGATAAACCAACAAGACCAGAAAAAGAAGAACTGAAAGAAAAATTATCACCGATGGCTTATGCAGTCACACAAGAAAATGCAACAGAACGTCCATTTACCGGAAAATACGATGATTTTTACGAAAAAGGGATCTACGTCGATATCGTCAGCGGCGAACCGTTATTTAGCTCTGCGGAAAAATATGACGCTGGTTGTGGCTGGCCATCATTCAGCAAACCAATAGCGAAAAGACAAGTACGTGAAAAAGCCGATTTTTCTCATGGCATGCATCGAATAGAAGTCCGAAGCAAAGAAGCAAACTCTCATCTCGGACATGTATTTACCGATGGCCCAGTAGATAAAGGCGGTCTGCGTTACTGCATCAATTCTGCCTCACTAAAATTCATTCCCTATGAAAAGATGGATGAACTCGGTTATGGCGAATACAAATCACTGGTAGAATAATGAAAATACAAAAAGAGCGGTACAATACGGGGATTCACTCGATCGTCCGCTCTTTTTTATTCAAGCGATTGCTATTTGAAAGAAACGCTCCCCAGACTCCTTTTTTCACAAGGTGAAATGTGCTACAATAAAGGGAACGTATGTGTGCAAAAGAAAGAGGACTAGAATATGTATGAATATCTGACAGGTGTGGTTACCTTTATCAACCCCTATTACATAGTAGTAGAAACCAATGGTATCGGCTACCAGATTGCACTAGGAAATCCTTACCGCTACAGCAGCAAACTAAATCAAAAAATAAAAATTTATGTCCATCAGGTGATCCGCGAAGATGCACATCTTTTGTATGGATTTGATTCTTTAGAAGAAAAACAACTGTTTTTGCGATTAGTCAGTGTTTCAGGAATCGGTCCAAAAAGTGCTCTTGCGATCATGGCAAGTGAAGACCACTCCGGTTTGATCCAAGCAGTGGAATCCAGTGATGTCACTTATTTGACAAAATTTCCAGGGGTAGGGAAGAAGACGGCGCAACAAATGATCTTGGATCTAAAAGGAAAATTTGGTGAGCTGAGTATCGATACGCCCTTCAGTCTATTCGATGAAGCAACTACAAAAGACGCTACCGCTCTATCTGAAGCAATGGAGGCTCTCTCAGCTCTTGGTTACAGTGATAGAGAAATCAAACGTGTAGAAAAACAATTAAAAGAAGTCGATAATCAGACAACGGATGAGTATTTACGCCAAGCACTCAAGCTGATGATGAAAAAATAAGGAGGAGACCAAATGACAGATGAATACTTGTTATCACCAGAAACTGGCGAAAATGAACTGAGTTTGGAAAAATCTCTTCGTCCGCAGTTGCTTTCTCAGTATATCGGGCAGAGAAAAGTCAAACAAGAGCTTCAGATCTACATCGAAGCTGCCAGAAATCGGGAAGAACCATTAGATCATGTTCTGTTGTATGGGCCTCCTGGATTAGGGAAAACGACGATGGCTATGGTCATTGCTAATGAGATGAACGTGAACATTCGTACGACAAGCGGCCCCGCTATCGAACGTCCGGGTGATTTAGTAGCGATCTTAAATGAACTGGAAGCAGGGGATGTCCTATTTATCGATGAGATCCATCGATTGCCTAGAGTAGTAGAAGAGATGCTTTATTCGGCCATGGAAGATTTTTATGTAGACATCATGGTAGGACAAGGACCAACCGCACATCCGGTCCATTTTCCTCTTCCTCCCTTTACTTTGATTGGGGCGACGACGCGAGCAGGTATGCTTTCTGCACCTTTACGCGATCGATTTGGCATCATTTCACATATGGAATATTATGACGAACAGGATCTGCAGGAGATCGTTTTACGTTCTTCGGATATTTTTCAAACAGAGATCATTGAAGAAGGGGCATTGGAAATTGCTCGCCGATCGCGAGGAACGCCTAGAATCGCGAATCGCTTACTCAAACGGGTTCGTGATTTTGCGCAAGTTCAAGGAGACGGGAAAATCGATCGTCCTATAGCAGATCAGGCTCTTACTTTGCTACAAGTCGATCAAGCTGGTTTGGATTATGTTGACCAGAAATTGTTACGGACGATGATCGAATTATATGGCGGCGGACCCGTAGGATTAAGCACGCTTTCCGTAAATATAGGAGAAGAACGAGAAACAGTCGAAGATATGTATGAACCGTACTTGATCCAAAAAGGATTTTTAAAGCGTACACCTAGAGGGCGAATGGCTACGGCTTATGCTTATGAACATTTCGGATACGACTATCATATGTGATTTTTGCTTTTAGATTGGAGGAAAATGAATGAGTGATACAACACGTACGAAACAATTGATCAAAAACGTATTGATTGATTTGTGCCAAACACAATCTTTTCGAAAAATCAGCGTCCAAAAAATCGCAAATGAAGCAAAAATCAATCGTCAAACATTTTATTATCATTTTACAGATAAATACGATTTGCTTCGTTGGGTCTATTGTGAGGATGCCTTGCATTATTTAGACCCGCAATGTCTTACTCTTGATAATTGGGAAGAGCAAGCATTGAAAATGCTGAAAGCAATTGCTGAAAAGAAAGAGTTTTACGCAAATACTGTGCTTTCTGACCAAGAAATTTTACAAAAAGAATTCTCTCAACTAATCCAAAAATCTTTTATCAAGATTTTTGAGCAAATGGATGAAGAAAGACAGCTTTCTGCAAAAGATAAACTATTTTATGCTCGTTTTTTTTCTTACGGTTGCAGCGGCGTGTTAGTCAATTGGATCACGAATGAATATGAAGAAACACCGATGGAAATCGCTATGCAGCTTTTCCGTTTAGCTAAGGATACGGAATTATACTCTTATCGTCTTTATGCAAAAGAAGAGTTGGAAGAACAGTAATAGAAATAATCTTTCGTTGAAAAAGCCATGATCGTTAAAAGGAGATGGGAAAATGACAAAAATTTTATTTGTTTGTTTGGGAAATATTTGCCGTTCACCAATGGCAGAAGGCTTGTTGAAGAAACGAGTAGCATCAGAAGGAAAGGAAGCAGAGTTTTTTGTGGATTCTGCTGCTACAAGTACGTATGAAGTTGGAAAGACACCGCACTCTGGAACGAAAAAAATATTAAACCAAGAAAATGTAGATATGACGAATATGGTTGCTCGTCAAATCACGCCCCACGATTTTGAAACTTTTGATTGGATCATTGGCATGGATCAAGAAAATGTAGAAGAACTGAAAAGAAGAGCACCACGCTCAGCACAGGAAAAAATCCATTTGTTTTTAAGTAGCATCCCTGGAAAAGAAAAAGAAAATGTTCCTGATCCATACTATACCAATAACTTTGATGAGACATATCAATTGATCACAGAAGGGTTAGATCATTGGTGGAACATTTGGATGGATGAAAATAAAATAACAAACAATTTCTAAGATTAGCGCTTTCTTTTTTTAGAGATGTTAGAGCATTTCCTTGTTTTTTTGTAAAATGTTAGGTAAAATAAGATTAATTAAGTAACACTTTCTTAGCTAAAGGAGGAGTGCATTCGATGAACGAAGAGACAGTATCACCAATGAAGAAGCTTACGAAGTTAGTTACTCATACCTCGTATCAACTTTTTGATTCTTTTGTAAATGACACTGAAGAACATGCTAAGAATGTACGATTGCAAGGAAAGTTTATTCTTGAGCTGCAAAAAGCTGCGACTGAACATAGTTTAGTTATCTTACAAGTAAGAGCGAATCGTTTGAGTAGCAAGTATGAAACGATCTCAGGTTGGGTGGCGACAAAAACGGTCGAAAAAGACCGAGTAATGATCCGCCTACAAAACGAAGAGCAGCAGATCCGCATGGTTCCCGTAGAACAAATTGAAAAAATAACAATCCTTTCGCCAGCAGGAGAACAGGAACGGTTATCAAAATAATTTATACCAGATAGAAAAGCACGTATGAGCTTGTACCATCAATCATTACTAATCAAAAATAACCGAATGCTTTAAGCGGATATCGATAAAACGAAACGTTTTACGATGAGTATCACAGCATGAGAGCATTCGGTTGATTAGTTGAATCGATTGTATGGGACAAATTTTTTTGATAAAAAAAGGTCCTGCTAGCCGGGGAGCTAGCAGGATAAGGAGTTAAAAATGAAAAAGTGTTGTTAGGGTTGTTTGTTGGTATGCTTATATAATAGTCATTAGTTGTGAATATTTTGTGACGAAAGTTTTCGAAAGTTGTTAAGTTTTTTTGCGAAATTTATTTTTATATCATGTATTTGTCTAAAATTTTATACTATAAAAAGATACGTTGTGCAATCAGCTACCCTTTGGTATTAGTGCAAAAAACGGTAAAATAGCTCCTTATATTTTGCTGTTTTGCTTTTCTAATACTTAAGCCAAGGCGCTGATTTCACAACCTTTTTTTACAAATCAAGCGATTCCCATGAGTCAAGAACTATCTTTTCTTCAAAAAGAAATAATAGGAATAGAAGCTTTGATAGTTGCGATAAAATAAAAATGGATAGATAAAATTCGAGAGAAACATGTATTGACGTAGCAGATGAAAGGGTCAGATTTGTTAGTGTATCAGGAGTGCCGTTAGAAGAACAAAAGGAGAGAGAAGATGGAATTATTAGAAAAAGAAACTGTTAGTTTATACTTAAGACATGATTGGACTCCATTCCATTATGTTTTTTTAAAAGAGGAAAAGTATAGTGGGATAAACAGTCATCAGGAAGCAGTTTTAGAATTTCTTAATTGCTCAAACAGGTTTCGAGAGTGTCTGCGTCTGATGTGGAGTGATAGAAATCCTATGAAAATAGATCATGAAGCATATGCTCGTAAATTTCATGAGCTTAACGAAGAAAAAATCAACTATACGGATATCCGATTTTTTGACAAGATGAAAGAGTACCCTATTTATGTGAATAAAGAAATGATGAAGGCGAAAAGAGTCACCCCTAAAGCATTATGGGCTGAGGATGGTATCTATCGGACTTCTTTTCTTAATGCACCTCAAGGAGCGGCAGGAACGGAAGAAGAATTTAACCAGTTGAATGATCGTCTTTTCCCAGATAAAGATCATCTGCACATTTACCTTTGGAATAATGAATTTACGAATTATTATAATAATGGTCGTTATTGGGATGGCGCTTATGTGTGGTCAGTGTATGACGAAAAAAGAAAGCGATTTACTGTTTTCGATGCTATATTGGTATTGGATTGAATTACTTCATAATAGTGAGATAGCGAGAATCTACATCTTTAAAATCCTCATGTAATGAAACGAGAGGTAGTAAAAATCGGAGGAGGACAAAATGAAACTTTTGAAGGAGGTAACAGATCAATTATACAAGAAGTATATTCTAGATTTAGATTATGTTATTTTATCTGTATCAGATTATCAAGGATTAGATAGCCATCAAGAAGCTGCAATCATATTACTGAAATATGTAAATAATGAATGGTATAAAGGTGTTAGAGGGACAAAAACTATACGTAAACCTACGCCGTTTGTAGAGTTCATATTCCAAAAATGGTTACAGCAAAAAATGAAAGGTAAACCATCGGGTATGACTTTTCGTGAATATTTTCGTGAGCGTCGGAGTTTAAAAAGAACTGTAGATAACTATTGGCGAACGGAAAAGCCGATAAAAATGAGATTAGTACATACCGACTGGATATCTTTTGATCATGTGGCTGGTTACCCAATTTATTTGAATAAAGAGCGAATGATTCCATCGCCCATCGATTTTGAAGAAATGCTTCAGCCAGAAAGTCTTTATGAAAAGGTTTTTTTTGAAACGCCTTATGGACTTTATGTAACAAAAGAAGAATATTTAGAGCTGAATAATTATTTGTTCCCTAATAAAAAGAACTTAGTAGCCTATAGCTGGAATGACAGTTGGTCTAGTTATTTCACACCTGGGAGAGGATGCCGTGGAGCGCATATGTGGACGATTTATGACTCTTTAGAAAAGAGGATGGTTGCCATTGGTACTTCAACGACGGATTAGTTTATATTTGTAAGAGTTAGCTAATATTACTGAATATAAAATGTATCAAAATAAAAAACCCGCGTTGCGGGTTTTTTGTAGACTGTAGACAAAGAAAAAAATTTCTTTGTTCTACAGTTTTTCTGTTACAATTAAAGAAAACGTTTGCTTTTAGAGGAGGAATGTATAATGATGTCCAAACAAACAATGGATAGTCGGATGGAAGAAGCCAAAATTTCGCTAGATGCACTTGTTCCTAAAAATCATTTGGTCCGTAAAATTGATAAATCATTGTCATTTGATTTTATTTATCCAGCTGTCTTCTTTTTATTGGCTTACTTTTTGAAATACTGTTATAACTTTCACAAATAACTTCTCAACCAAACTCTCATGCACTCTTTCCAAAAAAATATACGCTCTGACTTTCATAATCAATTGTCGTTAGTTGATCTAACAGTAATTTTCCTGTTTGTTCATGTCCAAATTGAGGAACTGTATTCAATAATAGATTATCACCTTGTCTAGGTTTTCTCACCATTTTTCATTACCTATAGCTTCACCTAAATTTTTGAATTACCATGTGATTTCTTTCGTCAGTGTAATTTTCAAATAACTGTTCAATCGTTAGCTCATTTTCTAAATTTACTACGAGTATTGTGCCCTGATTAATTTGATTTATTAATAAAATTTAGTTAATAGAGTGATAGAAAAAAGCTTCTTACAAACCGATTTCTCCCTTAAATCCTCATTATACAATGATTCTTTCTAATCGACTTGAGGAACTATATCCATTGGAATAGAATAAACTACATCAAATATACTGATAAATTTTCTTGATAGAAATATATTAGTGATGTTAGTATCATATCTTAAACATCTTTTCGTAAAGACAGAAATAAATTAAACTTATCTACGAGAAGATGTTGTAAACGGCCAAGTTAAAATGTAGAAAAGGGGGTGCGGACGTTTTCTTGCACCTTTATTCTATAAAATACCTAACTGTTTACGATAATCTATCGAGCTAAGTCCAACCAGCGAGCATTTGATTTGTTTCTGATTGTACCAAAGAATATACTCGTCTAACTCAGCGATGAATTGATCAATAGAGACCAATTTCCAATCATGACCATAAAAAAATTCATTTTTAAGACGACCCAAAAATCCTTCACAGGCTGAATTGTCTGGAGAATATTCTTTCTTTAACATTGAACGAATTAAATTGCCTTGTTTCATTCGTTCAATCCATCCTGGCCAGCGATAATGTGCTGCCCCACGATCAGAATGAACAATAGGAGAGTTCCCTGGACTCAAAGTAGCCACGGCGTTGTCTAACATAGAATTGACCATTTCAGCATTCGGTTTTGTACTTATAGTCCAACTGATAACCGCACCGTCAAAACAGTCGATTATAGGTGACAGATACACTTTTCCTGAAGGAATGTATTGTTTATTTTTCTCTGTAGATAATTTATTTCTAGCTAAGTAATATAATGAATAAAAAATAGAGATCAAAAACTTAAAAGTTTTTGACCCAATAAATTTTTCAAGCGACTCTATCTTGCACAGTCTAATTGACCTTTAATACAGTCTATATTTGTAGAGAATCAAAAAGCCCAACAAGGCATGCTCCGTTGACCTTTAAAAAAGTAACTTTCTGAACTAATTAATTGTGCTACTAAAAGAGCTGTGAAATGAGAAATAAAAAAGGGGGCAAAAACTTTTAAGTTTCTGACCCTTTTGATTTATTTCTTTTACTTACTTCTTAAAACTATCTAAAATCATTTTTTTTACTTAGATGTCGCTCATTTAATGTGAACCCAATAACAGCAACTAATAGCGCTATAACTGAAAGTATAACATCGTAAGAAGTTATATCATGAAATCTAAGTATAGGTGAAACTAATGTAACAAGACTGCACAAAAATATTCGTTCGCTCCTATGAGATTGCGGATCATACGTCATACTTTTCCATGTTACATTTACGATATTTTTGCGTAGCAAATATGTCCACAAAACAATCACTAATAGGATAGTTACGACAATTAGAATCCACGCAATCAAACCATAATACTTAATTTGCTGTATTAGAGAAGATGCTATTACCAAAAGAACATATAGTCCAATCAACCCTATATATCTCTTTTTCTTATTATTAGCCATCGCTAAACACCCTCTCTTTAAATGCACCGATTAATTAGGAAGCTTTCCAAGTTACATGATCTAAATACATATAAATTGCACCACCTGAAGGATGCGCCTGAACAGCTGTAATGGATTCTTTACAACGACTTCTAAAGCCATTGAAGCCAAGTCCTACAAAACCGCCAACAATACTACCAGGTATTCCACCTAGAGCGCTTGAAAAGATTGCTATTGCATCTCCAATTGCTCCCATTCCATAAGTTTTATTAAACATTGCAATTAAATTTTTACCATCTGCTGTTGATGTATATCTTATTTTAACACCAATATAGATAATTGACGAAGTATATCGAAGATTAGGACTGTTTGGATCAAGAATATGTTCATTTCCATTCTCGTCAATTCCTATAATTTCAAAATTTTGAAAATCATTTTGATCTAAAATAGAAGATGCTCCCAATGTTTGGTTCAATGTTACCGGTAATGTAGTTGAATTTGTAGTCGTAGCAGTGGATGTTGGAACCTCTGCCGCTGAAGCAGTTACAGTTGGAACAACTGTCGATCCAATAATAGAAACACCCAGTGTAGCAACAACAATTTTCGACACAGTTTTTAACATAAGTACACCTCTTCATTATATAATTTTTAACTAAATCTCAGGACTAGAAATTTCTTTTTCATTCCTCTTTTCACCTCAGTATTATCCTAAAAAATAGTATTTGATAAAGAATAAATATTTAATAAAATAGAACACAAGCTCAGAAAACAACCTAGTTTTTTAACAGATTATCTTTGCTTCTGATAAATTGTCGTTTAACCTATGTCTATTTAACTATCTCTTTTAACTCGTCAGGCATATCAGGTTCATAAGTCGCTAAAAAACAGCAATTTTGAATTGAATGACTGAAAATACTTAGTGCTAGAGTTGCTAAACATCCTAAAAGAACTCTATTCAACTTTAAAACTTTTACCAACACGATACCTCCTCTTTAATTCATTAAGTAATACCAATAAGTTACTGATAAAAACTCCCCAAACCATGAATACCGTTAGGTCTGTAAAAGGTGATAAAACACAAAGAATTAGAATATTGATAGTTGTTAAGAGAGGTTTTATGCGACTGTGATTTCCTACATCCTTACCAACGTATTTAGTATATGAAGGAGCAAACCGCCATGTCACAGCGATGAAAGTAATCGACACAATAACCAACCCCAATAAAGAGAACCTAAAATTCATCCAGTTTAAAAGAACAGCTGAGATAGGGAAACTAAAAATCCCAAAGAGAGTACATATCAAGCTGTTTTCAAAATGAAATCCATAGTTATTATGTCTCAAAATGCAAAAAGTAACATTAGATAAAAGCGTTTCCAAAAACACCCCGAAAATAATAGCACTTAGATATATGGCGAGCGCTTTAGATAAATTAACAATTAGAATTGTCAATCCATAATTAATTTTGAGAGAATCTTCTCTAGAGAATTCAAAATAGTTTACCATTTTTTTTAAAAGCAAATCAGATAATCTCTCTTCGATACTATTTCCCATTGGATTGCTCCTCTCTTACAAAAACAATGATAATACAGAAATTGAATCGACAACGAAACTTTCAAAAGAAACGTTTTTCATTTCATAAGTGTTAAGATAATGTTTTTTGCTTCTCTTTTAATTTAAATAGTAACCCTTTTAGATAACGTACTGATACATTACATTTTTGTCCATCAATCATTTGAATTAATTTTGTTTTAGTATTGACTACTTCAATATTGTTAATATTAACCACAGTAGACTGGTGACAACGATAAAATGCACTGTTGTAAGCAGAAATGTCCTTGATATTTGCATAAAATTCTAATTGCCGATTAAGCAAATGAACACTCAATTTATGAGCTACAGGTGTTGTTTCAAAAAATAAAATGTCATCTATTACAAGCTTGATGTCTGTGTAATTACTGCGTATCAGGATAAATTCTCGTTTATCAGGAGAAAACTTACTAATCCGATTAACGGTAGTATTTATTACTTCGATTATCTTTGGTTTAAGTTCCTCTTCACTCTTTTTCTGAATGAAGTCTAAAGCTTCAACTTTATGCAAAAAAGAAAGAAACGCCATCTCAGTATGGCTGGTGATGAAAACAATTTTTGCATGCGGATAACTTTCTCTTAACTGAGATGCTAAGATTATCCCATTCATTTCATGATTTAGTTCAATATCTAGTAAAAATAAATAATCATGTTGTTCCTGCGTTCTCCACTTTAGAATATCGTTTGGAAGATCAGTAGAAAGTTCTAATCGAGCATCTAAATCTACCATCATCAAATAATTCTTTACAATACGTTCAATTGATTGCCGTTGATCCTTATTATCCTCGCAAATAAATATCTTTAGCATTTGTATTCTCCTTCTTAATTAACAGTTAAAATTTGACAAAACTTATTGTCCTGAATAGATGTTTCTAGGGATAAATGGGCTTCGTGTGCAACAATAGAATCAAGGTTAGATAAACCCAAACCTCTATTCGATCCTTTTGTTGAATACCCTGAAACCTTCAACTGGTGAAGAGGTGGTAAATTTTCAGATACCGAGTTTGAGATAATAAAACTTACACTTCCCATATCTTTTAAAATGGCACATTCAATAAACCCTTCAGATTTCGCCATTCGGGTTGCTTCTACAGCATTATCTAAAATAATGCCAAGAGAGCGAACTAAAACTAATTCATCAACAGCAACAGAATCGACTTCATTAAAAACAAAAATTGATACCTTAGTTCTTTTTGTATCCACTGAATTGAGTTTAGATAAAAAAATGCTCTTTAAAGAAACTACCTTTAGATTTCCTAACTCCGATAGTTCTAATGAATTATCAAAAATTGTTTTTGATGTTTCCAAAATATTCTGTTTAAAGTATTTCGTAAGTTCTTCAAGATTACCTCGCTCGATATAATTTCCCATTGAAATTAACATATTCTTATAATCGTGTTTAAATGCTCGAAGGTCACTATACTTTTTTTCAATGTCAGTCGCATATTGTTTAAGATAGTGTAAATAATTCTCAATTTCCTTATTTTTATAATACTTTCTTGCACTGAAAACAAAAATTGAAGCAGAAAAAAGAGATAAAAGAGAATACACGATGACGAAGTAACTATTGATCATTTCCATTTCTCGTTGATTTGTAACATGGCGCTCCATCGTAATTACGATAAAGTGTATGAGAAACGTTCCTGTTGCAATTAATGAAATCATCGGCATGTACAAATCATTCTCAAACAAAGAAGTCGTATTTACAAGCTTTCTAAAAGCAAAAGAAAGTAATAAAGCTACAATAACCGTATAAAAAAATCGGGTATATTCTCCTACATTTACATTGAACATAGGATTGATAAATAAAGTTAGATAGTCAGAAAATATAACAATGAGAATTGCAGAACTACTTGAAATCAAAGATTTATGTATCGTTGATTTGGCAACAAAAAAGTTCATTGCAATTAAATAGACCCACAAAAGACCAGTTGCAAATAATTCGAACTGTAAGTACACAAGTGAAAAAATTACAGCACTAATCACACTTAAAACAATAAATTTTCTATTTTTTTCTCGAAGTATTCTAAAACTTAAACTACACATCAAAAAATATTGGACAGATAATAAGATAATAGTTATCAACACGATCCACCTTCCCTAACATAAAATATGCACCCATTTATTACTACCACTTTAAACAGTCAAAAAATAATAATATTATTTAACTCTATTGCATTTCTTTTCTTCACTTTTTCTATAAATATTCGTTTTCATTACAAATAATACAGTATATTTAATTATATTGCGACATAAATTAAATACACTGTAGTTTTTTTTAGGGATTATATTGTTATCTAATAGACTTACCATTTGGTCCTGTATAAGAGTACCAACCGATACCTTCATACTTTCATCCGTATTTCGTGATATTGTCACGTTCAGCGGCATTCAGCGTGTAGAAATGTTCGCCGTTGTAACGATTGTATAGACGATAAACTGGATCGTCACTTGTTGGAGCTTGCCAACCAATACCTTCGTAATTCCAACCAATTCTTCTTAGATTATCTCGTTCTCCAGTATCTTGAGTGTAGAAGTGTTCTCCGCTATTTGGATTATACATGCGATACATAGGTATTGTTCTTACTGCACTACGAGCAAACCGACTCATTTGATCTTGTTGTAACTCTTCTTTTGGTGCTTGAGTCGCTTCAGCTTCAGACTGTCCTTCTTTCACTGGCGCTTCTAATTTTACTTCTTCTCCATTTACAATTGCTGTTTGCTCTTCGCTAGAACTATTGCTAGTTACTGTTTGTTGCGTAGTGTCATAAGTTGCATTATTCCCTGCTTCTTCCGCGAGGGCATTTTGTGTAGGAATCGTCCAAGTTGATAAAATAGTTGCACAAATCAACACTGTCCATTTATTTTTCATTTGATTTAATCCTCCGTCTTTTCATTAAAAAATTATATGATCAGAACCTTAAAAAATAAAACCGCATTATCGCTTGCTTTTTTTAGTATATCTTCTATAACTGACTAAAAAGGCATGCATAACATGCCATCAGACTGTAGACAAACCTTGACACGAACCATTTCCAGCAAGAAGAATTGATCTTCGATGAACATTCGATCAGCTACCGAGGCATCACGTCCGATTACGCCAGTCCGAGCCGTTTCAGTAGAAAGAGAACCATAAGAGATCAGTTTACGAAAAGCCGGATGGTCATTGATCGAAAAGCGATAAGCACCATGATCCGTTGTTCCTGTCAAATATTCCCGCATCAATGCATGACTGGTCACATCTTGCGCGTATCTTTTTTGCAGACCTTGCGAGAAATTATAGGTACTAGTAGTAGAATCAATTCCCGAAGTGGCAAAAGCGGCCAATTCTTGTTGCAGGGCAGGATTATTGGAAGATAATTCATACAAGCTCGCATTCGTTTTGAGTAAGTCTGCAGTGGCGACGCCTAAGGAGGAACCTAATTGGTAAAAACTATAACCAAGTCCTGCTCCTAGGATAGCAGAAACTACTGTAGCAGAAGCAGGGAGGGAAACCAATGCAGAACTTAATGTAGCACCAACAGCAGAAAAAGGAGAGAGGAAAGAGGAGAAACTGACGCCACCGGTTAAAGGAACCAATGCTGCGTTGTGCGGATCTGGTTCTAGGGTAGTGACAGGGATACGAGAGATAGACGGGAGTTCAGGAACAACTTCGGTCGTCGCATGTTGTTCTGCTTTAATCGTATACGTTTCTTGGGCGTGCGTTTGGATAGGCGTGGCAGCAAATGGCAGAAGTGTCAACACAACAAAAAACAAATGAGTGAGTTTTTTCATGTTTTCTCTTTTCAAGAACACGTGCGGCTGATCGACAAGGGGGTCTTTTGCACCTCCGTTCATTCGTATTCGCTTACACATTTAATTATTCTTGAAAAAACAAAAGAATACAAGGCGTAATAGAAAAAATCAATTTAAAAAAATGTTTTTTATATTATTGGTGTTTCCTTCGTGTATTCTCATGGAAGATAGTAGTTATGTCAAATAATCGTTTGTTTTGGATGCATAATCGTTCGCGTAACTGATAAAGAAAAAGAAGGGAGGAATTTATTTGTTTTGGAATTAAAGTTATTTAATGTTTGCTTTTTTATTATGTAAAAATAACTTTATTTATAAAAAAGAGGTTGTGACTGAAGTGGTCAGCTTCAAGAAATAAGAAGGAATTGACGAAAATTGCTTCTCAAATTTTTGTAAAATATCGGCTTATTTTTCGAAGAAGCTACTTCTGGAACACCGTTTATTCGGAAAAAAAGGTCTGTGACAAGACTTTTGTCACAGACCTTTTGCTTTTTATTGATCCTGCGATTACTCGTCGCAATTTTTGTGAGAGCTTTTTCGCAAACTCTTTCTTAAAAAGTGTTCAAGAGACAATCTCTTTTATCAATCCGCTACTTCTTCTTTCTTAGCGAAACTCCAAATCAGTCCGATAACAAAACCGATAACTGCTGGTACGATCCACCCCATCCCCAATTTGAAAAACGGCAAGTAGCTTTCCGCAACATGTAAAAGATTTTGAACGATAGGGGTTTGCTTGATAGATTCTGGGCAGGCATTCAACCCATCAAAAATCGAAGCAATCAACGTAAAATAGGTAGTCATCCGATAAACAGCTGTACGCTGCTTAAACAAAGGACCAACCAACACTAACAGAATCAATGTCATTGCTAATGGATAGATGAACATCAAAACAGGCAATGAAAATTGAATGATATTCGTCAAGCCAACATTTGCCGCTAAACAGGGAAGGATACTGGCAAGTGCAACAAAAAAGGCGTAATTTCTTTGCGGGAACAAATCTGTGAATGTTTCTGCAAAAGCTGTAATCAAACCAATACCAGTCTTCAAACAAGCTAATATAACGATGAATGCTAATAAGATACTACCATAAGTGCCTAAATAATGATCAGCAATCTGAGCCAGCGTGATTCCGCCATTTTCACTTAGAGCAAAGCTACCTAAGCTCATAGCACCTAAATAAGCGAGCAAAGTATAAATGATTCCCATCAATATAATGCTGATCGCACCAGATTTGATCGTGTCTTTAGCAATTTCAGCAGGTTTTGTTACACCCATGTTTTGGATCGTCGTAACGATGATGATTCCAAATGCTAAAGCAGCAAGCGCATCTAATGTGTTATATCCTTGAGTAAATCCTGTGAAAAAAGCATGGTCTTGGTAATTTGGCTGAATAGGCGCTTGATTGACAGAGCCTAGTGGATTCAAAAAAGCAAGGAGAAGCAATGCCCCTAATAAAGCCAAAAATGCAGGATTCAGGAATTTTCCAACATAATCTAATATCTTTGTCGGTTTTCTTGAAAACCACCAAGCCAGCACAAAAAATACAATACTGAAAATTGCTAGATATAGCGTCTGTCTGCTAGGATCGATAAATGGTGCTAAACCAATCTCGAAAGATGTGGTTGCAAGGCGAGGTAAAGCAAAAAACGGTCCGATAACTAAGTAAAGCAAGATGGTAAAAACCATCGCATATGTTTGATTTATCCGTTTTGCTAATTCATATACACCTGAGCTTTTCGATACACCAATGGCAATCACTCCTAAGAAGGGAAGACCGATACCGGTAACCAAGAAACCTAGATTCGCCCAAAAGGTAGCAGCACCTGCTTCTTGACCCAAATGAACGGGAAAGATAAGATTTCCAGCACCAAAAAATAGACCGAAAAGCATGGAGCCTATAAAAAGATAGTCTTTAAATGATAATTTTTTTGTCATACATAACTCCTTTACGGTTTTTTTAAAAGTAACAAAATTTCGAAAAATATGCAACAATTTTCAGAAAATTTCCTATATAAAACGATGGTTATTTAATAACACAAGTGATAAAATAAAAGCGCTGAATCATCTGAGGAGGAAACATCGTGACAAAGTCGAGATTAGAAGCATTTACTGATGGAGTAGTGGCCATCGTTTTGACAGTTCTTGTATTAGACATCAAGATTCCTGATCCATCTGGTATCCATTCTTTATGGGCCATCCGAAATACATTATTAGCTTATGCAATCAGTTTTATATTTGTTGCGGTAATCTGGGTGAACCATCATCGTATATTACAGATGGCAGAACGCATCAATTACCGAGTGGTCTGGTCGAATATCTTTTGGCTCTTCTGGCTGACTTTATGTCCTTCCGTTACTAGTTGGGTCGGGCGTAACCCTGAAGCTTTTTGGCCTGAGATGGCTTATGTCTTAGTATACACGATGTGGAGTTTTTCTTTTGGTATATTGATGAGGCAAATCATGAAAGCAAATAAACCAGATTCCCATGTCGTGAGAGTTTTGTCAAAGGACCATCGAAGTTTTATCTCCATGTTTATTAACTTATGTTTGATTGCCGGTATCTTTTTTGTACCGATGATTGGGTTATTCGGACGTTTTTTCGTATCTGGTATTTGGATTTTTTCCTATAAAAAAGCAGATGCCTATTATAAGCGGTTGTTTCCGGGGAAATAAAAAGAGCTGTGACAAAAATATTGTCACAGCCCTTTTTCCGAATAAACGGTGTTCTCCTGCCACCTCCTCGGTCACAAGTCACAATATTCAACAAACATGAGAAGCTGTTTTTTTGAAATTGATCCTTGTGACTCATAGTGAAACGGCAGGCTCACAACCTCTTTCTTACTTCTTACGTTCATATTTCATATGATAGATCAGTAAGAGAAGCAAGAACCACACAGGTGTCAGTAATAAAGCGATTCTCGTATCTTTTCCTAGGAACAAGACGACACACACAAAGGCCATATAAAGAAAGACCAAATAATTACTCAATGGGTACAGCGGCATTTTAAATGAATGAGCTTTTTTGCCGATGATACTTTTACGATATTTCATATGCGTGTAGACAAGCATACTCCAAATAAACAAGAAACAAGTAGTGGCAATACTGCTTACGAGTGTGAATACTTCACTAGGCATCACGTAATTCAAGATAACCGAAATGAAAATGACGATCGTAGAAAATGTCAAAGCATTCCCTGGAACATGATGTGTTGTTAACTTTTTGAATTTTTTAGGAGCACTTCCTTCTTGTGCTAAAGAACGAAGCATACGTCCTGTACTGTATATGGCGCTGTTGCAGGCAGAAGCTGCTGCACTTAATACGACTAGATTGATCAAGGATGCAGCAATCGTGATCCCAATTTCCGAAAATACCTCTACAAATGGACTATTATCTGGATTCAAGCTATTCCATGGATAGATGGCCATAATGACAAAAAGAGAGCCTAAGTAAAATAAGATGATCCGGATAGGAATATTATTGATAGCTTCCGGCAATACTTTTTCAGGATTTTCTGTTTCCCCAGCGACTAATCCAACTAATTCGATCCCAGCAAAAGCAAAGGTCACCATTTGGAAAGCCAAGATGAATCCTTTAGCACCAGTCGGAAAGAATCCGCCATGAGACCATAGATTCGTGATGCTGGCTGTGCCAATATCTGTCGTATAGTGGGTGAGGATCATATAAGCACCTACGAGGATAAAGGCAATGATCGCTACAACCTTGATCAAGGCAAACCAAAACTCTAACTCACCAAACAATGATACAGCCACCATATTCAAGCAAAGAAGAAGACCTAATGCAATCAGTTCAGGAAGCCACTGAGGAACACCAGGTGCCCAGTAGCGTACATACATCCCAATGGCTGTTAAATCTGCCATTGCAATCGATACCCAGCAGAACCAATACGTCCAACCAGTGATGAAAGCCGCTTTTTTGCCAAGATATTCTGCAACAAAATCCAGAAAAGAATGGTTATTAGTGTTTGATAACAGAAGTTCGCCTAACGCACGCATAATGAAAAAACAGATACATCCAGTGATGAGATAGGCGAGCAATATCGAAGGGCCAGCTAGCTGGATAGACTTTCCGGAGCCTAAAAACAGCCCCGTTCCAATCGCTCCGCCAATAGAAATCAGTTGGACATGTCTATTTTTCAGTCCACGCTGCAGTTCTTGCTCTTCATTCATTTTTAAATCATCCTAACTAAAAAAGTTTATATTACTTCCATATTAAGAGAGTTTTCTGAAAAACACAACTAAGATTCCAAAATTTTCAGAAATTTACTATTTATGAGTAGGCGCAAAAAAAGAACTGCGGTAAACACCGCAGCTCTCTGTCCCAATCAGCGATTGATCCTAAGCATTTAAAATACGTGAAAGGAATTCTTTTGTACGTTCTTCTTTCGGATGGACAAAGATATCTTCTGGTGTACCTTCTTCTGCAATCACACCTTTATCCATAAAAATGACACGGTCAGATACATCTTTTGCAAATTCCATCTCATGCGTCACGATAAGCATCGTCAAGCCAGTATGTGCTAAGTCTTTGATCGTATTAAGCACTTCACCAACCATTTCAGGGTCTAACGCCGAAGTAGGTTCATCGAATAACAATACATCTGGATTCATCGATAATGCCCGAGCAATTGCGACACGCTGCTTCTGCCCGCCAGACAATTGTGCTGGTTTAGCTTCGACATAACGATCCATACCAACTTTTTCCAGATTTTCGATTGCTACTTTTTTGGCAGTTTCTTTATCTCGTTTCAGGACAGTTGTTTGTCCAGACATACAGTTTTCCAAGACGTTCATATTATTGAAGAGATTGAAGGATTGGAAAACCATACCTAGATTTGTTCGATATTTAGGTAAATTATATTTAGGAGCTAATACATTTTCTCCATTATAAATGATCTCGCCGCCTGTTGGTTTTTCTAGCAAATTGATACAGCGCAAGAAAGTAGATTTACCAGAACCAGAAGAACCGATGATCGTCACAACTTCACCTTTGTTGACTGTCACGCTGATATCTTTCAATACTTCATTTTCACCGAAGCTTTTTCTTAGATGGTTGATTTCAATAATTTTTTCACTCATGATTCTTCCTCCTTATTCCTGCAAATTTGAATTGTCGATTTCTTCAAGCTTTGTGTAAGCAGAAGGTCCATCGATTTTCTTTTCTACCGCACGCAGGATTCTGGTGATCGTAAAGGTCATGACTAAGTAGATGATCCCGACGATCGTAAATGTTTGGAAGAATTGGAAATTCGCACCGGAAGCAGAGTTCCCCTGGAAGAACAAGTCAGCTACGCCGATTACACTTAAAACGGCTGTATCTTTGATATTGATAACAAATTCATTCCCCGTTGCCGGCAAAATATTCCGTAAAACTTGTGGAATAACAACTTTTCTCATCGTTTGGCCATGGGTCATACCAATGGCTTGCGCAGCTTCGAACTGTCCTTCATCTACTGCAAAAATTCCCCCACGGACGATTTCTGTCATGTAAGCTCCAGTATTGAGAGAGACGATAAACAAAGCGGCAATCGTTCGATTCAACGAAATACCAAAAGCGAGTGCCAGGCCGTAGAAGATGACCATTGCTTGTACCATCATCGGTGTTCCGCGGAATATTTCGACATAGATAGATAGAAGTGCATTTCCGATTTTTTGGAAGAAGCGAGTCAGTGCATTTCCTGATTCAGGTACCGAACGGAAGACACCAATCAGTAATCCAAGTGTGGTACCGACAACTGTCCCGATCAATGCGATGAACAAGGTAAGTCCAGCACCTCGTAAGAACATATTGCCGTATTGTTTCCAAATCGTAGTGAAGTCAGAAATGATGCCGGGTTTTTCTTCACTATCAGTTGCAGCAGGCTGATCTTTGACTGCTTGGTCCATGATTTTTGTTCGTTCATCGTTAGAGATGCCAGAAAGAATCTGGTTTACTTTTTGGATATCTGGGTCGCCTTTACGCATACCAACAGAAATCTGAACATCTTCCGGGTTTGTCTGGAAGCCATCTGCACCACTGAATTCGAGCATTTCCAAGTCTTTGTTCACACTAGTTGCCGTTACACCTTCCGGACGTTCGCTGACATAACCATCGATCATCCCAGAAGCTAACGCTGTTCTCATGGCTGAGAAATTATCCATTGCTTGTTGTTTCTGCACATCCGGTATCTGATCGATCACAGTATAATGGAAGGTATTTAACTGAGCAGTAATCTTTGCTCCAGAAAGATCTGCTAAACTTTTTGCTTTTGCGTATTTGCCATCTTTCTGGACTACTACTACTAATTGTGATTCATAATATGGATCGGTAAAATCAATTTCTTTTCGTCGTTCAGCAGTAGGGCTCATTCCGGCGATGATCGCATCGATCTTGCCTGATTGAAGGGCAGGAGCCAGACCATCCCATTTTGTTTGGACGATGACTAATTTTTTCCCTAAACCATCTGCTACTTTTTTAGCGATTTGAACATCATAACCGCCGGCGTAACTATTTTGGCCTTGGATTGGCAAGGCGTTATTCTCGTCTGTTTGTTGAGACCAGTTGAAGGGTGCATACCCAGCCTCCATACCTACGCGAAACTCATCGCTCGGTGTTTTTTCATCTGCATTTGCCAGAGATCCCACACTGAATAGTGAGAAGACAAAAGCAAATAGTACGGCAACTGAAACCATATTTTTTTTCATTTTTTTCTCCCTTTCTGATTATATGATACACGAGCGGTCTAGATGAAATGCGGTAAAGCTTTATCTGAAAAAATAAAAAGCGACCGATTTATAGATATAAAAAGGCCGCTAAAATTCCATAAGGTGATAAACCTCTCACAAAACATAGCGCAACTTAGCATCACTGCTAAGACAGTCCGCAAGCTCTTAACTTGCGTCCCAACATACACTTCAAGCAAAAAAGTGTACATTTCGGCGATCCTCCCTATTCCTGCTTCTCCATGTTTGCTTCACTCCACAGGGTTAATGATTCTCGCGACCTCTACCTCATTGATTGAGGCATCTCGTATTCAGTTATTTATACAAAAAAAGTTTACGATACTCGAGAGGCTTTGTCAATCTATAACTGCTGTTTTTTGAAAAATACTGATAAATATAGAAATCTTTACTTTTACCGAAAAAACAATCAAAATGTGAATCATCTATCCATTGCAAACGATAGTATAATTATACACAAAAATGTATGTAACACAATAAAAAAAGAACTGAAACAGAAAATTTCCTGCATCCAGTTCCACCTCGATTATTTAAGCAGCCGCTTTCTTTGGCTCACGTCCTAGGATCGCTTGCAAAAGAACAACGACACCGTAAATGGCTAATATTAGATAAATCAAACTTGAGTATTGGGTGATTCCCCAGCCCCATGTTCGATAAACGGCTAATGTAATGGCTAAAACAATTGCGGCAATCACGTTGAATAAAGCAAAAGCCCAAAGATTTCCGTTTTCTTTGCGTACAAGGTAAAAAACAGAGAAATAAACACTTAACGCTAACCAGGCGATGCAAGCCAGAATAACGCCCCAGTAAATAAAGAATGGTAACATATCGATTCACCTCACTTTTATACAGCAGTATTGTAACACGTTTTCATTCTTTTGTCAGTGAGGATTGTGATAAATTGTTCAAATGTCCCTCACACTTTTTTATTCCTATTTTTCACACTTTTCAACAATAAATTTGTTTGAGTATGGGCTATAATGGAAAGTGAGGTGACAAAACATGAAACAAGGAACAGTAGACGAAGCAGCAAAAGAGATATTGACTCATCAGAAAATCACGTTTTTGACCGGTGCTGGGGTATCCACACCTTCTGGAGTGCCAGATTATCGATCACTGACAGGAATCTACCACGGAATGGAACAGCCGGAATACTTGCTGAGTCATCAAGCAATGGTGAATGAACCGGATAAATTCTATCAATTTGTCAAAAAGATCTATCATCCTGAAGCAAAACCAAATATTATTCATTTAGAAATGGCACATCTAGCGAAAGAAAAAAATATCTGGGTCGTTTCGCAAAATATCGACGGATTGCACGCAAAAGCTAAGAGCCCGCAACTCGTCAATTTTCATGGAAGTTTGTATCAATGTCATTGTCGAAAATGTAAACAAACAGTAGACTGGAAAGAATATCTTCACAGCGACAAACATCAAGCATGCGGCGGACAAATACGCCCAAACATTGTGTTATATGGTGAAGGATTTCAAGGTGAAGTCATTGAGCAGGCGGCTTACGCCGTCAGCCAAGCAGAGCTGGTCGTCATTGTTGGAACGAGTTTTCAAGTTCATCCATTTTGTGATCTGGTACAATTTCGCCAACCGTCAGCCAAAATTTTAGTAATCAATCAAACGCCTGTTTATTTAGCGGAACCTTATACGTTTATTCAGGAAGACGGAGCGGTTGTTTTCAAAAAAATACAAGAATTAGGAGTAGACTATGACTGAATTCAAAACAGAAAAAGAAAAGATGATTGCAGGCGAGCTTTATTTTGCCAATGACCCTGAGTTGGTTTCCGACCGTATGTTTGCAAGAAGTCAAAGCCAAATCATCAACCAAGCCGAATCAGCGGAATTGCGATCCCAATTGTTGAAAGAAACATTTGGTCGTACAGGGAAAAAAATCTATATGGAGCCAGTTATCAATTTTGATTACGGATATAATATATTTGTCGGTGAGAATTTTTATGCAAATTTCAACTGTACATTTTTAGATGTCAGCACGATCGAAATCGGTGATAACTGCATGTTTGCTCCCAATGTCCAGCTGTATACGGCAACACATCCATTACATCCAGTGAAACGTAACAGTGGTTTGGAGTACGCAAAACCCATAAAAATCGGTGATAATGTTTGGTTAGGCGGAGGCGTGATCGTCACGCCGGGTGTCACGCTAGGAAACAATGTAGTGGTCGGCGCAGGTTCGGTTGTGACCAAATCTTTCCCCGACAATGTAGTGATTGCAGGAAATCCTGCTCGTATCATCAAGACAGTAGAGGAAGAACCGTTAGAAGAGTCTCTTGAAACATTACGTCAAAAGATTGATACGATCGATCGAGAATTAGTTGCTTTATTAGAAAAAAGAATGGATACAGTAACTAAAATAGGACAAGTAAAAAAAGAAGGAAACCAAGCAGTTTATGATGAAAAAAGAGAGCAGCAAGTATTGGATAAAGTTGCTAAACTGCTGAAAAATAAGGGATACAAGGAAAAAATAACAAACACATATGTTGATTTGATGAAACACTCGCGCGAATACCAAAACAAAATGAAGGAGGAATAAGTGTGATCGAAGGAGAGGCACGACGAAAACAAATCATGCAAACCTTGGCAAATACAGAAAAACCAGTGAGTGCTAGCAAGTTTGCGAAAACTTTTGGAGTCAGCCGTCAGATTATTGTCGGTGATATTGCTTTACTACGAGCGGCAGGTAAAAGTATCGTGGCAACAGCAAGAGGTTATATCCTTGAAACAGAAGAAACCAATACTGGACATATCAGTAAAATCGCGGTCCAGCACGGAAAAGATCAAACAGACGAAGAGTTGAGACTCATCGTTGAAAATGGCGGCGAAATCATTGATGTAATCGTAGAACATCCGCTTTACGGTGAATTAACAGGTACGTTGCACATTAAAACGCCACAAGACATCGATTCATTTATGAGACGTTATCAAAAGAGCAATGCTTCTTTATTATCCGAACTCACAGGAGGAATCCATCTGCATACGATCCGATACCCAGAAAAGCATATGCTGAAAACAATCAAGCAAAAACTAGCTGAAGCAGGTATCTTGTACGAAGGATGACTAGCTCCATAAAAAACAGTACCGAAGAACTGGCGAAATTTAAACGCCAGTTTTTTTATTTTCAAGAAAAAGGTGTTCGCTTTGTCTGCACAAAGTATTGTACGCTTTTTTTGTCATAACTAGCAAGATAATGGGGGCGGATATGAGATGGATCCAAATAAGCAAGATCAAGGAGCGTTGGAAGCACAAAAAATCAAGCTGTATTATAACGAAGTTGGTGAGGAAAAATTAGATCAATACATAGAGACGCTCGCGCACAGCCTAATTAAATTCATCCGAAACTTTGAGGACTCTGAATACGTATCTGAAAGATTAAAAAAATTTTCTGAAAATTTTTCTGAGAATATTTACACTTACAATCGAAAGTGGCCATTATGGAATGACCTTTACAAAGCAACTCGCTCTTCTGAAGCACTCCATCTAGAAACAATTTTTAGAGATGTAGGATTTAACAAACCTTCCTTCGGTTCGCAAGACTTATCAGTAATATATAAGCAAGCAGAAGAGCTTTTAAATGAAAAAAAATAAGCACTGATAGTAGAGATACTAAAGGGAAATCCAAACGTTGAACTGTATATCTCTTATGATCCTAAGGCTGAACAAGGAAAGCTATTAAATAAGAAGCTGAAAAATGGCGAGTATAAAACAAAAGAAGAACGGATAGAAGCTTTAGCAGATGGGTATGAACATCGAGATGAAAAAGCGAAAGATATTGAGAAGGATATCATTCAAGGAGTAGATGAAACGGAAATAGGGGCTATGATACGGCTGATATATCCTCTTGAAAAAACAGTGAGAGATAGAGTGAATTTTTATAAAAACGACCACATAATTTTAGCACCATGGGCTAAAAACAAGGAACTTACTGATCTATGGAGCGGTGTGATTCCACCAAGTGAAGAAAAATTCGTGGGATTAAAAGAAAGCCTGATCCATAAGAGTGAACAAGAAAAAATTTTATTGACTTATGGAAACGGAAAAGAATTCAACGCTACTTTTCATGATTTAGAAGAGAAGAATTACAAATGGGAAAGCTGTGAGAAGTATATAGAAATAATTGCAGAAATGTTAGAGGAGAAAAATGGGATACAAGGAAAGCTAAACCAAGATGTTTTTGAAAATTTCGACCAGTATATCCCTTCTACAAAAAGACAAGGACAACTATGGGGAGAATTTCAACGAGTCAGTCGTAAGTTTGAAGAATTCCATTTAGAGAATATAGCAGGATGGGATGAGTTCATGAAAAAAGCGTATCCTGAACAAGGATTTAAGCATTCCTTGAATCAATGGTTTGGGAAAATGTCAGTAGAACTAGCAAAAGAAAACCCGAAAATAGAACTCGGTGTTTTTTATGATCCAGCTTGGGAAAGCGTAAAAAATTTAGAATTTTATACGCCAATTTCAAAAACAAAATGGAAAAAGCGTGTAGAATCGACAGAGAATGCTATTGCTAAAAAATTGCATCTGGCTGAAACTTCAGATACGTTACACCATTTATATCATAATGAGAGCTCATTAGGTGGTCGGATTTATTATTATGACAGAAAAAATGTGTTGACTAATGTAGCTCCTTGGGCCAAGTCAAAAGAGCTTGGTACAGTCTGGTCAAGAAGTAGTAGAGAAGAGACTTTGACATTTCTACTTCCACAGATGGATGGACAAAGTGATTTATCTGCTTCAATTAAACCGCAAGAGCACCGGAAAATCAGTTTATTTGTGTCAGAAACTGGAAAATATGCAGATGAGGATAATTTTCGACAGAAAAACCCTACAAAAGCAGAGCATACGATAGAGTCTATTGATGGCTATATTTCTGCTACGATAGGTGCAATCTTCAAAAACCAAAGGAAATTTTATGATCCAGATTTCAGACAACATTTTTATGAGAATTTTACAAAATATATCCCATCAGATAAAAAACATTGGGAGCTATGGGACGATTTCCAAAAAGTCAGTAGAAGCTTTGAGGAATTCAAATTAGAAAACATATATAAAAAATTAGATATCAATTTTGAAATACCAATGACGTGGTCTAAGGAAACCCTCATATCCTACTTGCATAAGATTAAAGGGGAGATAGCGGTAGAAATAGTAAAAAGAAATCCCATGACTGAATTGACACTTTTTTATGATCCGATACAAATTTATGCAGCATACGATGTTATTGGCTGGACTAATTCTGATTATTCTGATTATTATGATAGTGATACTAGCAATTCTAGTGATAGTAGCAGGCGTAGCATAGATATCGATCAATATGCTGATAAGATAGAACGGCGTGGTACTGATAGAGCTGGTATATTAGATATTGAAGAAAAATTTGCAAAAGGAACGGAAAGGGAGAATGAAAAATGTCTTGGTAGGATACTCAGATATGCATTTCACAATAAATCAGAGTTAGAAGGAAGAATTGTTCTGTTTGATCGTCATAAACAAATTGCCGATAGATTACCATGGGAAAAAGAAGAGATTGCAGAAGCGTGGAGAAATGCATGCAAAAGTGTCGTTCTTACACCTAGCATTAATAATGAAAATAAACTTCATGAAAAGAAGGAAAGCGAAACAAGTTTACACCAATCAATAGACACTCAGGTAAAACATCGAAAGAGTCCAGAACAGTTGATAAAAAAACAGCCACAGCAGTTATCGAGTCTTTTAAAAACAGTGGGTATAAGGAATGAACAGCCATCAACAAGCACCGATCAACTAATAAGTGCTTCCACATCCCAAGTTGGACAACAAAGAATGGCACAAATCAGACAGCAAGAAGAGAGAGAAACTTCGGCTAATAAAAAGCCATGTGTACGAGAAATAATAAGATTCTATGAACGTTAAAAAGAGATAGACTTGAAAAAAATGCTAAAAACAATCAAGTAAAAACTAGCTGAAGCAGGTATCTTGTACGAAGAATGACAAGCACCATAAAAAAACACCGAAGAACTGGCGAAATTTAAACGCCAGTTTTTTTGTTTTCAAGAAAAAGGTGTTCACTTTGTCTGTATGAAAGTAATGTATACTTTTTTATAACAAAATAATGGGGGCGGATATGAAATGAATCCTGAAAAACAAGAAGAACAAAGAATTGGCTTATGTATTGATAAGGAATCTGGGCGTAAGAGATTTGAAGGAGTATACTGTACTGATTATCTAACTGCTATAAAAAATACTATGTTCGACCATGCGAAACAGCTTTCTGATAAGAAGTTCCAGCAGCACTTTTTTCAAAACTTCACGGAGTATCTTTCCCCTGAGATCAAAGGATGGGTTTTATGGGACGATTTCCAGAAGGTCAGCAGGAAGTTTGAAGAACTAAAACTAGAGAATATCTATAATAATCTAAATCTAACTGTTGATGGTACATCACAGCTTTCTGAGGAGGAAAGAGTCGAAAGAGTCGACGATTATTTGTACGACTTGAGAGGACAGATAGCCGTAGAAGTAGCAAAAACGAATCCAAGAATCGATTTATACCTTTACTATGATCCTGAACATACACATGCATTTGATGTGCGGACTTCAGATTCTATTTTTGTTAATCACTTAATGACTATAGTAGCAGAATGGAGCGATGGAGTAGCATTTGAAGAAAGACAAGTTGCTAATGGAGGTGAAGAGAGTTATCCCAGTCACACGCTCCGTTATGTTTATCATAACAAAGAAGAACTGGCAGGGAGGGTGTATTTATATGGAGAAGGGTATGATAACAGTATTGTTATGTACGATTTAAAAGGTAAGCTGACTAATATAATGCCTTGGGAAAGAGATAAGGATCTTGCTGTGACATGGAAAGAAGAATGTAGGATTACGAATCTTACGTTGGATCCAGCCTATGCAGCCAATCATTTACAGCAAAGCAGTACAGTAAGACAAAACAGTGGAGAAGAAAAAGATATAAAAGAATTTGCTGATAAAAATCCAGTGTTTGAAAATGAACTTAGAGAAGGAGAGGAAAAGAATATTCCTTCCACTCCTGACGCTTCTGCTTCTGATCTTAAGATTGTAAACGAACAAGCCAAAAATTTAGAGAGTACTACCCCAAGCAGTACAGTAAGGCAAAACAGTGGAGAAGAAAAAGACATAAAAGAATTTGCCGATAAGAATCCAGTGTTTGAAAAAGAACTTAGAGAAGGAGAGGGAAAAAATATTCCTTTCATTTCTTACTCTTATAGTTTTGGTCTTAAGTCTCTAGCTGAACAAGAACATTACAAAAGAATTGCCAGAATTGCCCCAAGCAGTACAGTAAGGCAAAGTGATAATCAAAGGATGTATATGATTTATGGAGAAGAAAAAGATATAAAAAAATTTCTCGATAAGCACCCGATGTTTGAAAAAGAACTTAGAGAAGGAGAGAAAAAAAATATTCCTTTCACTCCTTACGCCTATGCTTCTGAATTTAAGTCTAAAAACAAAAAGCTTATTTTGTGGAACGAAATCAATTCAATTATAAATTCTCGTAGGGAATTTCAACCAGAAAACCTTACAATAAGAAAAAATATAGATGCCTGTTTTGAAAAGATAATGTTAGAAGTCGCAAAAGAACGATCTGATATAACGATCGTGATGTGTAACGATTACAGCATTGATAAAGATGTGAGAATTGTCAATGGAAGCCGGATAGACTCACGTGCTGCAGCTCTTCGTTATATTTATCATACGCCAGAGCTTAGGGAGAAAGTAGTTTTCTACAATGGAGCACAAAACAGAATGGCACCATGGGAGGCAAATCCCGAATTATGGAAAGCATGTGTCAAAGACTTTGGCATGGATCTAAGACCAAATGAACAGTTGACTCAGCCAAAAAGTACGGCAAAACAAGACAATAGTACGAGGACAGAGACGCTAGTAGAAATAAATCCTTTGGAAAATAGAGAGGAATCAAAGCAAAAGACAGATCAAACGATTCAGCCAAAAAATACACATCAAGACAAGCCGTCACAACTAAAGGATTTAGCTTCTCGACATAACCATCAATCCTTATCAGATATCATGCAAGCAGCTGATATACAGCATAAAGAAAATAATCAATCAAACAACTGGAAACAAGATAGTCCAACAAAGCAAAATGTAAGTACAAATACACAAAAAGAAATATCGTTGATAAAAGCAGAATCTTGGGCAGACAGCAATGAATCGAAGCGAGTGGGACAGTTAATAAAGACGTGGGAAACTCCCTCCCAAACGACGAGTGCAACCACATTAGATTCAAGAAAACAGGGGTTAGGGCAACTTCTAGAAGACGTAACGACACGTAAAAGTTATCCTTCTGGAGAGAAAAAACAGGTAATTCCCAATAAAGCTTTATCTCTATCCAAGACACAGCCACATCTTGAATTTTGATTTCAGGAAATTTCATTTTAAATTTAGTAGCGAAACATAAAAAAGGGGCTGTGACAAACGACGTGTCACAGCCCCTTTATTCCGAATATGTTCAAAAGCTTGCATCTGAGGTAATAAGCCTAACTAAACGAAAAATAGGAAGAGCTATTTTTGTTTGGCTGTTCTTATTACTTGATGCAGGACAGCTTTTTCACAACCTCTTTATAAAGCTTTCTTATGCCATTAGAATCGAAGGATCAATCCAAATCTCTATTCGATCACCAATACGCCTTCTTTTAATGCAAATGGATTTTGATCGTTGATGTGGTCATAGAACATCACACCGTTGATATGGTCGATTTCATGTTGAACGACGATCGATTCATAATTCTTCAAACGAATCTTGTGTTTTTCACCATTCATATCATAATAAGACACAGTGATTTTGGCGTGGCGAACGACATATCCTGGTACTTCTCGGTCAACAGATAAACAGCCTTCGCCTTCCCCTAAACAAGCATCTTGAACAGAATGGCTCAAAATTTTAGGATTATACATAACAGTACTTAGAGAAGGTTCATCTACCTCTGGGTCTGCACTTGGTACGTGAACAGCAATGATTCTTTTAGAAATATCTAATTGAGGCGCAGCTAAGCCAACACCGCCTCGTAAGTGCAATTCTTCAGCTTTGATTGGATCTTGGCTGTTTTTTAAGAACTCAAGCATCTCTTTTCCTAAAGAGAGATCTTCTTCGCTTAATGGAAGAGAAACTTCTTCTGCAACTTCGCGTAAGGTCGGATTTCCTTCACGAATGATATCATCCATTGTAATCATGGAATATGTACCCCTTTCTTAGAAGACTATATTCAAGTCTATTTTCGCATTATAGTTTACCACAAAAATGGAAAAGTAGTAGTAAGATTGTTTGAAAACTACTTTTTCTTAATGATTAACCACTTGATTTCCAGCCCGGTTTCAGGTAAAGTATAGCTGTGTGCTCTAGGCGCACGGCCTGCCACTTGGTTAAGCGAATCACCAACGTTTTACTCAGTCGCAGGGGAATAATCGAAAGAGGTGAAAGAAATGGCAATTTCAAAAGAACGCAAGAATGAAATCATCAACGAATATGCTCGCCATGAAGGGGATACTGGTTCTCCAGAAGTACAAATCGCTGTATTAACTGAAGAAATCAACCACTTGAATGAACATGCACGCGTGCACAAAAAAGACCATCATTCATACCGCGGCCTAATGAAAAAAGTTGGTCACCGTCGTAACTTGTTAGCTTACTTACGTAAAACTGACGTTCAACGTTACCGCGAATTGATCAAACGTTTAGGCTTGCGTCGTTAATTTTAGTCAAAAAGAGTGGGATTCACATGAATCTCACTTTTTTTACTCGTATATCAATTAAGCAAAATTCCGTGATCAAGCTAGATGGACTCCTACTAACCAAATGAAAGCTGCTCAAAAAACGGCTTTCGGCAGTTTTCATTTGTTTAGTAGCGTCTTGCTTTCACGAGAAGGAAAAGGAGAAGTTATGTCAGAAAAACAAGTATTCAAAACGACATGGGGCGGCCGTCCCTTACAAATCGAAGTCGGTCAGCTAGCAAAACAAGCAAACGGAGCCGTTTTAGTCCGTTATGGAGATACAGTGGTCTTAAGTGCAGCTGTGGCCTCTAAAGAAGCAAAAGATACAGACTTTTTCCCATTAACGATCAATTATGAAGAAAAAATGTATGCAGCAGGGAAAATCCCTGGAGGTTTCATCAAACGAGAGGGTCGTCCAAGTACAGAAGCAACATTGACTGCCCGTTTGATCGACCGTCCAATCCGCCCGATGTTTGCGGAAGGCTTCCGTAATGAAGTCCAAGTAACGAACATCGTTATGAGTGTAGAAACTGACTGTTCACCAGCTATGGCAGCGATGTTAGGTTCTTCTTTAGCACTATCAATCTCAGATATCCCATTTGATGGTCCAATCGCGGGTGTAGAAGTTGGTCGTGTAAATGGTGAGTATGTCTTGAATCCAACGGTAGAGCAAGCAGAACAAACAGATATCGAATTAACTGTTGCTGGTACGAAACAAGCGATCAACATGGTTGAAAGTGGCGCGAAAGAAGTTTCAGAAGAAGACATGCTTGGTGCATTGCTGTTTGGTTTTGACGCTATCAAAGAATTAGTTGCTTTCCAAGAAGAAATCGTTCAAGCAGTAGGAAAAGAAAAAATGGAAGTCACTTTACTGCAAGTTGATGAAGTATTGAAAAAAGAAATTTTTGATGCTTCTTACGCTACAATGAAAGCAGCAGTAATGACCGAAGAAAAACTTGCTCGCGAAGAGAACATTGAGCAAGTGAAACTCGATATTCGTGAAGCTTACGCTGAGAAATTTGCAGGTCACGAAGATGAAGATCACTTATTGAAAGAAGTCAAACAAATCACGGAAGATTTAGAAAAAGATGTCGTACGTGAATTGATTACCATCGATAAAATCCGTCCTGACGGGCGTAAATTGGATGAAATCCGTCCATTGTCATCAGAAGTCAGCTTATTGCCACGTGTACATGGATCAGGATTGTTCACACGAGGACAAACACAAGCTTTATCTGCTTGTACACTCGCACCTTTAGGAGAGCACCAAATCATTGACGGTTTAGGGGTTGAAGTCAGCAAACGATTCATCCACCACTACAATTTCCCTCAGTTTTCTGTTGGTTCTACAGGACGTGCAGGATCTCCAGGACGTCGGGAAATCGGACATGGCGCATTAGGAGAACGAGCATTGGCACAAGTAATCCCTTCAGAAGAAGAATTTCCTTATACGATCCGCTTGGTAGCAGAAGTATTGGAATCAAATGGTTCTTCTTCCCAAGCAAGTATCTGTGCTGGCACGTTAGCATTGATGGACGCAGGGGTACCAATCAAAGCACCTGTTGCCGGTATTGCGATGGGACTTGTTTCTGATGGTGAGAACTATACGATCTTAACAGATATCCAAGGGCTGGAAGATCATCTTGGCGATATGGACTTTAAGGTTGCCGGTACAAAAGATGGTATCACTGCTTTGCAGATGGATATCAAGATCCAAGGAATCACAGAACAAATCCTAACTGAAGCATTGACTCAAGCAAAACAAGCACGTATGGAAATCTTAGAAGAATTGACTTCAACGATTGCTGCTCCACGTGAAGAATTAAGCCAATATGCACCAAAAATCGAAATGATCCAGATCGAACCTGCTAAAATCAAAGATGTCATCGGTAAAGGCGGAGACACGATCAATGGAATCATCGATGAAACGGGTGTAAAAATCGATATCGATCAAGATGGAAAAGTAAGTATTGCTTCTGCTGATGCAGAAATGATCAAAAAAGCCATCAAGATCATCGAAGATCTGACAAAAGAAGTCAAAGTCGGTGAAGTTTATCTAGGGAAAGTTGTCCGTATCGAAAAATTCGGTGCATTCATCAACTTGATCAAAGGAAAAGATGGACTTGTCCATATTTCTCAATTGGCAAACGATCGTGTCAATAAAGTCGAAGATGTTGTTAAACTAGGTGATGAGATCCTTGTGAAAGTAACGGAAATCGATAAACAAGGACGCGTAAATCTGTCAAGAAAAGCAATGTTGAATGAAGATGGTTCAACGAAAAACGAAGCAAAATAATTTTAATTCTTATGAATATTGTGTTTTGTGATCAAGAAGTTGACAGGAGAACAACAATTATTCGAAAAAAAGGGAGGTGACGATTTTTGTCATCTCTCTTTTTTTACTGAAGTTTCTTGGTGCATATTTTTGGAGTCCTTCTAAATAAAGCGTAAAATAAAAGTGAGATAAAAGGACGAAGGAGGGGAAGGCTATGCTGAACTTTTTATGGTCGTTGTTTATCGGCGGTGTGTTAGGTTTGATAGCTGGTGCCATTTTGGGAAAGGAGGTCCCAGGTGGTGTATCTGGAAATATCATTATCGGCTTTTTAGGCAGCTGGCTTGGCGAATTTTTACTAGGACCGCTAGGACCGGAACTTGGCGGTTTTTATTTGATCCCAGCACTATTGGGTGCAATTTTTTGCCTTGCGCTTTATTCATTTGTGGCAAGACGTATCAGGGAACGACCAAAGAAAGAATAATTTTATTCAAATAAGTTGACACTTCAGTGTGTTACTTGGATAATTAGAAGCAATTTAGGAAAGCGGGTGTCATGGATAAGAATATCGTCTATCATTCAACCTTACCTAAAGGATATCCATATAACAAGAAATGAGGGGAAAACGTGGCAACAACGCACAATACCAAAAAAATATCAATGGCTGGCCTGCTTGTAGCGATGGGAGTCGTCTACGGTGACATCGGGACAAGTCCGCTTTACGTGATGAAATCGATTGTTGAAGATAATGGCGGATTGACAGGAATTAATCCTGATTTTGTTATCGGATCAGTCTCATTGATTTTTTGGACATTGACTCTACTGACAACGATCAAATATGTCGTGATTGCACTAAATGCAGATAACCATGGGGAAGGTGGAATTTTCTCACTCTACACACTTGTCCGAAAAGGTGGGAAATATTTGATTATTCCTGCAATGATCGGAGGAGCTGCCTTACTAGCAGATGGGGTATTGACCCCTGCTGTGACGGTAACGACTGCGATTGAAGGATTGCGGGGAATTCCGCAGTTTTTTGACCGGTTCGGTAATAACCAGAACGTGATCGTCATTATCACTTTAGTTATTATTTTTGTCTTATTCATGGTCCAACGCTTTGGTACAGATATTGTCGGAAAAGCATTCGGACCAATCATGTTCGCTTGGTTTACTTTTTTAGGAGTAATGGGGTTGCTGAATTTTAGCCAGGATTGGACAGTTATCCGTGCATTGAACCCTTATTACGCACTCCAGCTGCTTTTTAGTGCAGATAACAAATTAGGCTTGTTCATTCTTGGAAATATTTTCTTGGCTACGACAGGTGCAGAGGCGCTTTATTCCGATCTTGGACATGTCGGCAAACGAAATATTCGTTTGAGCTGGCCTTACGTCAAAATTTGTTTGGTCATCAATTATTTTGGGCAGGCTGCATGGTTATTGAATGTTTATCAAAACCCTGAAGCACAGCAAATCAAGAACTTGAATCCATTCTTCCAAATGATGCCTCAAAGTTGGATCGTGATTGGCGTTGCTTTTGCAACAGTTGCTGCGGTGATTGCTTCGCAAGCATTGATTACAGGCTCGTTTACGCTGGTTTCGGAAGCCATCAAGTTGAAACTGCTGCCTCGATTAAAGATCATGTATCCTGGGAACAGTATCGGGCAAATGTATATCCCAGCAGTCAATCTGATTCTATGGATCGCCTGTTCTCTAGTGGTCGTCACATTCCGAACTTCCCATCATATGGAAGCTGCTTATGGTCTGTCGATCACGGTGACCATGTTGATGACGACGGCATTGCTTTACTTTTATCTTATCCAAAATGGGCATTCTCGTTGGTTTGCATATTTAGTTACCTTTTTCTTTGGTGCAATAGAAGTCGTTTTCTTTATCTCAAGTGTCGTCAAATTCTTCCGTGGCGGTTTTGTAGCCGTTCTGATTGGTTTGATCATCTTAGTCGTGATGTTCATTTGGGAACAAGGGAACATTATCCGCGAATCGTCAACAGAGGATGTGTCTTTGAGGGATTATATCCCACAGCTTAAAGAATTACGTGATGATGCTTCTTTACCAATCTATCAGACGAATGTTGTCTTCCTAGTTCCTGATATGGCTGAAGATAAAGTGGGACGACAGTTCATCTATTCGATTTTAGATAAGCGACCTAAAAGAGCAAGAGTCTATTGGTTTGTTCATGTGGAAGTGACGGATGAGCCATATACGAAAGAATATCAAGTAGATATGATGGGCACCGACTTTATTGTCCAAGTGAATCTGTTCTTAGGTTTCAGGGTCCAACAGGAAATTAACGTATATGTTCGCCAAGTCATCCATGATTTGATGAAACAAGGTCGTTTGCCAAAACAGCCACAAAGATACTCTTTGACACCGGGACGGGAAGTTGGCGATTTCCAATTTGTTCTGATTGATGAAGTAGTCTCAAATGTGACAACTCTAGGAAAATGGCAACGTCAAATCATGCAGGCAAAACTGGCAATCAAAAAAATCGCTACCTCGCCAGAAACATGGTTTGGGCTAGAGTACAGCGAAGTAAAACATGAAACTGTTCCGCTTATCATTGGAAATACTCGGAAAACATGGTTGAAAGAGCGGTTGTGAAAGTAGCGCTTTGATCTAAATTCAGCTTTTGAATACCGTTTTTATCAGAGATCATGAAAAAGCTGTTTAGCAACAAGTAACGCAATCCTTTTAATAGGAAGGAGATGTGGCATTTTTCAGCCACATCTCTTTTTTTACTCCTAATATAAATACGCATTATTTTCAATTTTTTTGTAGAAAAAGGGTACAATAGAAAAAGAGAAAGGCGGGAGAATATGGTTATCAATTTCATTATTTTATTTTTGATGATCGCAATTACTTCATTTTTTGTAGCAAGTGAATTTGCTTTAGTGAAAATCAGACGATCAAAATTGGAACAATTAGAAAAGGAAAACGTGAAGAACGCCAAGCTAGCTCTTCATGTTACACACCATTTAGATAATTATTTATCAGCTAGTCAATTAGGAATTACGCTAACCGGGTTGATCATCGGGTGGGTCGGTGAAGGCTCTGTCGCGGCTCTACTGGAACCAGTGATCGGTAAACTACCTTTCAGTTCAGCTATCAGCAGTACAATCTCTGTGGCGCTAGGATTTATTTTAGTGACGTATATCGATGTGGTTATTGGCGAACTGCTTCCTAAGAGCTATAGTATCGTCAATACGGAGAAGGTCGTCTTGTTCGTAGTCAAACCGCTTCATTATTTTTATAAAGTAATGTTTCCTTTTATTTGGGTATTGAATCATTCAGCAGCGGGTCTAGGAAAGCTTTTAGGTGTGCGCCTCGTATCTGAAGGAGAAGAAACCTTGTCTCAAGAAGAGCTGACACTAGTCGCATTGAATTCTTATGAAAAAGGTGAGTTAACCAAAGAAGAATATCATTATTTGGAAAACGTGTTTGAATTTGATGATACCTTGGCAAAAGATATACAAGTAGATCGTACGTCTATGCAAGTATTCGAAGCTTCGGAAACAGTAAAAGAAGCGATAAAAGCTTCGATTGAGCAAGGACATACTCGCTATCCGGTGATTTTAGAATCCAAAGACAATGTTCTAGGTTATGTTACCTTACCAGATTTGATCAAGCAATCTTATAAAGATGACCAACTGACAGTAGAACATTTGATTGAAGAGCCAATCGTAACAACTGAAACAATCCCTATAAAAAAATTATTGACGATCATGCGAAAAAAAGGAAAACATATTGCTATCTTAAAAGATGAATATGGAGGGACAAGCGGCTTAGTAACGATTGAAGATATTTTAGAAGAAATCGTCGGGGAAATCCGGGATGAGACAGATTTGGACGAAGCGTTGATAGCGGAACAGTCAGATGGCTCTTATATCATCTCCGGCAAACTAACATTAGATGATTTTCAACGTTATTTTCATGTAGAGATTCCAGAGTTTGAAGAAACGAATTTTACTACACTTGCGGGATTTGCTTCTAGCCGATATAAAGAAATAAAAGCAGGAACGATCATTGAGATTGCCTCATTCCGTTTCACGGTATTAGAATACCAGCATGCGCATATCGATTATTTCAAAGTAGAGACCATGGAAAGAGATGCAGAATAAAAGAAAAACATACTAAGATTAGAGGGGAACATCATTGACGAATGATGTTCTCCTCTATTTTCTATTTTTAGATTATAGTGAAGAGTGAAAGAAAGTTCGAACAAAGCCTTGAGGACTACGAGTCCCTATCAAAAACCGAACTTCTTTACTGTCATTTTAGAATCAGGTTTACGTATGTTGGGGCCATGAGCCCGTGTATAGGAAATTGGAATCGAAATGAAGCAGTAAAGTTCTTTCAAAACTTAAAAAGGAGGAAAACAAATGCCTTACATTCTTGCATTAGATGTTTCAATGGGACACAGCTACAGTGTCCTATACAAAGACGACACCTGCTTATTTGAAGACGAGATCGAACACACTCAAAGAGGATTTCATGCATTACTCGAAGAGATCCAGCACTTGCCTGAACGTCCATTGATTGTTTTTGAAGCAACGGGGATTTATTCCAGACCAGTCGAAAAGTTCTTTCAAGATCATCACTTTTCTTACTGTTTGTTAAACCCGTTAGAAGCGAAAAAACAGATGGAAGAAAGCACCTTACGCAGTTGGAAAACAGATAAATCGGATGCCCACCGGCTCGCACAGACTCATCTTAAAAATCAACGTCAGCCAAAAGAAGTACAAAGCAATTTTTACTTAGAGATGCGCGATTTAGCCCGTTTTTATCAAGAAATTGAGAAGAAAATCACTCGTCTGCGCATGGATTTACACAACTGCCTTCAATTGACTTTTCCAGAGCTTGAACAGTTCTTTTCAAACAGGCTGACCCCTTACGCATTGACATTGATCCGTCTTTTTCCCCATCCAGATTTTGTATTGGCATCTACTCGGACAAAAATAAACTGATCAACGAAACACGGAAAAAAATCTCCGCGAATCGTGCCGAGCAAAAGGCAGATCAAATCATCCACTATGCACAGTGTGCCTATCCAGCTGTTGAAAAAGACAGTATCCACTGTCAAAAAACGATCTATTACGCCGAACTTCTCCAAGATTTACTCGAACAAAAAAAAGCACTGGCGACACAAATGATCAAAAAAGCCGAAGGGTCTCCTTGCTTTTTGTTGTACCAAACGTTCCCTGGGATTGGCGCACTCACAGCCGCTTTATTGCTCGGTGAATTAGGAGATATCACACGATTTAAAACCCATAAACAATTGAATGCTTTTGTCGGAATCGACATCCGACGGTATCAATCAGGTAAGTATACTGGCCAAGACCGCATCAATAAGCGTGGTAATCCCAAAGCACGGAAAATTATTTTCTTCACCATTCGAAATATGATTCGCCAGCAACGCGCAGCTCCTAATCATATTGTCGATTGTTACTACAAATTAAAAAAGCAACCTATCCCTAAGAAAGAGAAGGTTGCCACAGTTGCTTGTATGAACAAGCTTCTGAAATGTATGCACGCTATGGTTAGGGCACATACAGAGTACGACTATGCGTACGCGGTCTCAGTGGACCATTAACTAAACCACTTACAGTATACCACTTCTTTGCCCAGATCGAAAATTTTTTTACGAACGGGGCTTTATTTGGTGTGCCTTGATTTTGTCGCTTTCGTTTACGAGCTATTTTTCTTGCACCTTTTACTTGACTAATCGTAGGAAAAGGCTGTGACAAAAAATGTCACAGCCTTTTGTTATCTAAAAAAACTGTTTTCGGTAAACGAAGAAGATATTTTCAATAAAAGTTTTCATTTTTAGCCGCACCGATTTCTTTTAATCAAGGTTACCTTGCTTCGGCATGTTCTAACGTGAAATGTTCCTCTTCACCCATATGTTTCAATTGTTTCATCGAACGCATGTAAGAGTAAAGCAACACTGCAACAGAGCCGATCCAAGCTAGAGGAGAAGCTGCTGCGGCTCCTGGATACCCCCACATTCCTGTAAGAACGATAGCTGCAAAAGAACGCATAAGCAATTCCATCATACCGGCGATCGTAGGAATCTTGCTTTGTCCAAGACCTTGAAGCGTGTAGCGTAAAATGAACAGGACTGCTAAGATCCAGTAAAGAGACCCATTGATATTGAAGTAGGTTTGTGCTAATTCAAATACATGTGTTTCTGATGGGCTAACAAACAGTTGAACAAAGAAATGTCCAAAGAAAATGACGATAGCACCTGCTAAAAGACTAAATCCGACACTCATCAATAAAGTTTGTCGTACACCTTGCAAGATTCGACCATATTCTTTTGCACCATAGTTTTGTGCAGTGAAAGTCGCCATTGCGATACCAAATGACATCATCGGTTGATTGGCAAATTGATCAATACGACCAGCAGCGGCTTGAGCAGCCACAACATCTGTCCCTAAGCTATTTAGTGCCGCTTGTAATACGATAGCACCGACAGCGATGATTGAAGACTGGAACGCCATTGGCAAAGCTGCATTTAGATGTACACGAAACTCTTCTTTATCAAAATTGAAATCTTTTTTGCGTAACTGTAACAAAGGCATCTTTTTCTTGATATACACAAGACACAGTACGCTAGAAGAAACTTGTGCGATTACGGTAGCAATAGCTGCACCTTCCACACCCATACCAAAATAGATAATAAAGATCAAATCAAGTACGACGTTGATGATAACCGCAATGATCAGAAAGAATAATGGTGTGCGGCTGTCACCAAGTGCGCGAATGACATTAGAAAGCAAATTGAAACTGACGGATGCAAAGATTCCTAACAAAATAATTGAAATAAACGTTTGTGCTTGATCAATTATTTCAGGAGGAGTTTGCATCAACTGAAGCATCGGACGAATAAACAGGAGACTCAGGACGGTTAAAATCACAGTGACGACAAGACTAATAACAACACTAGCAGCAAAACTTTTCTTCAGACCCCGATAATCTTTTGCACCGTAACGTTGTGCAGTAATAATGGCTAAACCAGCTGTTAACCCTTGGGCAAAACCAATGATCAAAAATGTCAGGCTTCCAGTTGCACCAACCGCTGCCAGCGCATTTTTACCTAGCGTCTGACCCACGATGATCATATCGATCATATTATAAAACTGCTGAAAAACGTTTCCGATCAGTAAAGGAACAGTGAACAGCAAAATCAGTTTAGCGGGGCTTCCCTTTGTTAAATCGCGCATCTTTTAAACTCCTTATATCTTTAAAATTTAGTTAGTAGTATATAGCGTTTATCCTGAGAATACCAATTAGAAATCAATGATAATTGATGAAATTCCATAAAAAGAAGCCAAGAATTGAGTCAAAGAATCAACAACTTGGCCTGGTCTGTAAAAAAAGGGACATCCACGTTTATCTATCATCTTAATATTGTCTGATCTCACTTGGTAAAAGGATCGTTTCTCTCGTACCGTCATCATAGGCGTATACTTGAGCAGGAAATTGGTTCGAATAGGCAAACGGCAAATCAATATCCATTTCCACATTGCTTCCTGCTTGAGAAAAATGCATCGTCACTTTTCCACGATTTTCGATCAAATCAAAGGTTAATATATTTTCTAATGGAATGACTCCCTTAAGATCTAGGTCAATAATAAACCATATACTGTCAATCAATTCATCTGGCAAACTTGATACTACACCAACTGAAGCGTAACGGTTGCGGCTGCTATCAAAACTTTCAAACATCTGGTTAACCTCCTTCGAATCAACGAATGTTTTTATTTTTATAATCAATCATAGGATAAACTAGAAATACTTACTTTAACGAGGGTTCATTCTAATAAAGAATCAGGAAAAATGCAACAATAATTGAATACTTTTTTTCAAAGTATAAATTTTTATAAAGGTACGATAAAAATATGCGAGGGAAAGCTTGGTAAATCAGGATTTTTCGTTTGCAAAGCTATTTACAAAAGTGGAAGCCCCATATGAAAATAAACGATTAGAAATAAAAAAGGCGTGTTAAAAGCTGCTGACCCGCCACTTCTAACACCACCTGATTGTTTCAGTATTATTCTTCTTTTGAACCGATTACTTCTGGTTCGCCGCCTTCACCTGTGCTTTCTTCTTCTTCACTTTGAGCGACTACAGCAGCAATTTGTTCTTCACTGTCGGTCACGAACTTGTAATCGTCGTTTTTTGGAAGATCGGCTACTGTAATAGAATCGCCTAATTCCAAGTTTGTCACGTCGACTTCAATTCGTTCAGGCAATTTGTCTGGTGTAGCAGATACGACTACTGTATACAAGTTTTGAGCTAACACTCCACCCGATTTAACACCAATTGATTCGCCAACAAGAACGACTTCTGTTTCGACTTCTGTTTCTTCCGACATGTTGACAGATAGAAATTCTGCATGTTCGAAATGATTAGTAAAAGTGTTCGTTTGAATCTTATGAACCAATGTATTGACTTTTTGTCCGTCAATGTCCATCGTGATAACTGTGTTTGCTCCATGTTCACGCAACAATTTGCTTAGTGTCAAACCATCGAATGAGATAGGGGTACTTTCTATTTTATACCCATAAACAACAGCTGGAACTTTCCCTTCGTGACGAAGTTTATTTCTTAATGAACGGGGACGTACTTCTCTTTTACTTACTTCTAATGATACTGACATAACCAAAATTCCTCCTTAAAATGTGACTGTCTGCTTTGGTAACGGACAGATTTTATTTAAGTGAATTCTAAAGGCTAATCTCGTGCACATCATCGAAGGCAGGGCGCTTAAAAAAACGCAAAAGGAGAGATGTGCGCATCTCCCCTTAGAAAGTCAGGATTCAACTTTTCTCCACCAGGTCATTACGCTGTGTATGAGAAATCCAATTCACTTTACTCTTTAACCGTAACGCGAACTACTGGTTAAGTCAAGGAATAACGCTGCTGATTTATTTGCAAGCAAACATATTCAAGGTATAATTCTTATTAGTAATAAGAAAGGAAACGGTATGCGCTTAGATAAATTAATAGAAGAAAAATTAGAAACGACACGTAAGGAAATGAAGCGGCTGTTTGCTTTGAAGCAAGTGATGGTCGATGGCACAGTCGAATTTCGACAAAATCGAAATGTAGACAGTTTGCTGCATCGGATTGAAGTAGCAGGTGAACATTTAGAAACAAATGAGTCCTATTATCTTCTCAACAAGCCTAAAAAAGCTGTGACTGCCGTGTCAGATCCAGAAAAGACGACGGTAATCGATCTGATTGCAAGTGCCGATCGTTTTCAGCCGCTCTATCCGGTGGGAAGACTGGATAGAGATACAACAGGACTGTTGCTGATTACTTCGAATGGCCAATTGGGATATGAAATGCTCCTTCCTGAAAAAAAGGTCTCAAAGACTTATCAAGCAGTGGTGAACGAAAGGGTGACATCAGCAGACGTAGCAGCATTTGAAAAAGGAATCGTATTCGCTGATGGGTACCAGTGCCAGCCGGCTAATCTAAAAATACTCAAAGCAGACAAGCACCAAAGTACTGTTTTATTGACGATCCAAGAAGGAAAATTCCATCAAGTCAAAAAGATGTTTTTAGCCCAAGGAAAGAAAGTGATCGCATTGAAGCGGTTAAGCATGGGACCATTGGAATTAGATGAACAGTTGGCAGTAGGCGAGTACCGATCGTTGACGCTAGCAGAGATGAAAAAGTTAAGTATTTATTTTAAATAGGAGATCAAAAAGATGAGATATAACACTTTATTGTTTGATGTTGATGATACATTACTAGACTTTCAACAAACTGAAGCAAATGCTTTAAGTACTTTGTTCGCAGAGCAAGGAATCACGTTGACACCAGAAATCAAAACGAGCTATAAGGCTTTGAATCATCATTTATGGCAGGAATTTGAAAAGGGCAGACTATCACGAGAAGAAGTAACAGGCAGTCGTTTTGGATTACTCTTCCAGCAATTTGGGAAAACAGTAGATAGTCGCCAAATGGAGAAACGCTATCGTCACTACTTGAACCAAGGACATGACCTTGTTCCAGGGAGTCTAGAACTTCTGAAAAAGGTCCACCCTCACGCCGAACTTTATATTGTAACGAACGGTGTGTCGCATACTCAATATCAGCGTTTAACAGATGCAGGAATGCTTGATTATTTTAAGGATATATTTGTCTCAGAAGCTGTTGGAGCGCAAAAGCCGATGAAAGAATTTTTTGATCATGTATTTTCCCGCATTCCTGATCTTGATAAAAAGCAGACGGTGATCATTGGCGATTCACTGACTTCTGATATCAAAGGAGGGAACATGGCAGGGATCGATACGATTTGGTTCAATAAAAACAAATTGCCGGAAATCGAAGAGATCCAACCCACTTATCGAATCGATTCTTTAGAAGAACTTTACTCATTATTGGAAATTGAAAAGGATTAATTTTCAGAAAAATATAGCATTTTCGTGTTTTTTCGCTATAATAGATTAGAATGAAAAAACGGATACGAAAGAGGTTTTAGTCAATGACAAAAAGCAAGCCAATTATCATTGGTGTGACGGGTGGGTCAGGAAGCGGAAAGACAAGTGTCAGCCGTGCGATTTTCAACAACTTCCCGGACCATTCCATCATGATGCTTGAACAAGATTCTTATTATAAGGATCAGAGCCATTTGAGTTTTGAAGAACGATTGAACACAAATTACGATCACCCTTTTGCCTTTGATAATGATCTGCTGATTCAGCATGTAGGCGACTTACTGAACTATAAAGCCATTGAAAAACCCGTGTATGACTATGTAGCGCATACAAGAAGTCAGGCAACGATCATTCAGGAACCAAAAGAAGTGATCATTCTAGAAGGAATCCTGATCTTAGAAGATGAACGTCTGCGTGACTTGATGGATATCAAGGTATACGTAGATACAGACGATGATATTCGTATTATTCGTCGTATCAAACGGGATATGGAAGAACGGGGACGCACATTGGACTCCGTGATCGAGCAATATTTGACAGTTGTTAAACCGATGTATCATCAATTTATCGAACCAACGAAGCGCTATGCGGATATCATTGTTCCAGAAGGCGGAGAAAACCACGTTGCTATTGATTTGATTACAACAAAAGTGGCTAGTTTCTTAAACCATAAATAGTGCGCAGTGAAACAGTTGAACGGACTGCGACCGTTTGAAAAGCAAGGATCCTGCTTTTTGAACAGTCACCAGTCAACTGTTTTTTTATTTATAACAAGAGGTTGTGAAATCAGCGTCTTGACTTGAGTATTAGAGAGAAAAAACGGAAAAATAGCTACTTATATTTTACCGTTTTTTGAGCTAATACCGAAGGTCAGCTGATTGAGCACCGTGAATCAGAGGTTGTGACAGAAGTAGTCAGCTTCAATAAATAAGAAGGAATTTTCCGAAGAAGCTACTTTTGCATCACCCCCTAAGGAGGCAGTTTTAGCAAATGAAAAAAGATATGAGGAAGAAAGATGTCTAAAAAAGCATCAGTTTTACAAAAATGTCTTCAGATCATGCCAATCATCGGTCTGTTGTTTTTCTTTGTGTTGATTCTCTATGCTTATCATCATGGGATTTTTCGTTCAAGCACCTCTTTGCAAGCGTTTATCCAGGAATTCGGCAAGTATGCAGTGATAGTATTTGTTCTGCTGCAAGTGATCCAAGTGATCATTCCTATTTTGCCGGGAGGGATCTCTTCGGTAGCTGGCATGCTGATGTTTGGCAATGGATTTGGGCTTTTATATAGTTGTATTGGTCTAGTGATTGGGGAAGCAATCGGATTTTTGCTTGTCCGTTACTATGGTGTAGCCTTTGTCCAGCTTATTTTATCGCCAAAAAAGTATCAAAAATTTGATGAATTGCTGACAAGAAAAACGAAAGATATCAAAAAAGTATTAGTCGTTACCTTGCTGCTTCCCTTTGCGCCAGACGACTTGATCTGTCTAGTAGCTGGTTTGACGAAATTATCTTTTAGAGAGTTTATGCAGATCGTGATTTTCTTGAAGCCGTGGTCGGTAGGTGTGTACAGTATGATCATGCTCTTTTTATTCCATCAAGCGCAAGGTCATTTATAATGTAAAAAAGGACGTGGGTGTATGGAAAAAATAAAAGTAACAGAAAATGAACTGGATGAGCTGATGGCAGTCATTCAAGAAGTATGGCCGGAAGCTTTTGTACCAATTATTGGTCAAAAACAAGTCGATTATATGCTGAAAACTTATCAGTCAAAAAAGCAGATCCAAAAAGAACTGGCAGAAGGCGTTTCTTATTTTTTATTAAAAAGTGAAGGAAAGACTGTCGGTTACACTGCTTATGAAGAGATAAAAGGTAAAATCTATTTAAGCAAATTATATTTGCTGAATAAAGCCCGTGGCCAAGGATTGACTTCTTCGGTTTTTCGCTGGTATGAAGAACTTGCTGCGCAAACAAAGGAAAAAGAGATTTTTTTACGAGTGAACCAGGGAAATCACCAAGCAATCGAGGTTTATAAGCATGAAGGGTTTGAGATTACAGAAGAACTTGTTTCAGATATCGGTCAAGGATTTCAAATGGTCGATTATAAAATGAAAAAAGCTCTCGCATAATCTTAGGAACTGTGTTAAAGTAACTTCATGCGACGGGTCGAGAAGGACTCTGGTTTACAGAGCTCCTAATTGATTTTGGAGGCACAGGATAATTGATTTCTATCTTTATCACCTGCCGGATGCAGGGGTGTCGGGCAAGACTTTTGTGGAGAAGGGCTTGTCTGCTTGAGTAATCAAGTACCGTAAAAATGCGGAAAGAAGCTTATGCTTCTTTCTGCATTTTTTTTTTTACAAGAATATATTCTGTAAAATTGGTTTATTTCCCCTTTAATGCTAAAATCGAAGAGCAGATTAGTTATAAGACTGTTTAAGGGAGCCATTGTCATGTTCGAAAAACTCAAACGATTTGGGCGCAATTTTACGCAAACAACGCCCTTTATTTTAAGCAATACGGTTATTTTGATTCCTTATCTTTTATTTTTGGGAATAACAGATTCGCATAATTGGCTGACGATTTTGCCATTTACGCTGTTTTATGCCTTTCGGATGACTGGGCTGTTTTTAGTCAATAGTCTACGATTTGGTCTAGATAGTTACACGTTGCTGATGATCGCTCTGCTGATGGGTGGTACTGGTTCATTACTTGGAATACTAGGCGTATTTTATTTTCCTTTGTTTTATTTTTCAAGTGTTCTTCTAGGGCTAAGTGCAGCATGGCTTGTACCTGCTAATATCACGGTCAATTTCCATGAGAAGATGCAAGGCTTTATCAATATGGATGGGAAAAAGTACTTATTTGCAGCTATCTGGCTATTCCTCCTGTATCAAGCAATCGGACTGCCTGCACCGACTCAGATTGCAGCAAGCTTTACGATTTATACACTTTTTTACGTCATGGCCTACCACACGGTCAGTCATTATCCGCGTTACGAACTGGATTTCAAAGATATGAAAAGAAATCTAGTGGCTACGCGGGAGCTTGTTTTATTTTTGGTGTTCTTTGGCTTATTGTTTCTTTTGAGAAATGCCCGATTGTTATTCGATGAAAGGCTTTTTGATCTTGCTGTTTATGGTTTCTTGGTGTTGTTCATTGTGTTCGTGTTCGTCTTAGGCCACCAGAAGAAGGAATGGAAGTTGCCAAGTTGGCTGAATCTGTTTACTTTTCTAAATGGAATGTTAGGGAATTTTCTTTTTTTGTTTAGCAATTTTTATGTTGGCATACTGTACGGATTAGAGAAACTTCCGTTTTATATGTATTTTCCTTATGCTGCCGGTTTGATTGCAGCAAAAATAGTCGGACCATTGATTTTGAAACGTTTATCATGGTCTCCATTGGCTACGCAATTGCTTGGACTGAGTTCTTCTTTGTTGGTCCTCTTGATTCCAAATGGTTTTGCGATAGGTGTCTTTTTGCTTAGTTTCTGGCACGTAGTAACAGGCAGTTGGCTAAATAAGGAATACTATCAAACCGATGTAGCTATTCCAATGGATCGTCGGATTATTGCCAAGTACACTACTCAAAATAAAGGAAGTGTGATCCACCAGTTTTTATTGATGACGCTTTTGTTTATTTTATCAAAAGAAATGGGAGAGCCAATCCATCTACTACTGATCATGCTGAACCATGGAGCAGTGCCGATAGCAAGTGCGCAACTGCTTATTTTAGCCAAATGGATCAATGTCGGTCTCTTAATGAGCGGATTGGTGACTGTATATCATTTATGGAAGAAGGCGAAAAAGAATGAGGCTATTCATTGATGGGGATGGTTCTCCAGTAAAAGACGATGTCATAAAGTTAGGAGAATCCTATGGTCTCGACGTGATTATCGTAACCAGTGTAGATCATTATACGACCAAAGAATACGCTAATCATGTCCAAATCGTCTACGTAGACCGTGGAGCTGATAGTGCAGATTATAAAATCGTCGGTATGGTTAAGAAGAATGACTTTTTGATCACGCAAGATTATGGTTTAGCTTCACTTGTATTGCCGAAGGGTGTGCGAGTGTTCCATCACTCTGGAAAAGAATTTGATGAAGCGAATATCGGCACGCTTCTCGAACAACGTTACCATAGTGGGAAGTTAAGAAAAGCTGGCATAAGGACAAAGGGTCCAAAACCCTTTACAGATAAAGATCATACGACTTTTCGTCAAGCGTTGAAAAAGGCAATTGACCAAGGTTTACCAAGTACAGAAGATAGTAGGTAACGAAGGTAAGTTTACTTGTGCGCGAATACACCAAAAAAGGAACAGGGAAACAGGATAAATGGATTCCTTGTTCCTTTTTTTGTTGTTCGGTACTAGCTCAAAAAACGGTAAAATAGGAGGAGTTATTTTTATTTGGTCATTCTTATTGCTTGAGACAGAACAGCTTTCTCCCAACTTTTTTCTACTTTTTCCTCTTCTTATACATTTGGATCAATGCATCGATTGCTAAAAAAATAATGACAAATGCTGCAATAGCATACGTAAATATCCCTAATAAGGAAACGACCTCTGCGTTTTCTACAGGTGCAGCTTGGACAAGCAGGGAAGATCCTACGATCAATGCAGCTAAAATCATACCGAAAACAAGTCGATTGATCATACTTTCGATCCTGTTCAATAATTTGTCTTGCTTTTTTAATTCCAAATTGACTTTTCCTTGTCCCGAAGTCCACATTTCTAATAGATGATGAAGTTGTTTTGGAATCTTAGGCACAGCCTTCATTCCTTCTAATAGGTCTAATCCACTTTGTTTCAATGTATCTTCTACATCCAAATGGGTGAGAAAGTAATGTTGGGCAAAAGGCGAAGCAATTTCCATGAGGGAAACTTCAGGGTCAAGGACACGGATCACCCCTTCTAATGTCCCGAATGCTTTCAGCAAAAGCGTGATATCACGGTCGAACTGCAGATTATTTTGATGACAGATCATCACGACTTGTGCGAATACTTCTTGCAAGTTGATTTCATCAATAGGGGAATCATAATATTGTTCAAGAAAACTTGTCAGTTCTTGGTGAAACCGACTTTCATCAAATAAGCCTTCTTGCTGACAAAGTCGAAGGACCGCTTTTTCGATTCGATAAGCATCTTTCGTATACAGCGCTAAAACGGCTTGTGTGAGCTTTTGCCTAAGACCTGCAGAAAGATGCCCCATCATGCCAAAATCAATGTAGTTGACTGTATATGGCGCAACAGGGTTTTCTATAGAAGTAGAGGCTCGAAAAGCAAAGGGACCGAACTCTTTTTCATGAACTGTTTCAGTTGTTCGGCGAGCTCGTGTCTGTTCTTCTTTTGTTAGCACATGGAACAGCAAATTCCCCGGATGAGGATCAGCATGGAAAAAACCATCATCAAACACCTGCTTCATAAAGTTCTCAACTAAAAGCTTTGCAACTTCTTGTTTCAGCTGCTTGTTTTGAATACCGGTGATAAAAGTTTCTGTTCCGTTTTCGGCATTCATCAAATGATTCAAGTTTTTACCAGACATTTCTTCCATCACGATCACTTTTTTCGAACAAAAAGCGTCATAAATTTTGGGGCTGCGGATCTCTTTCCAGCCATTGTTCTTTTGATAGAATTGTTCGCCATTTTGACTTTCTTTTAAGAAGTCCATTTCATTGATCAAGGAACGTTTTACTTCTTGGAGTACCCCTTTTAGATCAACTACGCTAGTTTCAGGAATGTATTTGATCAAAGGGATTGCACGTTCAAATAGTTGAAGATCAAGGCGAATCTCTTCGGCAATGTTAGGGTGTTGGATCTTAACAACTACCGCGTCACCGCTTTTCAGCTTGGCACGGTGAGCCTGTCCCATAGAAGCGGAGGCAAAAGGCGATTTGGAAAAATCATCGAATATATCTGATACCGAAAGAGAAAGTTCCGTTTCGATCGTCTTTTTGACCGTTGAAAATGTGTCGCTAGGTACACTGTCTTGTAATGTTTTAAATGTCTGAGTGAAGGCAGAGGAAAGCAAGTCCTCTCGAACAGAAAGCATCTGTCCTATCTTGATGAAGGTGGGGCCTAATTCTTCAAAGGCTTTTTTTACCTGTTCGGGATTTTTTTGCTGTACAAAGTTTGGCACTACATTGTAGTTGATGAACACTCGAATGATTTCTGCCAAGCGGCTGCGTGGATTTGTTTGCGCCATCATCATCCCTCCTTTTCTTTATCATAACTTTTTATAAAAAATGGGACAAATAATCTAGCTGGCAAAAAATAAATGACGTTTGTTCTTTTAGAAACCAACTCGTTTTTTTATAAATAAGTTATTCGTTTATTTTTGTTTTGTGCTAAAATATGAGAGTAAATCACTGAACGATTTAGAATACAGGAGGACAATCTTTTGAAGATTACTTTACTATATGGCGGACGCAGCGCAGAGCATGAAGTGTCCATTCTTTCCGCATTTTCAGTTTTAAATGCCATTTATTATAATTATTACCAAGTTCAACTCGTATTTATTACAAAAGAAGGACAATGGGTCAAAGGTCCATTACTAACAGAAAAACCTGCAAGCAAAGATGTCTTGCACCTTTCATGGGACCCAAGTGGACAGACAGAGGAAGGCTTTACAGGAAAAGTGATCAATCCGGGCGAAATCAAAGAAGAAGGAGCCATCGTTTTTCCAGTTTTACATGGGCCAAACGGGGAAGATGGAACGATCCAAGGCTTCTTAGAGACATTGAATATGCCTTATGTCGGCGCAGGCGTATTGACCAGTGCATGTGCCATGGATAAAATCATGACCAAATATATTTTACAAGCTGCTGGTGTGCCACAAGTTCCTTATGTACCAGTACTTAAGAATCAATGGAAAGAAAATCCTAAAAAAGTATTTGATCAATGTGAAGGTTCTTTGCTTTATCCGATGTTTGTCAAACCGGCGAATATGGGTTCTAGTGTCGGCATTACAAAAGCAGAAAACCGAGAAGAATTGCAAAATGCTTTAGCAACAGCCTATCAGTATGATTCTCGAGCAATCGTTGAACAAGGAATTGAAGCTCGCGAAATCGAAGTTGCTGTATTAGGAAATGAAGATGTTCGGACGACTTTGCCTGGCGAAGTCGTAAAAGACGTAGCATTCTATGACTATGAAGCCAAATATATCAATAATAAAATCGAAATGCAGATTCCAGCCGAAGTGCCGGAAGAAGTTTATCAAAAAGCGCAAGAGTACGCGAAGTTAGCTTACACGATGTTAGGCGGAAGCGGATTGAGCCGGTGTGATTTCTTTTTGACAAATAAAAATGAATTATTCCTGAATGAATTAAACTCTATGCCAGGATTTACGGAGTTCAGTATGTACCCGCTCTTATGGGAAAACATGGGCTTGAAATACGGTGATTTGATTGAAGAACTGATTCAATTAGGAATGAATCGATACCGTCAGCGTCAATCTTTTTTTGAAAAAAATGAATAAAGAGAAATAAAGAAGAAGCTGGAGTGATTGCGTAACCGCGTTCATTCTAGCTTCTAAATACGAATAGAGAAATTTACTTGGAAGTGAGAGTCATGCGAACCCGCCGTTTAGGCCAAACGCTTTTTTCACAACCTTTTTTAGGAGAGATCTCAATGAATCTAACAATACAAGAAATTGCACAAGCCGTGGGCAGCGAATGCTCTGAACTGACAAAGATTACCAATGTCGAATTTGACAGCCGGAAGATAACCGAAGGAAGTTTATTCGTTCCTCTTGCTGGTACGCGAGATGGACATGAATTTATCCAGCAAGCAATCACAAACGGCGCATCTGCTTCATTTTGGAGCTTGCCTGTTGAACAAGCACCAAAAGATTTTCCAGTTATCCCTGTAGCAGATCCTTTGAAAGCCATGCAGCAATTGGCAACCTATTACTTGGAAAAAGTAGGTGCAGAAGTCGTTGCAATTACAGGAAGCAATGGTAAAACCACCACGAAAGATCTAACCGCGTCTGTCTTGTCTGAAAAATACAAAACATATAAGACGCAAGGAAATTACAACAATAATATTGGTCTTCCTTACACGATTTTGCACATGCCGCAAGATACAGAAAAGATCGTCTTGGAAATGGGCATGGATCACGCCAATGAAATCACGGAACTTTCACTTATGGCTCAACCAAAAGCTGCAGCAATCACAATGATCGGTGAAGCACACATAGAAAATCTTGGGTCGCGAGAAGGAATCGCTAAAGCCAAAATGGAAATCACTGACGGACTTGTACCAGACGGATTACTCGTTGTGCCCGCAGATGAACCGTTGTTGACACCTTTAACGGCAACATTAGTACAAACAGTCACAACATTCGGTATTGGAAATGGCGATGTTCATGCGGAAGTGACAGCAGAAGGAAAAGCACAAACCGATTTTGTAGTAGAAGGAGAAACATTTACGATCCCGCTGCCTGGAAGTTATAATGTAACGAATGCTTTGATTGCGTATACGATTGGGCGCTTCTTTGGACTGTCTATACCTGAGATACGCCAAGGGCTCGCTCATGTTTCTATCACACAAAACAGAACTGAATGGCTAACGGCAGGAAATGGTGCAGCTATTTTGAGCGATGTCTACAATGCAAATCCAACAGCCATGGGACTGGTATTAGATACTTTTAAAAATCTGCCAACAAAAGGGCGTAGAATCGCTGTGTTAGCAGATATGCTGGAATTAGGGAAAGATTCTTTAAACATGCATGCGCAAATGAGTGAACATATCGATCCTGAGAAATTTGCCATGATTTTCTTGTACGGGGAACAAATGCATGCATTAAAAGAAGACTTGAATCAAAAATATCCGCAACTACCTGTGTTCTATTTTGAAAAAGAAAAGAATAAATTGATTGAGGCTGTCAAACAAAATCTTGAATCAACAGATAGTATTATGCTGAAAGGCAGCAACAGCATGGGCTTATTCGAAGTAGTAGAACAGCTTCAGCAAATGAAATGAAAATCTGTAAACTTGCAGAAAATGAAAAGCTATGTTAGAATAACCTATTGCCGAAAGATGAAGAGAAATTGGACTGGTTTTGCCATGGAAGCAACTTGTCGAAACCAGATGTCATAATCATGATAAAGCTGAACGCGACCCGTTTGGCTTTTCTAATGCCTAAACTTCGCAAAGTGATTTTTCGGTGGTGCCACAGGGGCTAAGAATGGGTAAAAACGTGCGTGGCCACTGTCAAAAAGAAACAATACACTTTGACCGAACAAATCGACGGGGTAGCAAAAAAGCTACATCCTCAGTTAACAACCATATAGGAGGATTCATTTGAAATTTAAAGAACTAGAATTATCACCAGAATTGTTGAAATCAGTCGAACGCGCTGGTTTTGAAGAAGCAACACCTATCCAAGCAGAAACGATTCCGCTAGCATTAGTTGGAAAAGACGTTATTGGACAAGCACAGACAGGTACAGGGAAAACAGCTGCATTTGGATTACCAATGTTAGAAAAAATCGATCCAGATCGTCACGAATTACAAGGTCTGGTTATCGCACCAACACGTGAATTAGCTATCCAAACACAAGAAGAACTATATCGTTTAGGGCGCGACAAAAAAGTGCGTGTACAAGCTGTCTACGGTGGAGCAGATATTGGCCGTCAGATCCGTGGCTTGAAAGATCGTCCACATATCGTTGTGGGTACACCAGGACGTATGCTTGACCACATCAACCGCCATACATTGAAACTTGGAACTGTTCAAACATTAGTCTTGGATGAAGCAGATGAAATGTTGAATATGGGCTTCTTGGAAGATATCGAAAAAATTATTTCCCAAGTTCCTGATCAAAGACAAACATTACTTTTCTCAGCAACAATGCCGCCAGCCATCAAGAACATCGGCGTTAAATTCATGAAAAGTCCACATCATGTGAAGATCAAAGCGAAAGAAATGACAGCTGACTTGATCGATCAATACTATGTCCGCGCAAAAGAATACGAAAAATTTGATATCATGACTCGCTTGTTTGATGTTCAAACACCGGAACTAACAATCGTCTTCGGACGTACAAAACGCCGTGTAGATGAATTAGCACGCGGATTGGAAGCACGTGGTTATCGTGCAGAAGGAATCCATGGCGATTTGTCTCAACAAAAACGGATGAGCGTATTGCGTTCATTCAAGAGCGGTCACTTAGATATCCTTGTAGCGACAGACGTTGCCGCACGTGGATTAGATATCTCAGGTGTCACTCATGTGTACAACTATGATATCCCTCAAGATCCAGAAAGCTACGTTCACCGTATCGGACGTACAGGCCGTGCCGGAAAAGGCGGTATGTCTGTGACTTTCGTTACACCAAATGAAATGGACTACTTGCATGTGATCGAAAACTTGACGAAAAAACGGATGACGACTTTACGTCCGCCAACCGAAAAAGAAGCATTCAAAGGTCAATTAGGTGCTGCAGTTGAACAAATCGAAACAAAACTTGCAGAAAACGGTCTAGATAAATATCTGCAAACAGCAGATAAATTATTAGAAGAATATTCTGCACAAGATTTGGTTGCATTACTGCTGAAAACGACAGCAAAAGATCCAGCTGATGCAGTACCAGTGAAGATCACACCAGAACGCCCATTGCCAATGCAGAAAAAAGGATACAACAAAAATGGCAAACGTGGCGGCGGAAACAACCGTAATCGTCGTGACGGCGGGAATTATCGTGGAAACAAATCAAAAGGCGGTTATAGCAAAAACAATAACAGCCAAAAAGATGGCGGTAAACGTCACAATGATAAAAAACGCGGATTTGTGATCCGTTCAAATAACGATTAAACCTAAAATGAAAGTTTCTCTGTTTTAAGAGAAACTTTCATTTTTGTTATTTGTGGACTTATTTGTGGCAAAATGGTTATAATTTGGTAGAATGAGAGTGTTCTAAATTTATTGAAAAGAGAAAAGCATATGATAAAAGGAATTGGGATCGATGCAGTCGAATTGTCTAGGATCACTCGGCTGATCGAAGAAAAACCAAAATTCATTGCACGAATCTTGACCTCTGAAGAAACGAAACTGTTCCAATCCTTGCCTTTTCATCGCCAAGTAGAATTTTTAGGCGGACGTTACGCTTGTAAAGAAGCTTTCTCTAAAGCTTGGGGAACGGGAATCGGGAAAGTTACCTTTCAAGATATCGAGATTTTAAAAAATGAAAACGGTCAGCCCGTTGTTACGCGCTCACCCCATGAAGGCAATGTATGGGTCAGTATTACTCACACAAATGAAACAGCTTTTGCACAAATTATTTTGGAAGACTAGAAAGAAGGAAAAATGATGGTTGTCGCTTGGCACCGCCCAACGAAAGCAGTGATACATAAAAAAGCTATAACTGAAAATGTAGCAAATGAAGTGGCAAGACTTCCGCAAGGGAAAGAATTGTTTGCAGTAGTAAAAGCAAACGGATACGGTCATGGAGCTGTAGAGACAGCTGAAGCAGCAGTTGCTGGTGGAGCTTCGGGCTTTTGTGTTTCAAATTTAGATGAAGGAGTCGAGTTGAGAGAAGCTGGATTTACTCAGCCTATCCTTATCTTGAACATGGTTCCTTACGACGCACTGGCTTTAGCTGTTGCTCATGATTTGTCAGTAACTGCAGGTACACGGGAATGGTTGCAGGTAGCAGCTGCTATTTTAGAGGAAGGTAAGCTAGAAATGCCTCTTTCGATCCATTTAAAAGCAGATACTGGGATGGGACGTATCGGTTTTTGTACACCTGAAGAAGTAAAAGAGGCAGCTGCATTCATCAGAGAAAGTCGTGTATTAGAATGGGAAGGATTATTTACCCATTTTTCTACAGCAGATCAACCAGATGATACGTATTGGAACCTGCAAAAAGAACGCTTTATGGAAGTGCTAAAAAAACTTCCTGAACTTCCTCGATATGTACATGTCAGTAACAGTGCAACGGCTTTATGGCATGATGAAACAATCGGCAATATGATTCGTTATGGTGTAGCAATGTATGGACTGAACCCATCTGGACATGCACTTCCGGAAGTTTATCCGTTACAGCCAGCACTTGAACTGGTTTCTGAATTGATCCAAGTCAAAAAACTCCCAGCAGGTGAAGGAATCGGCTATGGGGAAACATATATCACTCCTGAAGCAGAATGGATCGGAACGATACCGATCGGTTATGCAGATGGCTGGTTACGAAAGATGCAAGGTTTTTCTTTATTAGTAGAAGGAAACTATTGTGAAACGATTGGACGTGTATGTATGGATCAACTGATGATCCGATTGCCTCAAGAATTTCCGGTCGGAACAAAAGTGACGCTTATCGGCAAAAATGCAGACAAAGAAATCACTATGCAAGACGTAGCAGATCAATTAGGTACGATCCACTATGAAGTGGCATGCGGATTAGGACAGCGGATACCAAGAGAATATCAAGAATAAGGAGGATCCTATGGTAAAAAGAGGAGATATTTATTTTGCTGATCTTTCTCCAGTCGTGGGATCGGAGCAAGGCGGAACACGCCCAGTTTTGGTTATTCAAAATAATCTAGGTAACCATTTCAGCCCGACGATCATTGTTGCGGCCATAACGGCAAAAATGGCTAAGCCTAAGCTTCCGACTCACATTGGGATCAAAGCTACTGGAACAGGAATAGAAAGAGACTCCGTTATCCTGTTGGAGCAGATCAGAACGATCGATAAATCAAGATTGAAAGAAAAAGTCTGTCATTTGGATCGACCAATTATGGCAGAAGTTGACCGAGCATTAAAAATTAGTGTGGGCATTGAGGCACTGACTCCTGTTACTAAATAAGTATAGCGAAGTAACCATGCAGCCTTTACATATAAAAAAAGGACCAACTGTGCGTAAAAAAAGATACGTCCGCTTCTAGTACCAGCATTTCTGCTAGAAGAAGCGAACGTATCTTTTTTGATGATCCAAGGAGTGGTCCATGCGCCCTCCTCCTTTACAGCCAGACTTGGACTACCAGCTGGCTTTTTTTACTCCTGGAATCAAACCTTTATGTGCTAACTCACGGAATTTTATACGGGACATCCCGAATTTACGCATGTATCCGCGAGGTCGTCCATCGATTAGATCGCGATTTTTCAACCGTTCTGGACGAGCATCTAAAGGAAGTTTACGCAAGCCTTCATAATCTTTTTGCGCTTTTAATTCCTGACGTAAAGCAGCATAGCGTTCAATCGTTTCTTGCTGTTTTTTTGCTTTGGCAATCTTTGATTTTTTAGCCATCAACAAATTCCTCCAATTTTTTTATTAGCGTAAATCGTAATCTTTACGCTTTTAGATGAATAATTTAACACGATACGCGAAAAAAAACAACTATTTTGTTTTGGATTATGTTCCAAATTGAAAAGACATTTTTTTTGTCAAAATAAAGGCATAAACGTAAACTTAAAGAAAAAGGGAGATGGTAACTATGCGAAGATTTGCAATTAATGGTTACGGAGAAGCGCAAGATGTTTTTGAAGAAATCAATGCTCATCCCAGAGAAGTCGATTCTGGACATATTCGTGTAGAAATAAAAACATTCAGCGTGAATCCGTATGATGTTGCCTTGCGTTCAGGAGAGATGAAAGAGATACGAACATTGAAATTCCCTTATGTACTAGGTAATGATGGCGCTGGTATCGTGACAGAGATTGGTTCAGATGTCACAACTGTTCATGTAGGTGATCGAGTAGCTGTCCATGCAGTCGGCGGGACTTACGGAGAAGAAGTCGTACTGCCATCAACAAAAGCAGCAAAAATTCCAGATGAAATGAGTTGGGAAGAAGCAGCCGGAATGGTCACACCAGGGATTACGGCGTATAATCTAATCAATCATTTGACGGAAATCCAGCCGACAGATACAGTGATGATTCTAGGTGCATCAGGTGCGGTCGGGTCTAGTCTGATCCAGCTTCTCCACGAAAAGGGTATCCGAGTCTTAACCAGTGCCTCTAGTAAAAACGAAGAAAAAGTAAGGAAACTAGGAGTTTCAGCATTTGCTGCTTATGATAAAACAGACCCAGGTATGCAATTTGCTGATCAAGCAGACCTTGTGATTGATGCCACGAAAGGAAGCATCAAAGGAGAAACCGGCATCCAGATCCTGAAACCAGGTGGGAGATATGTTGCATTAAATGACCTCCCAGACCTAAATTTGCGGCAAAAAAAGGAAGGCTTTTATGAATCATTTGTTCCAAGAAAGGAATATCAAGATGCAGAAGCCTTTGCTGGCATAATCAAATCCTATCAAAAAGGTGCCTTTCATATTTTTATTTCAATGAATCTGTCTGCTTCACTTGCACATGTTATCCAAGCACATCAGCAAGTTGAAGGGCATCCTCCTGCCGGGAAAATCATTTTGTCATTCGAAAAGTAAGAAACATAGGAATAAAAAATGAAAAAAGCTGAAACATTTTTGTAGGGGCAAAGACCAAAAAAGTGTTTTAGCTTTTTTGCGTATACGTATAATAGATAAAAACTTTGGCATAAAATTATCTTTCCCTTTTATTTCATGATAAAGTAAAGGCTGTAATCCTTAATTATTTCTCAATATATAAGAGATTACAATGAGACAATTGCCGTGATATGTCCAAAAATTCGACTTTTTTGAAAAAAGCCGATTGAAAAAAGTATGAAATACATGGTAAAGTAATTCAGCTGAAAAAAGAAGAAGGGGGAGAACTATGCAGTCAATCAAAAATACACTTCGTTTATATTTGCTTGACTGGAAACGGATTTTCAAAAACCCGATTGCTACACTTTTGATCATTGCGATCATGATCATCCCTTCGCTATATGCGTGGTTTAACATTAAAGCACTATGGGATCCATATGGAAATACTGGAGAGCTGCCAATTGCTGTTTACAGTGCAGACAAGCCAGCAGAGTTTCAAGGTAAAGAAGTGGCCATTGGGAAGCAAGTCATCGAATCGCTTCATAAAAATAAACAATTAGGATGGCAATTCGTTGATTCAAAAGAGCAATTAGAAGACGGAGTCCGTTCCGGAAAGTATTACGCAGGTATTTACCTGCCAAAGGATTTCTCAGAAGATCTGCTGAGTTTTACTAGTGGTGACATCAAGAAACCGAAAATCGAATATACGGTAAATGAAAAAATCAATGCGATTGCACCGAAAATCACCGATAAAGGAGCAAGTTCGATCCAATCGCAAATCACAAATGAATTTATCAAAACAGCCAGTTCGACTTTATTGAAAGTATTCAATGAAATAGGTTACGACATCGATACGAACCTAGTAAGTATCAATAAAGTCAAAGAGATGATTTTATCAACAGATGAAAATCTGGACACGATCGACGGCTACACAAAGCAAGTCCTCGAATTACAAAGTCAATTACCTGACATCAAGGAAAAATTGAATAAAGCAAATGAATTCGTGGATTACATCCCTAAAGTAGATGAGATGGGCGAAAAAGTCGTTGCATTGAATGACAAAATGCCTGAATTGAAAGACCAAGCAAAAATCATCCTTGATTTGCAAGAAAAAATCCCAGAGATCCAAAATGCTGGTAAACAACTAGCAGAGATCGACGGCGATTTTGCTTCGATCCAAGAGACAATGAATCAAGGAATCGATGAAGCAAAACAAGGCTTGACGATCATCCAACAAGTACAAGATATCTTGCCAGATGTGAAAAATTTAGAAAACCAGGCAAGTGATCTAGCAAACCAAACAAAATCAGGTGCCTCTCAGCTGAAAGATGCGATACCAAGCATCACAAACAGTGTAGATGTTACATTGAAGTCAATTGGACAAGTGGCAACAACGACTAGTTCGTTAATAGATACTGTAAGAATAGCTATTGAAGATGGTAAGCTGACTGATGATGAAAAGAAAAACATCAGCAATGTATTGAACGGCTTTATTGACGGAATATCTCAACAACAAAATGCAATCGATAAACTGGTCGAGTTCCTGACTAAATTGCAAACAAGTGCTGGAAATACGAAATTGCAGCCAATCATTGATCAGCTAAATCAATTAAAACCCTTGCTAAGCAATCTGCAAAACCGCCTATCTGCTTTGAACACAGCTGTTCAAAATGAAGACACGAAGGCTATTGATGAATTGCTAGATCAAATTGATGCCGTTGCTAATAATATCAATGGCATCATTGCTGGTATCAATACAGGTCAAATCAGCTCAACCGTCACTTCTCTACTAGACCAAGTCATCGATACGATTGGGACTGCACAAGGCGCACTGAGCAAAGCGGACCAGATCGACTTTGATTCGCTTCTCAGCTCAACGAAAGCAACTGTAACAAATGCAGTGGCAATCTTAGAAAAATATCAAAAAGAAATGCCTGCAATTGGACAAGAAATCCACGATGCCAATACAATGTTGAATGGCAATATGGAGACCATCGTCAATGGCATCAATGAAGGGGCAGACCTATACAACAATGAATTACCGATCCTTCAGCAAAAATTAGGGTTGGCCGCTGATTTTATCCAAAATGATTGGCCCACACTAAAAAATGAAATCACCGGTACATTGACAACAGTAAATGAAAAAATGCCAGAAGTCGAAACAGCTGTGAACGCTGCTGCGGACTTGATCAACAATGACTGGCCAAATATCAAAGCTGGTATCCAAAAAGCAGCAGATGCGATCCGAAAAGGCGAACAGGAAGTCGATCTAGGAGAAGTCATCAAATTATTGAAACTAGATGCAACAAAAGAAAGTGACTTCTTTACACAACCTGTTGAGCTGCAAACCAATGCGCTTTATCCAATCGCAAATAACGGTTCAGCTAGCACTCCATTTTATACTGCACTATGTCTGTGGGTCGGCGCTGTTCTTCTTTCAAGTGTTGCTACGACAGAATACTATTTAGGAAAGAAAGACCGAAACAATTTTACGAAACGAGAACAATTCGTTGCTCGTATGCTGACATTCTTGACAATGGCAATCGCGCAAAGCTTGATTGTTACATTAGGGAATATTTTCTTACTAGGAGTAGATGTCCAAAATCCAGTCTACAGCGTGTCATTTGCTGTCTTGATTGCCTTAGCATTTATGATGATCGTTTACGTCCTGGCTGCATTATTCGATAATGTCGGTAAAGGGATCGCTATCATCATTTTAGTACTGTCGATCTCTGGTGGAGGCGGGAACTATCCGATCCAAGTCTCAGGGAAATTCTTCCAAATGATCAATCCGTTCTTGCCATTTACTCATGCGGTAAACTTGTTACGGGAATCTGCAGGAGGAATTTATTGGCCAAATGCTACGAAAGCAATCTGGATCATGATCGGTTTGTTTGTTGTCTTTGGAGTCGTAGGAACGGCAGTCTATCCGTTCATCGAAGAAAAAATGACGAAATTCAAAGAAGCGGCGCATGAGAGCCATATTTTTCATTAAAGAAAAGAGGTTGTGAAAAAGCTGTTCTGCAGTAATAAGAATGACCAAACAAAAAAACAGCTTCACATTTCTCTTTTAAAAGTTAAGATATAAAAAAGGATAGAACCTGATTTTCTAAGTCAAGTTCTATCCTTTTATTATAGAATTCAAAGAAAAAGCCCATAAAAAAATGTTAGATTTTTGCTGTATTAAAGCGTTTGAAAAAGCGCTTGATATTTTTCTGTTTTTTTCCAATTATTTTCTTAAAGTTTATTGACTTTTAAGGTCAGTGAGCGTACTATAACATCTTGTTTACTATAAATTTTCGACTATCATACTTGAAGTAAAATTGCGTGTAAAGGAGTTTAAAAATTGGATTACTTAAAAAGGTTGTTAGTAGGTAAGCCTTTAAAATCTGCTGAAAATGATGAGCACAAATTAACCCGTTTTGCTGCTTTGGCATTATTGTCGTCTGATGCGTTATCATCTATTGCATATGGTACGGAACAAATCGTTGTTGTTTTAGTCGCTTTGTCTGCTGCAGCTATCTGGTATTCGCTGCCCATTGCCGCTTTTGTTATTATTTTATTGATTTCCTTAACGCTATCATATCGTCAAATCATCCATGCTTATCCTCATGGCGGTGGAGCATATGTCGTCAGCAGTGAGAATCTTGGGAAGAATGCGGGCTTGATTTCCGGTGGCTCTTTATTGATCGACTACATGTTGACGGTAGCAGTATCTGTCTCAGCAGGTGCTGAAGCAATCACATCAGCGGTCCCAGCATTATACGGGCATCAAGTTGCTATTTCTGTGACAATCGTTTTACTACTGATGATGCTGAATCTTCGTGGTCTGAGAGAATCTGCATCGTTCCTGTTATTTCCGGTGTACACATTTATCCTTGTAATCTCGTTGCTAATCGTTGTTGGGTTATATAATATCGTGACAGGTGCTGTGCCATTGCAAGCTACTGCGTTGCCAGGGGCGGTTGTTCCAGGGGTTTCTATCGCCTTGATTTTACGGGCATTTTCTTCTGGTTCCTCCTCTTTGACTGGGGTTGAGGCTATCAGTAATGCCGTACCATTCTTCAAAAAGCCAAGAGCCAAAAATGCCGCTGCTACATTGACGATGATGGCCTTGATCTTAGGTTTCTTCTTCGTTGGAATCACATTTATCAATTATTGGTATGGAATCGTTCCAGAAAAAGAAGTCACTGTTTTGTCTCAAATCGGTAAAGCTGTCTTTGGACATGGTATTTTGTATTACGTCCTTCAATTTGCTACAGCGCTGATTTTAGCCGTTGCTGCCAATACCGGTTTTTCTGCTTTTCCAGTTCTTGCATACAATTTGGCAAAAGATAAATTCATGCCCCACATGTATCAAGATCGTGGGGATCGACTAGGCTATTCCAATGGGATTATCACACTAGCGCTAGGTTCAATCGTGTTGCTGTTTATTTTCCATGGCTCAACAGAACGCTTGATTCCGTTATACTCTATCGGCGTGTTCATTCCATTTGCTTTATCTCAAACAGGGATGGTCGTCAAATGGAAAAAAGAAGGAAAAAGATGGTTAAGCAAATCGATTGCCAATATTACAGGTGCGTTCATCTCATATGCAATCATTGCGATTTTGTTCGTCTATCGGTTAGGGGACATTTGGCCTTTCTTCATCATCATGCCAATCGTTATGTTCATTTTTTATAAGATCCATGATCATTATAAAAAAGTGGCAGAACAGCTTCGTTTAGAAAATGATGCAAAACTACATGACTATGACGGAAATACCGTTCTTGTATTAGTTGGGAATGTGACACGGGTGAATATCGGTGCGTTGAATTACGCACGTTCGATCGGTGATTATGTCGTTGCAATGCATGTTTCGCTAGACGAAGATGTCGAAAAAGAAAAAGAAATCGAAGCAGAATTTAAAAAGCATTTCCCAGATGTCCGTTTCTCAATCGTCCATTCTTCTTATCGCTCGATTGAAAATCCGATTATCCGGTATGTAGATATCGTAAGTAAAAATGCAGCGAAACAAAACTATACAACTACTGTGCTGATTCCTCAATTTGTACCAAACAGACGTTGGCAGAATATTCTCCATAACCAAACAAGTTTGCGGTTAAGATTGCGGTTGTCTTGGCGTGAAAATATCGTTATCAGCACCTATAGTTACCATTTGAAGAAATAAGTCCATCAAGAATCTGGGACACAAAGTAGTTTATTGAATATCATTTAAATAAAAAAGGTCGTAGCGCTCAAGCGCTACGACCTTTTTTTGTCTTGATTCATTCTGTCTGCGATTTTTTTGAAGCAGGATCTAGCCGTTTTTCCAAAATACCTAAAAGCCAGTCTGTGATGATCGCCATTAATGCAGTTGGCAATGCACCGGCTAAAATAATCGATGTGCCATCTGTTGCATTGGTTCCTCGGATAATGATATCTCCAAGACCACCAGCACCGACGAATGCACCAATCGCGGTTATCCCGATGGCAACAACTAGCGCGTTTCTTATGCCTGCCATGATAACAGAAACAGAGAGTGGTAACTCTACCATGAACAGCCGTTGTCTAGCAGTCATCCCCATGCCTTTGCCGACATCCAGGATATTTTTGTCTACTTGGATCATCCCGGTGTACGTATTCTTGATAATGGGTAATAGGGAATATAAAAATACAGTAACAATCACGACATTGACTCCTAGACCTAATCCAATAATCAGAATGGAGATCATGGCTAAGGAAGGAATCGTCTGGATGATATTCGCCAAACGAATCACCCAGTTTGCTAATTTACGTCTCCTAGAAATCATGATCCCGACCGGAATCCCGACAACTGCTGCAAAGAGGACACCATAGATAGAAATCAGGAAGTGACGGATAAATTGTGCAAAGATATAGGAGCCATTTTCCTGGAAATAATAGAAAAATTGTTGAAAGACATTCATTTTATCCAATTGCTTCACTTCCCTTCAAAATAGTGGTTTTCTTGTAAGAAACGTTGTGCTACTACTGATGGTTCCACTAGATTATTATCTGCTTCGTAGTTCAATTCCTGCATTTTTTCCGTACTGATGGTATGACCTAACTTATTTAAGGCTTCTTTTAAATGAGGCGTATCAGCTAATACCTTGTTGTCTACAACTGGAGCAGCATCATATGGTGGGAAGAATTGACGATCATCTTCCAACATGACTAGATCATAACTGGCGATCCGTCCATCCGTAGAGTAGCCAAGAACAATATCCATTTTACCTGCTTCGACTGCATCGTAAACAAGTCCAATCTGCATAGGTAAGATCGAATTAAAAGAGAAACCATAAGTTTCCTGGAAGCCGTCGTAACCGTCTCCTTTACGATTGATCCAAGAAGTATCTACACCAGCTACTAATTCATCCGCTACATTTTTCAGATCGCTGACTTTAGATAGATGGTATTTTTGTGCGGTGTCTTTTCGAACAAGAAAGACATACGTATTTTCAAAACCATAGGATGGGAACCACGTTTGGTTATATCTTTTCTCAAATTCATCTTTCACGATTTCAAAAGCTTTTTTCGGATCTTTTTCAGGAGGAAGATTCAATGTAGTGGTTAAATCTGTTCCTGTGTAGCGAGCTGCTGAAATCGAAGCATCTCCGTTCATCATCGCTTGGTGGTTGATAGTTGTAGTAGCGAGATTGTTGATGATCGCTGTGTTTTTATCTGTATAGTGTTCAACCATCCCGGCAACTAGGCTTGCTAAGATCTGAGCTTCAGAAGTGATCCCACCTGTGATCGAGATGGTGTCTTCATCTGTATTGCTGGCAAGTCCAGGGAAGGAACAACTTGCAAGTATAAGAAGAGAGAAAAGAACCATAGTCATTTTTAGTATACGTTTCATTCGTCATTCTCCTCTCTAAGTGCAATCGGTGTCAGCCGGTGTTCCAAGAGACCCAGAAGCCAATCAGCCAACAGAGCTAAAATCGTTACAGGGATCGTACCTGCCAAAATGAGATCTGGTTGGTAATTATTCAGTCCACTAAAAATCAAATCACCTAAACCACCAGCCCCGATATAAGAGGCAAGGGTAGCCCATGCAATCACGTAAACAGCAGCTAAACGAATGCCGGCCATGATCGTTGGCATAGCAATAGGCAGTTCGACGGAAAAAATGGATTGGAACTCAGTCATTCCCATCCCTTTTGCCACATCCCGATAATTCCAATCGACATTTTTCATCCCGATATACGTATTTCGTAGAATTGGCAATAATGAATAAATAAAGAGAGCGATGATTGCAGGTAATTTACCTACGCCAAATAGCGGGATCATCAATGCCAATAAAGCAAGAGAAGGGATTGTTTGCAAGGCGCTGGTTAAACCAATCACAATCGTAGCAGCTTTCGGAAAACGTGTCAGTAAGACACCAAGCGGTACAGCAATGATGATACCAATGATCAAAGCAAGTCCTGAAATATAAAGATGTTCAAAACCTTTTGAGAGAATTTCTGAACCGTGCTGATGAAAAAACTGCTGCATAGGTCAGACCTCCTTAGATTCTTCAGGAGTAGCTGACTCTGCAACATCAGTAGTTGCGGGGTCTTCTCCCCAAATCACATCGTAGACGATATCCACTAATGATGCGCGAGTCAAGATACCTACGACTTTGTTCTGTTCATCAACGACCGGCACGTATTTCAGCCCGCGTTTTAAAATGCGTTGCAAGGTATCACGAAGATAAGCGGATTTTTTTACGTAAAAAACATGTTTATTCAAAATGTCGCCTACACTGGATACTTTTCCTCGTTTTTTATTCAACGTTTCTACATCGATAAATCCTTTTAATACATTCGAATTATCGGTAACTAACAACGTATCTACACGTTTTTCCCTCATCAGTTTGATTGCTTCTTGTAATGATTTTTCCGGTGTAATCGTGATTGCTGTATTTAGCATAACTTCTCCGACTCTTGTCGCATTTGGTTTTGCTTGTAGTAAGCGATCTTCTCCAATCAACTCTTCTACAAAATCGTTTGCAGGATGACGTAAAATATTTTCTGGTGTATCGAATTGGATCACACGACCTTCACTCATGATGGCGATACGGCTTGCTAGTTTAATCGCTTCGTCCATGTCATGGGTTACAAATACGATCGTTTTTCCCAAGCGCTCTTGTAAATCTTTGACAAGGTCTTGCAAAGAATCGCGAGTGATGGGGTCAAGCGCACCGAATGGTTCGTCCATCAAGATGATATCTTGATTCGCTGCAAGGGCACGAACGACTCCAATACGCTGCTGCTGACCACCAGATAATTCATGTGGGTAGCGATCTAACATCTCACGGGGCAATTCCACAAGATCAATCATTTTTTCAGCTGTTTTATTTCGTTCTTCTTGACTGACTTTCAACAATTTTTGGACAAGAGTGATATTTTCACGGATCGTCATGTGAGGCATCAATCCAATACTTTGGATAACATAGCCTATCTGACGTCGCAATTCCACTGGATCAATTTCTTGGATGGATTTTCCATCAATCAAAATTTTCCCTTGTGTTGGATCAGTCATTCGGTTGATCATCCGCATTGTCGTCGTTTTTCCGCTCCCGCTCGTACCGATAAAACAAATGAACTCACCCTTTTCAAATGAAAGATTGACGTCCTCTACAGCAACTTTCCCACCTTTATAAATCTTTGACACATTTTGAAATTCAATCATGGTGCCACCTCTTTTTCTATTTTCAATGAAGAACTATCTATTACTAGTATGCCTAAAACAATAAAAAAATACAAATAGGGTAGTTTTTTTATTTAGGGAAATAAAAAGCTAGGATAAAAATGTGCTGATTTTGCCAACAGAACGAAAAACATGATAGAATGATGAAGCACATGATAGAAAGTGAGTGACGATATGTTAACAACAGAAGATTTTGATTTTGACTTGCCGGAAGAGTTGATCGCACAAACACCATTAAAAGACCGCGATCATTCTCGTTTACTTGTTTTGGATCGGAAAACTGGAGAAATGAAAGACAAGCATTTCCATGAAATCATTGAAGAATTACATCCTGGTGATGCGCTAGTCATGAATAATACACGAGTTCTGCCTGCTCGTTTATATGGAGAAAAACCAGATACTGGTGCTCATTTAGAAGTCCTTCTTCTAACGAATACAGAAGGAGATACGTGGGAGACATTGATCAAACCTGCGAAACGTGCCAAAGTTGGGACAAGAATCTCTTTTGGTGATGGCAGATTGCAAGCAGTAGTGAAAGAAGAATTGGAACACGGCGGACGGATCATTGACTTTGAGTATGAAGGAATTTTTCTAGAGATTCTTGAATCGTTGGGAGAAATGCCATTGCCTCCATATATCAAAGAACGTCTGGAAGACCCAGATCGCTATCAAACTGTCTATGCGAAAGAAAATGGTTCTGCTGCAGCACCAACAGCGGGTTTGCATTTTACGAAAGAACTGCTTGATGAGATCGAAGCAAAGGGTGTTGAATTAGTCTATCTGACACTACACGTAGGGTTAGGCACATTCCGTCCTGTCAGCGTAGATAAGATCGAAGAACACCATATGCATAGTGAATTCTACCGTTTGACGGAAGAAGCAGCTGAGCGATTGAACCAAGTACGTAAAAACGGCGGGAAAATCGTGGCTGTCGGAACGACTTCGATTCGAACATTAGAAACGATTGGAACGAAATTCAATGGAGAAATCAAAGCAGACAGTGGATGGACCGATATTTTCATCACACCTGGCTATGAATTCAAAGTGGTGGAAGCTTTTTCAACCAATTTTCATTTGCCAAAATCAACTTTAGTCATGTTAGTAAGTGCTTTTGCCGGCAGAGAATTGACATTATCTGCTTATCAGCACGCGATTGACGAGCGCTATCGTTTCTTTAGTTTCGGAGATGCGATGTTCGTGAAATAAGACTGGTTAGAACGATCGTACTCTGAGTATGAAAAAGTCAAGAATATCTCCGTAAAAACAAAAAAAAGCTGCCGATTTTTTTAACTGGCAGCTTTTTTCGATGCTTCTATTCGCAGATAATTATACAGTTGCGTTTCTGCTTTGAAACACGTGTTATTACTAGAAACTTCATTAACGAGTAATAACATTGAAGAAGTTAAGAACTATCTTTATGATACACCAACTTTTCAGCGACAATCGATCAATTTTTGTATGAAAAATGTAGTAAGATGCAAGTTAAAAGATAAGAAAAATGCGTACAAATAAGAAAAAGCCGAGCTCTCGATAAGCTCGGCTTTCTTGTATCTCGGAAGGATTCAAATAAACAGAAATGATTGTAACTTTCCATCATACATGCAAAGCACGGTGTTGAATTTCTTCATGTTAAACAAAAATTTTGTTTTCGTTACATCTTCAACATTTGAAACATCTCTTGTTCCTATTCAATTTTCAGACGTTTACGTTATTCAATTGTTACGTATCGCATTACTTCTTGTTTCGGATACTTCGTGATCCAAACATCCATACGCATTCACTATTTATAGGTTTGTACTCTACACGCATGTCTGAGTGAAACCTGTACTTCTAACAACTTTGTTTGCTTACACTGTTCTATCGAGAAATTCTTCTGTTTATTTGATGGTATCCTCCTTCCTTACATCTATATAATAGCACCTTTTGGTAGCGTTTGCAAATATAAGTGCTTTGGATTTTATGCTTTCTTAACAAATAATCAATAAGCCCTTTGGTTGAAGTAATTAAAAAAAGGATGTTATAGTAAAATTAGTACCTTTTTTTGTACGAAGATTTTAAAGGAGGAATAGGATGGAAGAATACAAGCAGACAATAGAAGAAGTAAGGAAGGTTACGGAAGCAGATCCAGATACTGGGTTGTCTTCACAAGAAGTGGATGAACGTCGAAAAAAGCAGGGATTGAATAAATTCGATGAGGCACCAAAAGAATCGATAATCAAGAAATTCTTTCGAAGCTTGTCGGATTTTACAACGATCATCCTTCTTATAGCAGCGGTGATTTCCTTTTATACTGCATTTGCTACAGAGCATGGAGATTTATTTGAAGGACTGTTGATCATCGCTATCGTTGTGATCAACTCGGTATTGGCGATCGTCCAAGAAGGAAACGCAGAAAAAGCACTGGAATCCTTGCAAGATATGAATAAACAAACGGCAACTGTCATACGTGACGGCAAAGTGACCACTGTTGAGTCAGAGCAACTGGTGGTTGGTGATATTCTTGTTTTAGAGTCCGGTGATGCTATTTCTGCCGATGCCCGTTTGATCGAAGCATCACAATTACGTGTAGAAGAATCGGCGTTGACTGGGGAAAGTGAAGCAGTTGAAAAAGATGCAGCATTCGTCGCAAAAGAAGATGAGTCATTAGGTGACCAACTCAATATGGTATTTAAAGGATGTACGGTTGCTGCAGGTCGTGGGAAAGCCATCGTCACTGCTATTGGTATGGCTACTGAAATGGGTAAGATCGCGGATCTTTTGAACGAAAACACCATGCAAAAAACACCTTTACAGGTCCGATTGAATCAGCTAGGCAAACGAATCAGTATGATCGCTTTAGCGGCTGCGGCTTTAGTATTTGTGATTGGTGAATTACAAGGAGAACCACTCCTTGAAATGTTCATGACTTCGATTTCCTTGGCTGTTGCAGCTGTACCGGAAACCTTGACTGTTATTGTTACGTTGACACTTGCATACGGTGTGCAGAAGATGGCGAGGAAACATGCGATTATCCGGCAGCTACCAGCAGTAGAGACTCTAGGAACTGCTAATGTTATCTGCTCAGACAAAACAGGAACGCTGACACAAAATGAAATGCGCGTCCGCCGAGTCTGGAGCAAAGACGATGAAGTAACGAATATCGAAGACTCAATGACGAACAGCGCGATGGAAATATTGAAAATGGCCGCACTATGTACAGATGTGACGGTCGAACAAGAAGATGACGACCTTGTTATCAAAGGTAATCCAACAGAGGTAGCCATCGTCAGGGCTGTTGAAGAGAATTATCATACAAAAGCAGAATTAGAAGAAAAATATCCACGAGTAAACGAGCTTCCTTTTGATTCTGAACGAAAAATGATGACAACGGTTCATCAAATGGGCGAAAAATACATCTCAATCACCAAGGGAGCATTCGATGTTCTGGCTCCGCGCTTTAGTTCAGGCGATGTAGAACAAGCAGCAATTGTTAATGATCGCTTTGGTAAACGGGCACTGAGAGTGATTGCTGTTGGTTATGCTACTTATGACGAAGAACCGCAAGATATTTCTTCTGAAGCATTGGAAAAAGACTTACGTTTGATTGGCCTGATCGGAATGATCGATCCACCACGTCCAGAAAGTAAAGGAGCAATCAAGCGAGCGAAAAAGGCCGGCATCAAAACAGTCATGATCACTGGAGATCATGTGGTAACTGCCAGTGCCATAGCGAAAGAATTAGGTATCTTGAATGATCCGTCAGAAGCACTCTCAGGATCAGAACTGCATCAATTATCAGACGAAGAATTAGATGCGCGTGTCAAAGCTCTCTCTGTCTATGCTCGGGTAACGCCAGAAGACAAGATCCGGATCGTCAAATCTTGGCAACGTACGGGTGCAGTCGTAGCGATGACTGGTGATGGTGTGAATGATGCACCAGCGTTGAAAGCAAGTAACGTCGGATGTGCTATGGGGATCACAGGGACAGACGTGGCGCAAAGTGCCGCAGATATGATTCTGACGGATGACAACTTTGCGACGATCGTCGATGCTGTCAGTCAAGGACGCTCGGTTTATCAGAATATTCGTAAAGCAATCAACTTTTTGCTAAGTTGCAACATTTCGGAGATTTTTATTGTTTTGATTGCGATGCTGTTAGGTTGGGGCGCACCATTCACAGCTGTACAGTTACTGTTTGTCAATGTAGTTGCCGATGGACTTCCAGGATTTGCTTTAGGAAGAGAACCAGCAGAACACGGCATCATGGATCAGCCTCCTATTCCGAAAAACGAAGGGATCTTTGCTCGAGGCTTATTGCAAAAAATCGCCATAAACGCAGGGGTCTTCACCATCGTAACTTTGTTTGGTTATTATTTAGGTAGTTATGTCGATACTATCAGCCCATGGGTAGACGCAAGTCAACATGTCGGTCAAACAGTTGCATTCTTGATCTTAGCTTACTCATCAATTTTGCATGTGTTCAATGTACGCAGCAGTCAATCGATCTTCAAAGTCAATTTAGCAACAAATAAAGCGTTGTTTGAAATGGCGTTACTGGCATTAGCTATTACAACGGCTGTTGCTTTGCTGCCGTTTACGCAAGAACTATTCGGCCTAGTACACATCAGTTTGAATCACTGGTTCTTGGTAGGGATTTTGTCTATCGTACCAATCGCGGTCAATGAACTGATCAAGTTCCACCGATTGCCGGAAGCAGAAGAAGAGGAATGATCAACTGTTTCTAAGTTGATTTTCTTTTTACTGGAACTATACAAAAAAGGAGGCGTGACATGAATGTTGTCACACCTCCTTTTTTGCTAATAGGCTGAATGTTTCTTTTACTGCCTCTTGATAAACGGTGTTCTCCTGCCAACCCTTCGGTCACAAGTCACGATATTCATCAAACATGAGAAACTGTTTTTTGTAACTCGGAATTAAACGGCAGGCTCACACTCTCTTTTAAATATCTTTTGGCAATTGTTCATAAAATGCTGCTTTTGTTGCAGAAATGTATGGGCTGAGCCATAGATAACCGATACCAGCAGTTGCTAATGCTAAGATATGCCAGCCGATAAATGAAAGATCTAACCAGAAAAGTTTTCCTTTGTAACCATCCATCAATTTTCGACTTGCGGTGATTGTATCCAGTACTTTAGGCGTTTGGCCTGTTTCTTGGACGATATCATAATAGATAAAATAGCTTTGAGAATAAGAATAGCTTTTAATGATTCCAGGAATAACTAATAACAAACCCCATAATGTTGTAAAGATTGAAATCAACACAGCTAAACCGATCACTCCGCCGATAAACAAACCTTTGAATCCACGAAATGCATCTTTGAATGGTTCAATCTGATCTTTTTGACCACGTAAAACATCAAGATAAGTCCAAGAAATACCACTCATGAACAAAGCGCTGATAATGCTAGAAATAATTCCACCACCACCTCCTGAACTACCGCTTCCTGATGCCATCGCATCTGAGACGTTCGCTGATCCATCATATGTGGCAATAGCAAACAAGATAATAGGAATCATAATAAGAAGAATAGCAACAATACCAATCAATGTAGGGATTAGATTTAATAAAACAGCTTGACCCCACCGACCTTTTAAACTCTCTTTTGCTTGGCGTTTTAATTCTGCAGAAGATTGCATGATTTTCCCCTCCTTTCTTTCATAAAACCAATATACCATGTATCAAAAAATATTTCTGTCATAATGTTTTTTTCTTTTTTGTTATTCATGAAAAAAAGATAAAAAAAAGAATATTAAATAAAGTAGAAGGAAGCCGAGGGAACTTGCAAAAAGCACTTGAAACGATTATGATGGTGGGAGTTGTCAAGATATTTTATATAGAAAGTAGGGAAATGAATGACGCAACCTGCCATTCGCTATCGTTTAATCAAGAAAGAAAAACACACTGGCGCGCGTTTAGGGGAATTGATCACGCCACACGGAACTTTTCCCACACCAATGTTCATGCCAGTAGGAACATTAGCTACAGTAAAAACAATGTCCCCAGAAGAGTTGAAAGAAATGGGTGCTGGCGTTATTTTAAGTAATACATATCATTTATGGCTACGCCCTGGTGAAGACTTAGTAGAAGAAGCTGGCGGACTGCATAAATTTATGAACTGGGATCAACCGATTTTAACAGATTCAGGCGGCTTTCAAGTTTTTTCATTAAGTGATATGCGGAATATCGAAGAAGAAGGCGTGCATTTCAAAAACCACTTGAACGGTTCGCGTATGTTTTTATCACCAGAAAAAGCAATCAACATACAAAATAAATTGGGCTCTGATATCATGATGAGTTTTGACGAATGTCCACCATTCGATGAAAGTTACGACTACGTGAAAAAATCAGTAGAACGTACGTCTCGATGGGCAGAACGAGGATTGAAAGCTCATGCTAACCCAGACCGTCAAGGATTATTTGGAATCATCCAAGGCGCAGGATTTGAAGATCTTCGTCGTCAAAGCGCGAAAGATCTAGTCGGCATGGATTTCCCTGGTTACTCAATCGGCGGATTATCTGTCGGGGAACCTAAATCAGAAATGAATCGTGTATTAGAATTCACTACACCGTTGATTCCCGAAAACAAACCACGTTACTTGATGGGTGTCGGTGCTGCTGATTCATTGATTGATGGTGTTATCCGTGGAGTAGACATGTTTGACTGTGTCTTGCCTACTCGAATCGCTCGAAATGGCACATGCATGACTTCTCAAGGCCGTCTAGTAGTGAAAAATGCGAAATATGCCCATGATTTCCGTCCAATTGATGAGAAATGTGATTGTTACACATGTAAAAACTATACACGTGCCTATATCCGCCATTTGATCAAATGTGATGAAACATTTGGCATTCGTTTGACTTCTTACCATAATTTATACTTCTTGTTGAATTTAATGAAACAAGTACGTCAAGCGATCATGGATGATAATTTGCTTGAATTTAGAGAAGCCTTTTTTGAAGAATACGGGTTCAATAAAGAAAACGCAAAAAGTTTCTAAAGGAAAATCTTTTAAAAATTAAGTAAAAAACTAGTGTTAGCAGCATTTTTCTGCTAAAGTGTTTTTTGTAGATACAGAATTAGTGAGGTGAAAAAAATGGGATCATTACCAATGCTTGTGATGTTTATCGCGCTATTAGCAATGTGGTTTTTTATGTCACGTTCGCAAAAGAAACAACAGCAAGAACGTCAAAACTTGTTAGATAGCATGAAACCAGGTGATTCAGTCGTAACGATTGGCGGATTACACGGAGTTGTTTCAGAAATCGACAATGATAAACGGACAGTCGTTTTAGACTGCGAAGGGATCTTCCTTGAGTACGATCGTGCAGCAATCAAAACGGTCAAACCAGGGACTGTCGTAACAAATGATGCAACAACGACTGTTGAAACAACAGAAGAACCAGCTGATACAGTTGAAGTAAAAACTGAAACAACAGAAACGCTGGAAGAGACAGAAGAGAAGAAAGAAAAATAAGTATCAAAGCTTATTTAAAGACGAGGTAGGGCAGAAAGATGTCCTACCTCGTTTTTTGTTCAAAAAAGAAAGAGATAAGAGCATGGGATACATTGCTCAATATTGAATAATCGGGTGTGTCATATAAATAATAATAAATAACTTTATATATTTTTCTATACAAATACTTGTAAATAAAGCAATTTTGTATTTAAAAATAACTGTGAAAAAAATCACAAAAAAGTGTTTACATAGAAAAACAAATATTGTATGATATACATGTGAATGATTTAACAAATAACCATGACCCATTAGGAGGATAATGATGGCTAAAGTAATGGAAAAAGAAAAAACGAAGACAATTGACGTACAAGCAATGATTGATGGTTTGGCAGAAAAAGCAAATGTAGCATTGAAAGAAATGGAAAGCTTTGATCAAGAAAAAGTAGACCATATCGTGCATGAAATGGCAATGGCAGCTTTAGATCAACATATGCCATTAGCAAAGATGGCTGTGGAAGAAACAGGTCGCGGTGTTTACGAAGATAAAGCAATCAAAAATATGTATGCGTCCGAATATATTTGGCATAATATCAAACATGATAAAACAGTTGGTGTAATCAACGAAGATGTCCAAAAAGGATTGATTGAAATTGCTGAACCAGTCGGTGTGGTTTGCGGAGTAACTCCAACAACGAATCCGACTTCCACAACGATTTTCAAATCAATGATCGCGTTGAAAACAAGAAATCCAATCGTTTTTGCTTTCCATCCAAGTGCCCAAAAATCTTCTGCAGAAGCAGCACGAGTGGTACGTGATGCTGCTATCGCTGCCGGAGCTCCTGAAAATTGTATCCAATGGATCGAACATCCTTCGATCGAAGCGACTTCTATGCTAATGAACCATCCAGGTATCGCGATCGTCCTAGCGACAGGTGGAGCTGGAATGGTCAAGTCTGCTTACTCTACAGGAAAACCAGCTTTAGGTGTAGGTCCAGGTAACGTACCAGCTTATATTGAAAAAACAGCAAAAATCAAACGTGCAGTGAACGATTTGATCGTTTCGAAAACATTTGATAATGGGATGATCTGTGCTTCTGAACAAGCTGTGATCGTGGACAAAGAAATCTATGCAGCAGTAAAAGCGGAATTCCAAGCACACCAAGTTTATATCGTAAAACAAGATGAATTGCAAAAATTGGAAGATGCAGTGATGAACGAAGGAAAATATGCGGTCAATCCATCGATCGTTGGACATTCTGCGATGGAAATCGCCAAATTAGCAGGAATCAGTGTACCAAAAGGAACGAAAATGCTGATTGCTGAATTGGAAGGCGTAGGACCAGATTATCCGCTATCAAGAGAAAAACTTTCTCCAGTTCTTGCCATGATCAAAGCTAACAACACGGACCATGCGTTTGATTTGTGTGAAGGTATGTTGAATCTTGGAGGATTAGGACATACAGCAGTTATCCATTCAGAAAACGAAGAGTTGCATGTCAAATTCGGTCTTCGAATGAAAGCTTGTCGTATTTTAGTGAATACACCATCTGCAGAAGGCGGTATCGGTGATATCTATAACGAAATGATTCCGTCATTGACTTTGGGATGCGGTTCTTATGGTAAGAACTCTGTTTCTCGTAACGTCTCTGCTGTAAACTTAATCAATGTCAAAACTGTAGCGAAACGGAGAAATAACATGCAATGGTTCAAATTACCGCCAAAAATCTTCTTTGAAAAGAATTCTCTATTGTACTTAGAGAAAATGGAAAATGTTGAACGTGTCATGATCGTTTGTGACCCAGGTATGGTCCAATTTGGTTACTGCGATACAGTTCGTGAAGTATTGTCACGACGCAAAAATGATGTGAAAATCGAAGTCTTCTCAGAGGTTGAACCGAATCCATCGACAAATACCGTATACGCAGGAACGAAATTGATGGCAGACTTCAAGCCGGATACAGTAATTGCTCTGGGAGGCGGTTCTGCAATGGACGCAGCTAAGGGAATGTGGATGTTCTATGAACACCCAGACACATCTTTCTTCGGTGCAAAACAAAAATTCTTGGATATCCGTAAACGGACATACAAGATCGATAAACCAGAAAAGACACAATTCGTGTGTATCCCGACAACATCAGGAACTGGTTCTGAAGTAACACCATTTGCGGTCATCACTGACAGTGAAACACATGTGAAATATCCGTTGGCAGATTATGCATTGACACCGGATGTCGCAATCGTCGATCCTCAATTCGTCATGTCAGTTCCAGCATCTGTCACAGCAGATACAGGAATGGATGTGTTGACACATGCAATTGAATCTTATGTTTCAGTCATGGCTTCAGACTATACACGCGGATTGAGTCTGCAAGCAATCAAATTAGTCTTTGACTATTTAGAAAAATCAGTGAGAACACCTGATATGGAATCACGTGAAAAAATGCACAACGCTTCTACAATGGCTGGTATGGCGTTTGCTAACGCATTCCTAGGTATTTGTCACTCAGTCGCACATAAAATCGGTGGGGAATACGGGATCCCTCATGGACGGACAAATGCGATTCTTTTACCGCATATTATCCGCTACAATGCAAAAGATCCACAAAAACATGCGATGTTCCCTAAATATGACTATTTCCGTGCAGATACAGATTACGCAGATATTGCAAAATTCTTAGGTCTGAAAGGCGAAACAACAGAGGAATTAGTCGAAGCTTTAGCAACTGCTGTTTATGAATTAGGAAAATCTGTCGGCATCAACATGAGTCTAAAAGCTCAAGGAGTCACACAAGAAACACTAGATACAACCGTAGACCGTATGGCTGAATTAGCTTACGAAGACCAATGTACGACAGCTAATCCGAAAGAACCATTGATCTCTGAATTGAAACAGATCATCATTGATGCTTACAATGGATAAGCAAAAGAAAGCATAGAAAAGAGATAAAAAAATAGATGAAAAAGAACTTGGAAAACGTTGTTTCTCCAAGTTCTTTTTTTGTTTTCTAAGTATTTGAAAGTTACTTTTGTTATTTAACGTTTAGGTCAATTTTAGACAGTTTTTGTTCAAAAAGCGATATTTATAGTGAACGGTATTACTGCTATATTAAGGATATAAAATGAAAGCGTTTAAAAAGGTGGCATAAAGATGATTATTAAAGAAGAGATTTTTGTACCTAAAGAATTAGTGAAAGAAAAAATTGACCTGCTCGTTGAAAACCTGACAACGATCAAAGACGATAACGGTGAATTTTTATTGGACTTTGATGGATTGAAAGTAGATGACAAAAGCTGGACAGTATGGAATTGGCCACAAGGTGTCGGATTATACGGTATTTATAAAAATTACCAGATGACAAAAAATCCTCGCGCTTATCAAGTAGTCAATGAATGGTTTGAAGATCGGATGGAAGAAGGCGCTCCGCCAAAAAACGTCAATACAATGGCCCCATTGTTGACGATGGCTTACTTGTATGAAGACACGAAAGATTCACGCTATTTGCCTTATTTAGAACAATGGGCAGAATGGGTCATGAATGACATGCCTCGGACAAATGAAGAGGGGTTGCAACATGCCACATATGGACCGGAAAATAAGAATCAGTTGTGGGACGATACATTGATGATGACAGTGCTTCCTTTGGCAAAAATCGGGAAACTGTTGAATCGCCCAGAATATTTAGAAGAAGCTCGTTACCAGTTTATGATCCATATCAAATACTTGATGGATAAACGAACAGGGTTGTGGTATCACGGCTGGACGTTTGAAGGAAATCATAACTATGCCGAAGCATTTTGGGCTCGTGGAAACTGCTGGTTGACGATTGCTATTCCAGAGATCATTGAAATCTTAGAACTATCGAAAGAAGATGCATTGCGCAAGTTGTTGATTGAAACACTTGAAGCACAAGTGCGCGCATTAAAAACTTATCAATCTGAAAGCGGTTTATGGCATACGTTGTTGGATGATCCTTCTTCTTACGTAGAATCTTCTGCAACTGCAGGATTTGCTTACGGTATTTTGAAAGCGGTCCATAAACGTTATTTGCCGCAAGAATATAAAGAAGTCGCTTATCGTGCTATCCAAGGATTGCTTGAACAAATTGATGAAAAAGGAGAAGTCCAAAACGTTTCAATCGGGACAGGAATGGGGGATAGTTTAGATTTTTATCGGAATATCGGAATCACAGCAATGCCTTATGGACAGTCGTTAACGGTGCTTTGTTTGACAGAATTGCTCGTCTCTTATTGTTAAAAGAAAGGAAACCCATATGAAAAAAACATCACTGCTGTTTGCAGCAAGTTCGCTTAGCCTAGGTCTGCTAGGTCTAAGCGGCTGCGGAAATAATTCTAGTGTGGCAACTGTCGCAGATGCAGACGTAAATGAGACAGTTACCTTGCGCTTTGCTTATGCAAGCAACAGCCAGCCGGTAATTGATGCAATGAATGAATTTGGGCGTTTAGTAAAAGAAAAAACAGATGGTTCCGTACAGATCCAGTATTTCCCAGATGGACAACTGGGTGGAGAACGTGAACTAATCGAATTGACACAGTCAGGAGCAGTAGATTTCACAAAAGTAAGTGCCTCAGCGTTGGAAAGTTTCTCTAAAGATTATTCGATTTTTTCAGTTCCTTATCTATTCAATGATGAAGAACATTTCTTTAAGGTGATGGATAATGAAGAAATAATGGAACCGATCTACCAATCGACCAAAAATTTAGGGTTTACCGGATTGACCTATTATGATTCTGGTCAGCGCAGCTTTTATATGGTAGACGGTCCGATCCATACGCCGGAAGATTTGAAGGGAAAGAAAATCCGTGTGATGCAAAGCGAAACAGCTATTAAAATGGTCGAGCTTTTAGGTGGTTCGCCAGTCCCTATGGGAAGTGATGAAGTGTACACGTCTCTTCAATCCAATTTGATCAACGGATCAGAAAACAATGAATTTGTCTTGTATACAGCTGGACATGGTGGGGTAGCTAAATACTATTCTTATGATGAGCATACACGTGTGCCCGATATCATCATCATGAATGATGCTATCAAAGAACAGCTAACTGCTGAACAGGAAAAAGCGATTGAAGAAGCAGCAAAAGAATCGACGGTTTTTGAAATCGAAGCTTTTGCCAGAGCGATTGAAGAAGAGAAAGCTTTAGCACAAGAAGAACATGGAGTTCAATTCAATGATGTAGATAATACACCGTTTCGAGAGGCAGTCGCACCGCTTCATGATACATTCAAAAACGATCCTGCCTACAAAGACCTTTATCAAAAGATCCAAGAGCAAGGAGCGTAGCTGTAATGAAAATGATTTTAAATAAGGTGTTAGAGATCCTAGGAGCTGTTTTGCTTGTTGGGATGGTCGCTGTCGTTTTATGGCAAGTATTTTCCAGAACGGTTTTAGGAAATCCGAATACGGTGACAGAAGAGCTTGTCCGATTCGGACTTGTCTGGTTTGCTATGTTGTCTTCTGCGTATGTTGTGGGACAAAAAGCACATTTAGCCGTAACGGTTTTAAGTGAAAAATTATCTGGTAAAAAAAGTAAAATTTTAGAAGTCGTTGTTCAAAGTTTATTTCTGGTATTTGCTACGATGATCATGGTGTATGGCGGATGGAATGCTGTCACGTTGACAATGGGGCAGATCTCGCCTTCTTTAAGCATTCCGATGGGGTACGTCTATTTGTCAGTACCTGTCTCAGGGATACTCATCATTATCTATAGTCTGATCAATCTAATCGATACATTAAGCAACAAGCCAGCAATTCAAGAAAAAATATAAAAATGGAGGAATAAAATGGCAATAGAAGCCGGATTAGTGTTATTTTTTGTATTTGTCGTGTTGCTTGTATTAGGGATGCCGATTGCTATAAGTATTGCATTCTCATCAATGATGACTTTATTGTTAGTTATACCGTTTGATGTTTCTGCTTTTAGTTCAGCTCAAAAAATGGTGGGAAGTATCAACAGTTTTTCGCTCATCGCTATTCCGTTTTTTGTTCTTTCAGGTATTATCATGAATAATGGAGGGATAGCCAAGAAACTAGTGGATTTTGCGATGTTGTTCGTCGGACGTGTACCGGGGGCTTTGGCTCATACGAATGTGTTAGGGAATGCTTTATTTGGTTCCATCTCTAGCTCAGCCATTGCCGCTTCTACCGCGATTGGCGGAGTCTTGATCCCTCAGCAAGTGGAAGAAGGATATGACCGGAAGTTTGCGACAGCAGTCAACATCGCGTCAGCTCCGACAGGTATGGTCATTCCTCCAAGTACTGCTTTTATCATGTATTCACTTGTTGCTGGTGGTACTTCGATTTCTGCTTTGTTTATGGGAGGGTATCTCGTAGGTATTTTTTGGTCATTAGGGATCATGCTAGTAGCATTCATCGTTGCTAAAAAGAATAAATACCCTGTTGTTGAAAAAGGGCAGATGGCTCATGCTGGAAAAATAATAAAAGAGGCGATTCCTAGTCTTCTATTGATTGTCATCATTATCGGTGGTATCTTGACCGGGATATTTACAGCAGTAGAAGCTTCAGCGATAGCTGTCATTTACTCCCTGTTGATTGCTATGTTCTACTATAAGACGGTAAAACTCAAAGATATACCTAATATGTTGTTTCAATCGGTAGCGATGTCAGGGACAATCATGTTCTTATTAGCTACTTCTTCCATGATGTCTTTTGCCATGGCATTTACTGGTATTCCTCAGGCAATCAGTTCGTTGATTATGGGGGTAACGGATAATAAACTAGTTATTCTGCTGTTAGTCAATCTCGTTTTGTTACTTGTGGGGATGTTTATGGATGTAGCGCCTGCTATCTGAATTTTTACACCAATATTTTTACCAATCGTCACAAGTGCAGGGGTTGATCCTGTACATTACGGGTTGTTTTCAATCATGAATCTGTGTGTAGGCTCAATTACACCTCCTGTGGGTACAGGGCTATATGTCGGTGCAAGTGTAGGAGGCGTAAAAGCAGAGGCAATGCTGAAACCACTTCTTCCGTTTTATGGGATTATCCTAGTCGTCTTGTTTTTGATTACCTATTTCCCGCAAATCGTCATGTGGCTACCCAATATGCTGAGTTAGGAGAATAATTATGTTGAACATTACAATTAGAGGACATGATCTTTCCCAAGTCCAAACGATAGAAGATCTTGCAGAAAAAACAAAAGAACAAGGAATCCATACACTGCAGCTCGCCTTAGGTCTTTCGTTTCCTGAAATGTCTTCTGGCGCAAACGAAATCAATTCTGGGATGGGAAATTATGTCAAACGAGTCTTAGAAAAGCAAGAAGTGTCCGTAGGAATTTTAAGCTGCTATATCAATATGATTCATCCAGATTTAACGATACGAGAAGAGTTGCTGACAAAGTTCGAGCAGTATCTTCACTATGCTTCTTCCTTTGGTGCGTCGATGGTTGCTTCGGAAACGGGATGTGTCTTGCCGGAAATTCAATATACGGAAGAAAATTTCACAGATGAAGCATTTGCTGAAGCAGTGTCCGTTATCCGTCGCTTGGTAAAAGCTGGAGAAAAATACCAAATGATGGTGGGGATAGAACCAGGTTTGAATCATCCGGTGTATTCTTTAGCAAGAGTAGAGCAGCTGATCCAAGCAGTGGATTCGGACTATCTAGGAATCATTTTAGATCCGACAAATTTGATTACAAGCACTAATTATCAAGAACAAGTCCAATTGGTAGAAGAAGCTTTTGAGCGTTTTGGTGAAAAGATATGTGCGGTTCATTTGAAAGATTTTCGTGTCGAACAGGAAAAAATCGTGCCGGTAAATTTGGGAGACGGTGTGATCGAGTACACAAAAATCAAAGAAATCATCAAGAAGAACCGTCCGTATCTGTATGTGGTTCTTGAAGAAACAAAAAATGATGGGATTCGTTATGGAAGAAGTCTTCTTGAATAATGTAAAGAAGACATTGATTAACTAATATTTAGAATGGAGGGGGCGGGGCTAGAAGATGTCACGTCTCTTCTTTTTTATAAGAGTATATAAAAGCAGCTCTTTTTGATTACAAAAAACGTGATATAATATAATTGTTCAAAACTGAACAAAGGAGGTGCAGCACATGCTCCAAAAGAAAATAAGCGGTGAGCAAGTCAATACGATGGTTTCTGATCAGTATGAAATCTATCATGTCAAAGATGTCGTCAGCCAAAATAAAACAATCTACCATCACCATGATTTTTATGAAATCCATGCTACATTAAAGGGTGAAGCGACTTTTTATTTGAATGGACGGCAATTTACGATCAAAGCAGGAAGTGTGCTGCTCATCCATTCCAACGATTTGCATCGTATCGTCCGCCAGTCTTCAGATGTATTCGAGCGTGTCTATATCTTTGTTACCCCTTCTTTTCTGGAAAGTCGTTCCACGCCATGGTCTAATCTATCGGCTTGTTTTCAACCAATGGGAGAGAAAAGGAGTCGTGTATTGCAAGTCGAACAGGAAGTATTGAAGCAAAAATTATCATTTATCGACCACCCTCCTGATAAAAAAATTTACGGTGAAGACATAAAATATGAACAAGCTCTAGTAGAATACTTGATTTTTCTCAATCAAGTAGTACAAAAAGAAGAGAGTGCGCAAGAACAAAATGCTGTAGTTCCAAATGAGCGTGTGGAACAAATGTTACAATATATCTCAAAAAATTTATCTCATCCGCTTTCTTTAGAGGAAATGGAGAAGCAATTTTTTGTCAGCAAATACCATATCACCCGAGAATTCAAAAAGTACACTGGATTTACGTTTCATCAGTATGTAATGAAGAAAAAGCTGATCTATGCCAAGCACTTGTTGCGAGAGTACCGTAGTTCTAGTGCTGTATATAGTAAAAGTGGTTTTTCGTCTTATCCACATTTTCTGAAAGCATTCAAGAGAGAGTTTGGTATAACGCCTAAAGAATTTTTGAAACGCGATACGCAAAACCAGCTTATTCATTATGAACATTTTGAAGATGAAAAATGAGAATAACCACTCCCGAATAACCGAAGTAGCTGCTGTTGTTTATATAGAAGCAGAAACTGCGGTTATTTTATTATTCTACTATATCTTTTAAAAAAGTGCGTACATATTATATGAATCAGCTAAATTTACGAAAATCTCTCGGTGATAATCCAGTTTTTGCTTTGAACAAGCGACTAAAGTAAGCAAAATTCTCGATTCCGATTTCTTCGGAAATCATTCGAATAGTAAATTCTGTATACCGAAGAAGGTCTTTAGCGTAAGAGAGTTTTTTGCTGATTAAATAATCAATTGGAGGAGAACCGATGAATTTGGAAAAATCTTTGCTCAGCTGATATTTATTCAGTAAAAATTGCTGTTCTAATTGATCAAGTGTGATCGTTTCTTTGAAGTGTTCGTCCAAGTATTGCTTAAGCTTATAAACGTAAGGGGGAATATCTTCTTCTTCGAAATCCAGTTGATACTTCTGCAAAATCAGTTCATTCAACAGCTCGTGGATAGCTACAGAGGACTGGAAATCGGTACGGGCATTCGCACCTTGCTGCATGTGGATCAATTCTGTGATCAGATGATGGATCTTGTTTTCTGATGGATCGCCTGTCGAATGGAAGGTGTTATGCCCGTCTTTTGTGAACTCTTGATAAAATGATTGGACGCTCTGACCATTCAAATGAATCCAATCCATTTCCCATGGTTCTTCGCTAATTGTTTGATAACGCTGATATTCTTGGCAGTCAATAAAAAAGAGGTCTCCAGCTTTTAGCTGGTGCTGATTATCTTTATATGTAAGCAAACCTTCGCCAGACAAAGTAAATTTTATCAAATAAGAAGGTAAATATGCTCGTTCAGTATAGTAAGGGACCGGCGCTTTAAAGTAACCGATTTCTTGGATATAAAAAAATAAATTCCTACTTCTTTGCGTAGGTGTGAAGATCACTCTTTTTGAGTCTTCCGACCATGAGTGATTGGCTTTTTCCCAGTAATCCATGTAAACACTCCCAACTTGTCAAGATAATGCAATTATATACCAAAATAGTGTGAAGCAAAATATAAGTTTATGTAATATGATAGCATTGTTAATAAATGATAACGCTTTATTAATGGAGTGTTAATCAACAATAAAGTAAAAGAGGTGGAGAAATGAATCCGACATTTGTTGCCATCGATATCGGTGCGTCAAGCGGACGACTAATGAAAAGTACGAGGAATGATGAAGGTTCTTTAGTCTTGGAAGAAGTACACCGATTCAAGAACGGCTTTCGGAAAAAAGACGGTCATGACCGCTGGAAGATCGATTATCTTATCGAAGAGATTTTGATTGGATTTGAAAAATTAAAGAAAACAGGAATCGAGCGTTGTTTTGCAGGGATCGATACATGGGCAGTCGATTACTGTTTGATTGACGAACAAGGGGAACGGATGAATGATCCGATCGCTTATCGGGACGATCGTACCGATGAAGCAGTAAAACAGTTTTCTGAAATCTATTCTCTAGATAAGTTGTATGAGCAAACAGGGATTCAGATCCAACCTTTCAATACCTTATTTCAATTGTTTGTCGAAGAAAAAGACCATTTGGCAAAAGCACATAAATTATTATTGATTCCTGATTATTTAGGCTACGTCTTTACTGGCAATATGGTGACGGAGAAAACCAATGCGTCTACTATGCAGCTGCTGAATGCAGGAACAAAAGAGTGGGAAACAGAACTTCTTGAAAAAGTTGGTGTCGCGAAAGAATTATTTCCTCCATTGACAGAGCCGGGAACGATACTAGGAGATTTGCAAAAAGAAAAATTCTCAAAATATGATTTGCCAGATGTGACCTTTATCACAGTAGCAAGTCATGATACGGCGTCAGCTGTATTAGGCACACCAGGGCAAGGAGAACAGTGGGGCTATATCAGCAGCGGGACATGGTCGCTTTTAGGGATGGAAACAAAGATCGCCAATGTTTCTCGCGCCGCTTTTTCTGAGAATTACACGAATGAATGGGGCGCTCATAATACGGTGCGTTTCTTGAAAAACATCATGGGGATGTGGTTGATCCAGGAAGTTGCTCGAATGCAGGAGTACGAATACAGTTACGCGGAATTGGCAGAACTTGCTGCAAAAGAAAAGCCGCTGCAACAAGTGATGGAAATCAATGACCCTCGATTTTTGAATCCTAAAAATATGATAGAAGAGATTCAGCAATACTGTTTTGAAACAGAGCAACCAGTCCCTGTCTCACCGGGAGCTATCGCTCGTTGTGTGTATGATAATCTTGCTCTTTGTTACGCACAAGAGCTAATCAAAGTAGAACACTTGACTGGAACGAAATTGGAAAAACTGCACATCGTAGGGGGCGGATCGAATAATCGCTTACTGAATCAATTGACAGCAGATTATGCCGGAATCATTGTAGAAGCAGGTCCTAGTGAAGCCACAGCAATCGGGAATATTGCCATGCAAATGCTCAGTACAGGTCAGTTTTCGAATATAGAACAAGCAAGAAATGTAATCAAACAGTCGTTTCCATGTGAAACTTTTTACCCAGATGAAAATAAGCAAAACACGAATGAATGGTACGTGAATAAAATCAAAGGAGTAATCGTATGAACACGATTGAAAGAAATTACGAACAAGCAAAAGAAAAATATGCAACTATCGGTGTAGATACAGATGCTGTACTAGAAAAGATGCAGAACATCAAAATTTCTATGCATTGTTGGCAAGGAGACGATGTCAAAGGTTTCTTGACACCGGATGGCGAATTGACTGGTGGAATCATGGCAACAGGAAATTTCCCAGGAGCTGCACGGACACCCGAAGAGCTTAGACAAGATTTGGAGAAGGCATATTCGTTGATACCGGGCAAACATAAATTGAATCTTCATGCTATCTATTTGGACACAGAAGAAGCGGTCGATCTCAATGAAATTGAGCCGAAACATTTTGAAAAATGGGCAGAGTGGGCAAAAAAAGAAGAAATCGGTCTTGATTTCAACCCGACTTTCTTTTCGCATCCAATGATGAAAGACGGCTTTACATTGGCTCATCCAGATAAAGAAGTTCGTGAATACTGGATCGAACACGGGAAAAGAAGCCGTAAAATCGCAGAATACTTTGGAAAAGAAACTGGACAAACATGTATCAATAACTTTTGGGTACCTGATGGGATGAAAGACAATCCAATCGACCGTTTTACCCCACGGAAACGTTTGATGGAATCGCTCGATGAAATTTTTACAGAAGAGCTAGATGAACGGTATGTACAAGATGCAGTAGAAAGCAAACTATTTGGTTTAGGCGCTGAAGCTTATACAGTCGGTTCCCATGAATTTTATATGGGTTATGGGTTGACTCGTGACAAACTTGTTTGTCTAGATGCTGGACATTTTCATCCAACAGAAGTGATTTCCAATAAATTGTCTTCCTTAGCTTTATTTAGCAAAGGAATCATGTTGCACGTTTCTCGTCCAGTTCGTTGGGATTCAGATCATGTCGTTTTGATGGATGATGAATTGCAGGAAATTGCTAAAGAATTAGTCCGTAACGAATTATTGGAAAAAACGAATATCGGTCTGGATTTCTTTGATGCAACGATCAATCGTATCGCTGCTTGGGTCATTGGTACGAGAAATACACAAAAAGCATTGATGAAAGCTATGCTGGAACCAGTTGAGCGATTGAAAGAAATGGAGCTGGCTTTTGACTTTACTTCAAGAATGGCTTACACGGAAGAATTGAAAGATTTCCCGTATGCCGATGTATGGAATTATTTCTGTTACAAAAATCAAGTTCCAGTTGGTTTGGATTGGCTGGAAGAAGTCCAAGAATATCAAAAAGACGTGTTGGGATTAAGAAAATAGGAGTGTGGCTATATTGAAAAAAATAGATATTTTACAAGCGCCTTATGTGAAAGAAATGATTGAAACGACATCGAATCTTTATCGCTTGGGTTGGGATGAACGAAATGGCGGGAATATTTCTTATTTACTCAAAGAAGAAGAAATCACACCGTTCTTGGATCCTGAAAAAGTGACCCGTCGCATCTCGATGATTTTTGATGCCAGCCGTTTAGCAGGATGTTATTTTATTGTAACTGGTTCAGGAAGATATTTTAAAAATGTAGCGAGCGAACCTGCCGAAAACCTTGGAATCGTTCGAGTTGCCGAAGATGGCAAAACATTAGAGCTTTTGTGGGGGTTAGAAAATGGCTGCCTTCCTACAAGCGAGTTGCCAAGTCATTTTATGAGTCATATCGCCCGTTTAGAAGTAGACCCAGATAATCGGATCGTTATGCATTGCCATGCTAGCCATTTATTAGCGATGAGCTTTACGCATGAATTAGACGAACGTTCCTTTAGTCGTACGCTGTGGCAAATGTGTACGGAATGTTTAGTTGTTTTTCCAGAAGGGATTTCCATCATTCCGTGGATGGTTCCGGGAACAAATGAGATTGGAGAAGCAACAGCTGAAAAAATGAAAGAAACTCGATTGGTTTTATGGCCGCAACATGGAATCTACGGGTCAGGAAAAGACATGGATGAAGTCTTTGGTTTGATCGAGACAGCAGAAAAGGCAGCAGAAGTCTATACGTACGTCAAAGCGCAAGGACCAATCTTGCAAACAATCACAGATGAGAATTTGTGGCGTTTAGCAGATGCGTTTGGTGTTACTCCGAAAGCAGGTTATTTGGAGGAAGTTCATACGAAAGTAGGGGTCTGACATGGTGAAAAAAGCCTTTTGCATGAAAGTTTACCCAGAAAAACAAGAAGAATACAAAAAAAGACATGATGAACTTTGGCCAGAGATGCGCACAGCACTTCGTGAACATGGGGTCATCGACTATTCGATCTATCTTGATCCGAGTACAAGTTTATTATTTGGTTACTTAGTGGTCGAGGATGAAGAGTTATGGGGAAAAATGGCAAATACACCGATCAATCAAAAATGGTGGAAATACATGGAAGATATCATGGAAACAAATCCAGATGCCTCCCCAGTCAGCCGTGAATTGACACCAGTCTTTGAACTGTAGAAACAAGCAACTGGGCAGCCGGTTGCTTGAGATTCTTTCGTTTTCATTGTGAAAAATAACACAAATTAGAAGGAATAGAAAATGAGTAATCGAATGATTTTAAATGAAACATCGTATTTTGGAAAAGGAGCGATTGAGTCAATCGTTCCCGAATTTCAGCAGCGAGGATTCAGCAAAGCAGCTGTCATTACTGATAAAGGATTGATCGAACATGGCATAGCGACAAAAGTAACAAAGCTTTTGGATAATGCAGCAATCGATTATGCTTTATACGACGGGATCGTACCTAACCCAACAATCCAAAATGTAAAAGACGGAGTGGCTTTTGTTAAAGAGGCAGAGGCAGACTGTTTGATCGCAATCGGTGGAGGTTCGCCAATCGATACGGCAAAAGCCATTGGGATTATTTTGACGAATCCAGAGTTTTCAGATGTTATCAGCTTAGAAGGTGTTGCTGATACAAAAAATCCATGTTTACCTATCTTAGCTGTACCAACGACTTCTGGGACAGCAGCAGAGGTAACGATCAACTACGTCATCACAGATGAAGCAAATCACCGAAAATTCGTCTGTGTCGATCCTCATGATATCCCAATCGTTGCGTTCATCGACAGTGACATGATGATGGGAATGCCAAAAAAATTGGCTGCGTCAACAGGGATGGATGCTATGACGCATGCTATCGAAGGGTTGATCACAAAAGGCGCTTGGGAAATGACTGATATGCTGCATTTGAAAGCAATTGAAATCATTGGTCATTCTTTGGAAGCTTCTGTAGAGGGTGATCAAAATGGACGAGAAAAAATGGCATTAGGACAATATATTGCAGGAATGGGCTTCTCAAATGTAGGTTTAGGACTGGTACATGGGATGGCTCATCCGTTAAGTGCATGGTACAACATCCCGCATGGTGTAGCGTGTGCAGCGCTCTTGCCAACGGTCATGAAATATAACAAAGAATATACTGGAGAAAAATACCGTGAAATCGCTCTTGTGCTAGGGATCAAAGGAGCAGCTGAAATGTCTTTAGAAGATGTAAGAGATGCAGCTTGCGGTGAGATCGATCGATTGAGCAAAGCGGTTGGAATCCCAGCGACCATTTCTGAGTTAGGTGTAAAAGAAACGGATATCCCAGCAATTGCAGAAGATGCTTTGCGAGATGTATGTACACCAGGAAATCCAAGAGAAACGACAGTAGAAGAAATCATTGCCTTATATCAAAGCTTGATGTAAAAACGAAGCGGATCTTTAACTTTGAGTTGCCTATAAAGAGAAATAGCAGTTTGTATCCGGTTCTCTCTTTTAAATTGATGATATTTCCGCTATAATTTTTCTTATAAAGAAATAGGAGAATATTATATGAAAAATAAAAAACCTTATGGAACTGTATTGATCAAAGCTTCTAAAATACTAGACTATTTAGCAGAAAATCCAGACATCTCTTTGCAGACAATCGCAAAGGGTGTGGGAATGACTTCTTCTACAGTCTTGAAAATACTAGATACTTTACTGATGATCGGCTATGTAAATAAAAATTCAGAGAAAAATTATCGTTTAGGTGCAAAGCTTATTCGCTACGCGAATAAAAACATTGAACAAATCGATTTGGTAGAACTGACTTTACCATTTTTAGAACAGTTGCAGCAAAAGATCGATGAGACTATCCACTTAGGGGTATTGGACAACAATGAGATTTTGTACGTGAACAAACTAGATCCAAAACATCAAACGATCCGTATGTCTTCAAAAATCGGAATCACCCGACCATTATACAATTCTGCGATGGGTAAAGCCGTATTAGCAGAATTCAGTGAAGAGCAGTACACTGATTATCTTGAAAAACATCCGTTGATTCCTTACACGGAGTACACGATTACCAATGCCTTGCGTTTGAAAAAGGAAATCCAAACGGTAAAAGAAACCCACGTCGCATTTGACGATGAAGAAATCGAACGTGATATTTTTTGTATAGGAGCCTCAATCGTGAAAAACGAACAAATCATTGGTGCATTTAGTGTAAGTATGCCGAAATATCGTTTAACAGATGAGACAAAAGAACAAATAATCAGTGCCCTCAAGCAAACAAAAAGCGAAATCGAGCAAAGAATTCAAAAATAACGAAAAAAGCGTTTGCATTTTTTCTTTTCTGCCGTATAATATGGGTATAGATTTCCAAGTTATAAAATAAAATTTCTAAATAGGAAATAGGTGGAGAAGATGAAAAAAATTGATATTTTATCTCGATTGAAAAACGCCGGAGTGATTGCGGTGGTACGCGGAAAAAGTAAAGAAGAAGCTTTGAATGCTTGCCACGCAATCATCAAAGGTGGTCTAACTGGTATTGAGTTGACTTTTACAGTCCCTCAAGCGGATCAAGTAATCAAAGAACTTTTGTCATTCTACAAAAATCAACCAGAAATAGTGATTGGCGCAGGTACAGTATTAGACGCTGTCACAGCTCGCTTGGCTATCTTAGCTGGCGCAGAGTATATTGTTAGCCCTTCCTTTGATCAAGAAACGGCAGAGATGTGCAATCTGTATCAAATCCCTTACTTACCAGGATGTATGACGATTACCGAAATCAAAACAGCGCTGAAAAGCGGGGTAGATATCGTCAAACTATTTCCTGGAAGCGCTTATGGACCAAGTATCATTTCTGCCTTCAAGGCACCGATGCCTCAAGTCAATATCATGCCAACTGGTGGTGTGAGTCTGGACAATATGAAAGAGTGGTTCGATGCGGGTGTCGTAACAGTCGGAGTAGGTGGGAACCTTTTAGCACCTGCAGCTACAGGAGATTTTGACAAAGTAACGGAAGTCGCGCAACAGTATGCAGCAAAAATGAAAGAAATCAAGAGGTAACTGCTTATGGGAAAAGTAGTGACACTCGGAGAAATCATGTTGCGATTGTCCACAGAACAGGGAACCCGCATCGATTCAAGTGAACGATTCGCTGCCCATTATGGCGGAGGGGAAGCAAACGTAGCAATTTCTTTAGCTAATTACGGACATGACGCGGTTTTTGCTACCAAAGTACCTGATAACGCATTGGGAAAAGCAGTCAAAAAGCACTTGCAATGCTATGGAGTAGATACGAAACAAGTATTATCTGGCGGGCCAAGACTAGGTACTTATTATATGGAAACTGGTAGTGGCGAACGCGCCGCCTCAGTGATCTATGATCGTGCCGGATCAAGCTTTGCTGAAATGGATCATTTGGAATGGTCGCTAGAGGAGTTATTCCAAGGAATAGATATATTTCATGTTTCAGGGATCACCCCAGCTTTGTCTAAAAAATGGCAAAAAATGACGAAACAAGTGATAGAAGTTGCAAAAAAAGCTGGCTGCCTGATCAGCTTCGATATCAATTATCGCGGGAAATTATGGACACAGAAAGAAGCCAGCGAAGTAATCCATCAGTTTTTACCTTTAGTAGATATCTGTTCAGCTGGAAAAATGGATGCTCTTTATTTGTTAGGTATCGAGAAAGCACCAGAAGCAGAAGAACAACCGCTGATTTATTATTATCAAAAAATGCAGGAAAAGTTCCCGAATATTCAGGTGTTTTATTCGACCAAACGTACCGTTCATTCAGCAAGTGAAAATGAATTGAAGGGGACATTGTGGATGAACCATGAATATGTGGAATCCCAAGTCCATAGAATCACCCCAATCGTGGATCGAGTAGGTGGCGGAGATGCTTTTGCAGGTGGCGTGCTCCATGGGATTTTATCCAATATGCCCCCGCAAGAAATCATTGATTTTGCTACGGCAGCTTCTGCCTTGAAGCATACGATCCATGGGGACTGCAACCAATTCAGTCAAGAAGAAGTCGCACAATTTTTAGCATGCGGCTCTGGAAAAATCATTCGATAGAAGGAGTAGAAGAAAATGCAAGAAATGGAAACACGTTATACACACAGTCCAGAAGATATCCGTCATTATTCAACGGAACAATTGAGAAAAGAGTTTTTAGTAGAAAAGGTATTCGAACCAGGAAAAATCAGTTTGACTTATACACACAACGATCGAATGATCTTTGGTGGCGTGACACCTACTGAAAAAGAATTAGAAATCACATTAGACAAAGAACTAGGTGTCGATTACTTCTTAGAACGTCGCGAACTAGGTGTGATCAATATCGGTGGACCAGGATTCATCGAAATCGATGGGCAAAAAGAAGAAATGAAAAAACAAGACGGCTATTATATCGGAAAAGAAACACGACATGTCGTATTTTCTTCTCAAGATGCTGAAAACCCAGCTAAATTCTATATTAGTTCTGTTCCAGCACATCATAAATATCCAAATGTAAAAATCAGTATTGACCAAGTAAAACCAATGGAAACTGGTGAAGGTCTGACATTGAATGAACGTAAAATCTATCAATACATCCATCCAAATGTATGCGAAAGCTGTCAATTACAAATGGGTTATACGATTTTAGAACCAGGAAGTGCTTGGAATACGATGCCTTGTCATACACATGAACGTCGTATGGAAGCTTATGTCTACTTTGATTATGCCAATGAAGATACACGTGTGTTCCACATGATGGGCAAACCAGATGAAACAAAACATTTAGTCGTAGACAATGAACAAGCTATTATTTCACCAAGCTGGTCGATCCATTCAGGTGTAGGTACAAGCAATTACTCATTCATCTGGGCAATGTGCGGAGAAAACATCACCTATACAGACATGGATATGGTGCAAATGGATCAATTAAAATAAGCATAAGGGAGAGAAAATGATGGAATTTAATATGGATATGTTTCGTTTAGATGGAAAAGTAGCATTAGTCACCGGTGCCGTCTATGGTATTGGATTTGAGATTGCACGCTCTTTAGCTACAGCAGGGGCAAAAATCGTATTTAATAACTTGAATCAAGAATCAGTTGATGAAGGTATAGCGCATTATAAAGAAGCGGGCATCGATGCAAAAGGTTATGTCTGCGATGTAACTGATGAAGAAGCGGTTCAAGCGATGGTTCAGCAAATCAAAGAAGATGTAGGTTCAGTTGATATTTTAGTCAATAATGCAGGGATCATCAAACGGACACCGATGATCGAAATGGATGCGGCTGACTTCCGTCAAGTGATCGACGTGGATTTAAATGCTCCATTTATCGTTTCAAAAGCAGTTATTCCAGATATGATCGAAAAAGGCGGCGGTAAAATCATCAATATCTGTTCTATGATGAGTGAATTAGGACGCGAAACGGTCAGTGCTTATGCTGCGGCAAAAGGCGGATTAAAAATGCTAACGAAAAACATCGCTTCTGAATACGGTCAATACAATATCCAATGTAATGGAATTGGACCAGGTTATATTGCTACACCACAAACTGCCCCATTACGCGAAACACAAGAAAACGGTGAACGTCATCCATTCGATCAATTTATCGTTGGACGTACGCCAGCAGCACGTTGGGGCGAGCCAATCGATTTGGCTGGACCATCTGTCTTCTTGGCTTCTAGCGCATCGGATTTCGTTAACGGTCATGTCTTGTATGTAGACGGCGGCATACTTGCCTATATCGGAAAACAACCTTAAACGAGGTTTAGTACACTATTTAGTGGAGAGGTTATGAAATCAGCAGCTTGAACGAATACCGAAGGACAGCTGATTAAATATCATTTATCCAAAAAAAGGAGTATGACGTAAATCAGTCATACTCCTTTTTCTGTGCGTCTTCCATACTTCACTAAGTGGATCCCTCTTGCTTCACACCAATCCTTCACTGGACCGGAAAAGATGAGAGATTGTTGGTGGAGGGACGCGGTATTCGTTGCGCCGACCATGGTATAAAGCAGACGAAGTTCCTCTTGCCATTGTTTCATCAGCATAATGGTTTCTTCCACGCCATGATTCATCAGATGAGTCAATACAGTTCCTGAAGTGCCCACTGCTTTTGCGCCGAGACAAAGGGCTTTAAATATATCATAGGCATTGCGGATACCTCCGGAGGCTAGGATTTCCATAGAAGTGTCTGCTTCATTTGCTTCAAGCAATGAGGCGACTGTCGATTGCCCCCAATCAGCTAGATAATTCAGTTCTCGCTTGGAGCGACGGGCGTTTTCAATCTGGGTGAAACTTGTCCCACTTCGACCGCTGATATCAACTGTATGAACCCCTAAAGAAGCTAAATCATTGATTGTTTCTCTTGTCATGCCAAACCCGACTTCTTTTACGATAAGGGGAACGTCAATGGCTGTTTGAATCTCTTGGATAAGTGCTTTCCAGTTAGTAAAATCACGGTCTCCCTCAGGCATGACCAACTCTTGAGGTGCATTCAAATGAATCTGTAAGGCATCTGCGTGAAACAATCGGATAGCTTCTTGGGCTCTTTCGACAGAAGTTCCTGCACCGATGTTGGCAATGATTTTCCCGTGAGGATATTCTTGTCGCATAATTGTATAAGTATCGGCTAAAGAAGGGTCCTTCAAGGCAGCGCTGACTGAACCAGTGGCAATCATCAAATCTGCTTCTCTTGCGATGATTGCAAGGTCTTGATTGATTTTTTTTGTTTTTTCGCTTCCGCCAGTCATCGCATTGATATAAAACGGGCTGCTTAGTGTAAACCCAGCTGCTTGTGTACTTAGATCGACATCAGCAACTGCTGTTTGCGGCAAAGGGTTATGAATGACCCGTACGAAATCAAATTCATTTTTTTGCTTATCATGAAAGGCTTTAGCTAGTGAAACATGTTCATCTTTTCGATTCATCGGTTTTCCTTTCTTTGATCGCTATAGACATGTAACGGTAGGGGGGTGATTTCTGCTTTTTCCCATGCACTCATTAAAGGAAGGATGCCAGATTTCTGATCAACGATTACGATGCCGCAATCCCCACCACCTGCACCGGAAGACTTTGCAGCCCCTTCATACTGTTCAGCTAAATTACATAATTTATTCAAAGCAGGTGTTTCGATAACAACCCCGGTGATAGCCGATAAATCATGCAGTAATTGTCGGTTTTTTCGAATCATCTGTTGGATCAACGTAACATTATCTTCTTTAAACCCTTTGATCATTTCGTTGACGCATTCTGTACTGTTTTTTAAGAAAAGCTGATAAGCCACCATTTTATCTTCTCTCGAACGGTGAACTTGATCGACCAAATCAGAGGTAGAGGCAGGGCTACCCGTCCAACCAATCAATAAACGTAGATCTTCAGGAGCAATCAATGGCTCAATTGAGAGACCTGGCCAATCCATGGCAAGTAACTGACTGATGGAATGCTGAGTTTCTTGTTCTTGGAGCCAAGGATGGTCGAAGGTCGAGAAGGCGATCCAGCCACCATAACAGCTAGCAGCGATGTCGCCGCAAGAACCATTATCTTGAACTGCTAAATTAGCGAGTGCTGCGATCTTGAAAATCTCTAGCTGAGATAAATTCAATGCGTAAAAAACATTCAAGGCTTTGACCGTTGCAACAGTAACAGCGCCGCTAGAACCTAATCCGTATTTCCGACCATTTGAACTGTCTAGCTCGCTTGTTACTTTCAGATCATAAAAGGATAAAAGAATGTTTTTTTCTTGTGCATACTTTTCAGTCAATCGAATAGCAGCAAGGATATAATGAAAAGGATTTTCCCGAATATCTAAAACTAATTCCCCGTTACGTCTTGTCCAACGTACAGGCATCCCGCTATATTGTGCAGATTGGATACTTCCGACTTTTCGTGCGGACTCTACAGTGACTGTCACGAATTGATCGACTGCAGCGATAACTGCCGGATGACCTGTTTCAACAACTGCATATTCTCCGGCAATATAGAGTTTGCCTGGTGCAGATACTTCAATCATAAAAATCTCCCTTTATTCAATAATCGCAATTCCTGGACCAGCGTGGGCAGTAATTACTTGTTCTTTGCTAAATAATTTAGTAAATGTTTCTTGTACCTCAGATAAATGGCTGTTTTCCACTAAAACTTTGACATTAGGGCCAGCATCCATCGTAAAGTAGCATGGAATGCCTTGCTTTCTCAATTGCCGCACCGCATCCATCGCTTTTAAGCTGTCAGGAGACCAGTAAGTGAAAGGTGGTTGGGCAGCTAAAGTCGTTCCGTGCATTTTTAGTCCGTTTCTTTCCATCGTTTCTCCGAGAAGTTGGAAATCTTTTGTTTTGATTGCTTGTTTCAATTGATATAGATCCCCTTCAACGGAATCTAACCAGCCTTGATAAAAACTGGATGTTTCGACTGTCCGACGCATCCCATTTCTGCTAGACACTTCTTTTTTCTGATCGTTGATCAAAATGAAAACCATTGCTAGATCGTCTTCGAAAGAATCAGAAGGGACTGGTTTGGCATAAGAGCTTAAGTCATCATGACCTTTTTCCCATTCGACGAAACCACCAAAAATACTTCGGCAAGCTGAACCAGACCCGCGTCGAGCAAATCTTGAAAGAGAAAGATCGTCTAATCCAAGCTTAAGGGCAGTATTACAAGCGCCTGCTAAAGCAGCTAGCCCGCTAGCAGAGGATGCTAATCCGGCTGCGGTAGGAACGAAATTCTGACTGATTACTGAAGCTTTTAGTGAGATGCCGGCTTCTTTACGAAAAAGGTCAAGAAACTGACTAACTTTTTTTGTTGCTTTTTCGTCTTGCAAGGTGTCATCTAGATAGAATTCATCTGCTATATAGCTATCAGAAAAGATAACTTCTGTTTCGGTATAAAATGCATCCAATGTCAACGAAAGACTGTTGTTCATCGGAAGGATGAGTGCTTCATTTTTCTTACCCCAATATTTGATTAGGGCAATGTTGGTATATGCGCGTGCTTTGCCTTTAAACATAGGTATGTACTCCTAATCCTTGTATCCAAGTTTCAGCCGCACCCACATCTTCAAGTGCTTGACTGATTTCTTGGGCTTTTGTTTTTGTTTGTGCTAATGCAATCATGCAGCCACCGCGTCCGCCGCCAGTTAATTTAGCCCCTAATGCACCGGTATCTTTAGCTGTTTGGATCAGTAAATCAAGGAAATCGTTGCTGATCGTCAGTTTTTCCAGAAGTGATTGTGATTCATCCATTGTTTGAGCTAACATTCCTGGTGAATTTTCAATGATTGCTTGCTTCGCTTGCTTTGTCAAGTATCCTAATTTTTGAATCATTTGTCCAGTTTCATGTGGTTGTCTTTCAAACAGGTGAGCGACATCTTTGACGGCTTCTCTTGTTTGTCCTTTGATTCCTGTATCAGCGACAATCAAAAAAGCATCAATATTCAAAGAAAAATAATCAAAAGGATGCCCTTTTGTAAAATAAATTGGCTGCAAGCTGCTAGTAGCGGCTGCATCGATCCCACTAGGATTACCATGTGCGATTTTTTCCGAAAGTTGTACATTCTCTAATAGTATTTCACGAGACAAAGGGAGTGCTAAGTAATCATAAAAAGCACGAGTGACTGCTGTGGCGACCGCAGCACTTGATCCCATTCCACGTTCAGCAGGAATCGTGCTTTCGATGGTTAGTTGCAAGTTTTTATGGATATCATGCTCTTTTTTTAAATGGATGAATAATTTTTTGATATTTTTTAATGTATGAGGAGCTTCGGCTAAATTTCCTGAATAGTAGGAAGAAACCAATTGATCGTCCATTGCATCCAGCTCTTCAAGGAATGCGGTGACTTTTGTTGCATAAAAAGGAAAGGCAATCGCCGGTTCTCCATAAACAACCGCGTGCTCGCCCATCAAGATAATCTTTCCGCTTGATTCTCCTTGGCCATAGTTTGCCATAATCTAACTCCTTCTCACGTAAAAGTGATTTTTAAGCAAAAAATAAAGCGCCCAAAACGAGTTGCGCTGCTTCACGAAATTTTTTGTCCGCTAAGGGTCTCAAAAAACATTCCTTCTTTATTTTACTAAAATCATCCCAGAAGTAAAACTAAGAATACGTTTTCTAAAGGAAAAACCCTTTTTTCTTAAGAATTTTTTGACCTTTTTACTTTTTTGACTAGAAAAAAATACGATTGACACTACTAGATATTGGGGGTATATTTAAAAAGGTTGGAGTTAAACACAATATTTAGTGATGAAGTGAGCTGGAGGTAAATGAGCGTGATCGTTTTAGCAGGTACAATTGGTGCCGGAAAATCAAGTTTGACAGAAATGATGGCTGAACACTTTGATAGTCAGGCATTTTATGAATCAATTGATGATAATGAAGTCTTGCCCTTATTTTATGCAAACCCTGAACAGTATGCTTTTTTGCTGCAAATTTATTTTTTGAATAAACGTTTTGCAAGCATCAAACAAGCAATGAAAGATGACAATAATGTATTGGACCGTTCGATTTATGAAGATTCGCTGCTTTTCCATCTAAATGCAGATCTAGGAAGAGCGACGGAAACGGAAGTTCGTGTGTATGATGAACTTCTGGAAAACATGATGGAAGAGCTGCCCTATGCTGCCCATAAAAAACACCCGGATTTATTAGTTCATATTCGTGTATCATTTGATACGATGCTAGAACGGATCGAGAAACGTGGTCGTTCATATGAACAATTGTCCTTTGACCCAAGTCTGTACGATTATTACAAAGAATTGAACAGACGGTATGATCAATGGTATGAAGAATACAAAGAAAGTCCAAAAATCCAAATCGATGGAGATCGCTATAATTTTGTGGAAGATTCTCAAGCAAAAGAAGAAGTCTTGAAAATGATCGAAGAAAAATTAGCAGAAATCCGCCAAACTGAATTAGCCATTTGATATAAAGCTACTCAAAAAAAGGATGCTCCTTTATTTGAGTAGCTTTTTTCTTTATACTAGAAACAAATATCAGGAGGATGGAGTATGCGGGAAAAACACTATTTTAATCAAGAACGTAATTTTTGGATCAATATACAGCAAGATGATGTGCTAGCTGTTAAAAATTTAAAAGAAGAATATGACATCAGCGATGAGATGCTGACTTATTCTCTAGATAAAAATGAGCGGGCGCGCGTAGAATATGACTCTTTTGATGAAGCGTTACTACTTGTATCAAATGTCCCACACCAACAAAAAGTCGATAATCATTACGAAACTAGCCCTATCGCTTTTATTTTAAAAGAAGATGGTTTGTTTACATTTACCACGCCGAATACCGAGTATGTGATTCGACTGATTCGATCACTTTTGGAGCGAATGCCAGACATGAGTGTATACAGTTTATTGTTTCGTACATTATTTTTAATTTCTGATTCCTTTTTTCCTTTAATCGAGGAAGTAAATAGCGAACGTCAACGGCTCAACCTAAAGTTAAGGGAAAAAACAACAAACAAGAATCTACTGCAACTTTCAGATTTAGAGATTGGTTTGGTTTACTTAGTTACAGGAACAAAACAAAATGTAGTACTTTTGGAACAAATCAAGGCATTGGCCATTTATCGCAAGTTGTCAGAAAAGGAAAAGGAAGAGTTGGACGATGCACTGATCGAAGCACGACAAGCAGTTGAAATGACGAACTTAGCTTCGCAGATTTTAGATCAGCTTTCTGGCACTTATAATAATTTGCTGAATAATAATTTGAATGACACGATGAAGTTTTTGACTGTCTGGTCGCTGATCTTGACTGTACCGACTATTGTGACAGGATTTTTCGGGATGAATCTTAAGCTACCATTTACCCATTCCGTTTTCGGATGGGGAATCGCCTTGATCATCAGTCTGGTTTTATCTGTTTGGATGCTCATTGCACTATGGAGGCGGATTCGTTGATCTAGTCTTTGACCTGCAAACCAAGGGCTTGAGCAATCACAAGTGCTTGCTCCTGGTTGACAATCAGTCCTGCCAAATAATCTTGAGATAAAGCAATGGTAGTGAAGAAATTAGTCGTAAAGTCTAATCCCTTCAGAGAAGTTCGGAACCAATTCGAACCAGTTAACTGATTGTCAGACAAAAAAAGATTTTTCCAAGTGACCTCATAAAATTCGCTGTCTTCTAACTGGCAATGATCGAAGGATACGGCTTTCAAGTTTGTGCTGCTAAAGGAAGCCATCGAAGCAATGCAGTCAGTGAAAGTGCAGTCTCTAAGATAACTTTCGGCAAAATTCGTACCTGTTAATTTACATTGATGAAACACGACTTGGTGGAAACTGCCACCAATCCACTCCAGATTGGAAAAATCACACTTTTCAAAAATGACATTACTGCATTCAAAATGACGTAAAGCTGTTTTTTGCATGGTCAGTTTTTGGACATGACTCTCTCTTAATACCATATTTTTAGCATCAAGATAGCTTTGATCACCTCCATTGACCAGAAGACCAGAGAGGATTTCTTCATCTTCTAAATAAAAATCTCCTTTTGTCAGAGGAGGAAGAGAAGGTGGGATAGGTTCGATTTTTTTCATGTGAATTCACCTCGTTTTTCTTTAGTATAGCAAAGAAGTGGGAGTCACTGCTAGAAAGTCTGCTAGACCAATCATTTTCAGAAAAGGAAGAAAAACTGTATGAAAAACATTGACATAAGGATTGGTTTTTGCTATACTATGATGGTTGAGAAATAAAAGCAGAAGCACCCGCTTCTCGCCTTAGTTGATAATGTCACTGGGCTAGATAGTTTTCACTGGTTCTATTAGGTGAAGTACGCGCGGGTTCTGTAAGAGAACTCGTTTTTTTATTGCCGTTTATTCGGTAAGCTTTTCTTTCTCTCATAATATTTGGAGGTGAATGACCATAGCAAAGGATATGATGGTTAACGACGGCATTCGTGCACGAGAGTTACGATTGATCGGTTCAGATGGTGAGCAATTAGGAGTTAAGACAAAAGCAGAAGCATTGAATATTGCAGAACAAGCAAACTTGGATCTTGTGTTAGTTGCCCCTGGTGCGAAACCACCAGTTGCGCGAATCATGGACTACGGTAAATACCGTTTCGAACAACAAAAGAAAGACCGCGAAGCGCGTAAAAAACAAAAAGTGATCAATGTAAAAGAAGTTCGCTTAAGTCCTACGATCGACTTGAATGACTTCAATACAAAACTTCGTAATGCACGTAAGTTCTTGGAAAAGGGCGATAAAGTGAAAGCTTCTATCCGTTTCAAAGGCCGTGCCATTACCCATAAAGAAATTGGTCAAAAAGTCTTGAATCGCTTAGCTGAAGAAACTGCTGATATTGCAACAGTGGAACAAAAAGCGAAAATGGACGGACGCAGCATGTTCTTGACGCTGGCACCGAAAAACGACAGTAAGTAATTTGAATGACTAACTGGCTGTTGGACAGCCGATAGTCGGATAACGAAAGATTTTGAGGAGGAAATATAGTCATGCCAAAACAAAAAACACACCGCGGATCAGCAAAACGTTTCAAACGTACTGGTAAAGGCGGATTGAAACGCTTCCGCGCGTTTACAAGTCACCGTTTCCACGGCAAAACAAAAAAACAACGCCGTCAATTGCGTAAAGCAAGCATGGTTTCTAGTGGCGACTTCAAGCGTATTCGCCAACAACTAGCAAAAATGAAATAAGAAGTACAAATAACAGAATCTGAAGATTTATTTTTATTAGGAGGAATTATACATGGCACGTGTTAAAGGTGGAACAGTAACTCGTAAACGTCGTAAAAGAGTGCTAAAATTAGCAAAAGGTTACTACGGTTCAAAACACACTTTATTTAAAACAGCAAAAGAACAAGTAATGAATTCATACAACTACGCATATCGTGATCGTCGTCAAAAGAAACGCGACTTCCGTAAATTGTGGATTGCTCGTATCAACGCAGCAGCTCGTATGAATGGCTTGAGCTACTCAAAATTAATGCACGGTTTGAAAGTTGCTGAAATCGACATCAACCGTAAAATGTTAGCTGACTTGGCTGTAAACGATGCAGCAGCATTTACTGCATTGGCTGACCAAGCAAAAGACGCTTTGGCTAAATAAGCTAAACAATTATAAAGAGGAAAGAAGATAACGAAAAGTTATGTTCTTTCCTCTTTTTTTGTTTCCAATTCTTCACCATAGAAAACGGGATAACAACGTATAAGTCTAAAATAGCATAATTAAGGTTTTTTAATTGAAATCCGAACATTTATGGTCATCCTCTAATGAAAGCGCTAACTACATAAGCTAGAATGAACTTAACTGATATATTAGTTTGTTTATCAGAAAAATAAAATGGACGGAGGAATAACATGAGTGATATTATTATTGGTATTTTGTTAGTTATCTCATTCTTTTTCATGGTCTGGTACTGTGTAAAGGGCTACAACTTGATGGTCGGTTTTGCCATCATGGCGACTGTATGGATGGGATTAGCACTAGTGGGAAACACGTTTTCGCCGAACCCGGCGATGGAAGGGCAAGGAGTAATCGATGTATTGACGCATATCTATACGACTGGACCTGCTGAGTACGCGAAATCGATCTTGGTAAATGTCTTCTTTGGTGCCTTTTTCGGTCGTGTTCTAGTAGATAGCGGAATCGCAGCCACATTGATTCGTAAAGTAGTCGAACTTGGAGGGGACAAACCAAGAATCACGATGAGTTTGCTGTGTGTTGTAACCGCTGTTATATTCATGTCGATGACAGGAATTGGACCAGTGATTTCTATCGCAGTCATCGTTTTGCCGATCTTGATGTCTTTAGGAATCTCAGTACCAGTTGCGTTGTTCTCATTTATGGGCTCGATCATGGCTGGAATCTTTGCTAATATCGTCAACTTCAAACAGTATCAAACGATTTATGCTGGTTTCAACCCAGCAGCTGAAAGTTACACTTATAACGACTATTTCCAAATCGGTATGATTGGGATGGTTGTAAGTTTAGTTGTTGTACTAACGGTGGCTAATATATCAATGAATAAAAAGAAACGCTATGCAATGGCAGCAAACGTACCGGCTGAAGGTGGCGACGCACCAATGATCTCATGGTTAGCCGTATTATTACCAGTTTTAGGGGTCGTTTTGTTAGATCTTCCAATCATCTTAGGTTTTATTCTAGCAGGTATTTGGGCATTGTTGTTTACTGGAAAATTGCGCGGAGGTTATAAAGAAATCTGTCGTCAATTTGCGAAATTATTTACAGATGGTGCAGTCGACGTCGCACCAATGGTCGGTTTCTTGATGACCTTAGCGATGTTCAATAACTCAGCTGCGTACGCTTCTCCTTATTTTTCAGCTATTTTCGGAGACTTGATACCGCAATCACCATTAGTCTTGTCAATCGTATTTGCTATATTGACACCACTAGGATTTTTCCGCGGTCCAATGAATCTAGTCGGTTCAGGATCAGCTATTTTAGCTGTTGTATTAGCTGTAAACCCAACAATGTCGCCAGCCTTTTTGTTCCCATTGTTTGCAATCACAACGATTGCCCCTCAGCATTTAGATATTACACAATCTTGGGTCGCTTGGGGATTAGGGTATACAAAAGTAACGTCTCGAGAGTACATGAAGAAATCCATCCCAACTGGTTGGATCGTCGGTGCGATCTTATGTTTGATTACATTCTTCTTGTACGGGAACGCCTAGTAAACAAAACGTCGATAGAAATGATTAGATGAATGGAGGAAAAGAAAATGAAACGTTTTGTGCGAATGGGAATTGATGTCGGTGGTACGCATACGAAAGCAGTGGCAATTGATAATGCGACACATGAAATCATCGGAAAGTCTTCAGTGAAAACGACCCACGATGATGTTCGTGGGGTAGCTGCAGGAGTCGTTCAATCTTTTCAAAATTGTTTGCGGGAAAATAATATTAGTCCAGAAGACGTTGTTTTTGTTGCACATTCTACTACGCAAGCGACGAATGCGCTGATTGAAGGGGACGTAGCAAAAGTCGGTGTAATCGGTATGGCAAAAGGGGGATTAGAAGGCTTTTTAGCAAAACGACAAACTAGATTGAACGATATCGATTTAGGGAATAAGAAAAAAATAGAGATCGTCAATGCATTCTTACCTGTCAAACACTTAAATGTAGACCGTGTTTCAGAAACGATTTCTTCTCTAGAAAGAGAAAGAGCGGAAGTTTTGGTTTCTTCTATGGCATTTGGAGTAGATAATGGGGAGCCAGAACGGGTCGTTTATGAAGCAGCATCGGTAAAATCGATTCCTACAACGATGGCTTCTGATATCACAAAATTATATGGATTGACAAGAAGAACTCGGACAGCAGCGATCAATGCGTCTATTTTACCCAAAATGCTAGATACGGCAACATCGACAGAAGACTCCGTACGAGAAGCAGGAGTCAATGTCTCTTTGATGATCATGCGCGGAGACGGCGGGGTAATGGAAATCAATGAAATGAAAAAACGACCTGTTTTAACCATGCTTTCCGGTCCAGCAGCATCAGTCATGGGCTCTTTGATGTACTTGAGAGCGTCTAATGGGGTTTATTTTGAAGTAGGCGGAACAACAACCAATATCGGGGTCATTAAAAATGGACGTCCAGCAATCGATTATTCAATTGTAGGTGGCCACCCAACATATATCTCTTCATTAGATGTTCGGGTTCTAGGTGTGGCAGGCGGTTCGATGGTACGGGCCAATCAGTCAGGAATCATCGATGTCGGTCCACGTTCTGCACATATTGCCGGTTTAGATTATGCAGTATTTACGGAGACAGAAAAAATCAAAGGTCCTAAGGTTGAATTTTTCTCTCCTAAAGAAGGAGACCCTGCTGATTACGTCAAGGTAGTGATGGAAGACGGAGAAGAAGTGACTATTACAAATACATGTGCAGCCAATGTCCTTGGATTAGTGCAAGAAGAACATTTTTCTTATGGAAATGTCCCATCTGCACGAAAAGCCATACAGGCATTAGCAGACTATTGTCATACGACGGTTGAAGACATCGCAGAGCAGATCATGGAAAAATCCTATGCTAAGATTGAACCAGTGATTTTAGAATTGGCAGACAAGTATCATTTGGAGAAAGATCAGATTTCTCTTGTAGGTGTAGGGGGCGGCGCTGCCTCTTTGATTACTTACTTCAGCAATAAAATGGGTGTGAAATATTCGATTCCTGAAAACGCCGAAGTGATTTCTTCTATTGGTGTAGCACTTGCAATGGTCCGAGATGTTGTAGAACGTATCATCCCTTCGCCAAGTAAAGAAGATATACGATCGTTGAAAAATGAAGCGATGAATAAAGCGATTGAATCAGGCGCTACACCAGAATCGATCGAAGTCCACGTAGAAATCGATCCACAGACTTCAAAAGTAACGGCTATCGCTACTGGTTCTACGGAAGTGAAAGCAACCGATCTAACCAAGGAGATCACAACAGAAGAAGCACTAGAGCTTGCTGCAGAGGATATGCGATTAAATAAAAATGAAGTTTGCTTATTGGAAAATACACCTTTCTTTTATGTATGCGGCGAACAGCATCGTTCAAAAAATGCTGGAAGTCTTCGGATCATCGACCAAAAAGGATTTATCAAGGTCCAACGTGGACATGCTTCTTGTCTGAAAACAACTGCAGCCAATTATATGGCAGCAGTCGAACAACTTTGGGAAGATATGGCAGTTTATCAAACGGAGTTGATCGCCCGACCAGAATTTTATCTCTGTTTAGGAGCAAGAGTCTCTGATTTTACAGCGACGGATCTGGAACAACTCCAGCTTTTGATGGATCTGGAAGTATCTACTATGGAACCAGAGGAAGAAGTGATCGTCGTTGCCGGAAATATCAAACAAACATAAGTTAGAAGAGTTACTAAACAAATTACAACAGATCCCCGAAGAAATTTGGGGATTCTATCAGTTTCAGCGAGATTTGTTTTGGAAAAAGATTCCTTTGTCCAAGCAGAAAATCCTCATACAACAATCAATCGATTGTGGTATCGAAACGGCATGTAGCATCCAAAAAAAGTACCCTTTTGCCGATGTAGGAGAAATTTGTGAACAAATGGCTATTCCAATCGTTCCTTGTGAATCAGAGCAAATAAACGAACGAATCACTTTTGCAACTTATGCAGAAGATGAAGGGATCCGATTGATGACGGAGCCGTTAGAAAAATTAAAATGTTCAGGACTTACTTCGATCTCTAAAGAAACAGCGCAAGCTTTGATTATTGGACATGAACTATTTCACCACATTGAAGCTTCTGTTAAGGGAATTTATACGCAAAACGAAAAAATTGTGCTATGGCGGCTGCCTTTTTATACACACCAATCAACCATTCGTGCATTGAGCGAGATAGCAGCGATGAGTTTTTCAAAAGAGATGAATCAAAGCCGTTTTTCGCCTTATGTATTAGAGGCAGTCTTGCTTTGGCCATATAATGAAACCCGTAGCCAAGGGATTTTAGAAGAAATAAAAGAAATAGAAAAAAGATGTGCGGAGTATGATTTCGCTCACAAATAAAGAGGTTGTGACAGAAGTGGTCAGCTTCAAGAAATAAGAAGGAATTTACGAAAATTGCTTCTTAAATTTTTGTGACATTTCGGCTTATTTCAAAGAAGCTACTTCTGGAACACCGTGAATCAGAGGTTGTGAAAAAGCTGTCCTGCATCAAGTAATAAGAACAGCCAAACAAAAATAGCTCCTCATATTTTTCGTTTGGTTGGACTTATTACCGCAGATGCAAGCTTTTGAACACCGTTTAAGGAAGAGGTTGTGAAATCAGCGTTTGAGCTAATACCGAGGGTCAGCTGATTGAACACTGTTTAAGAAAGAGGTCGTGAGCCTGCCGTTTGACTATGAGTCACAAGTCACAATATTCAATAAACATGAGAATCTGTTTTTGGAAATTGCTCCTTGTGACTGAGGAGTTGGCAGGAGAAAACTGAAAGGGACTGTGACACGATTTTTGTCACAGTCCCTTTATTTGATGGGTCTTTCCTGAATATCTTCAAAATAATCGGGGTAATTATGAATCACGTATTCTTGCTCTTCGATAATCATATGTAAATGCATCGTACAAAGAAACCCGACTTCATCAAAGTTATGATCAATCATTGTTTGAAGCATTGTCTGATGTTCATCCAATACTCGACCCCAATCTAATTCTGAAATCGTCAAACGCAACCATCTGAAACGGTTCAAGTGCGTACTATAACTTTCCAGCCAGTCCCAAATCTCTCGTTTTCCTGCAATTTCATAACAAGTTCGGTGGAAATCAGTATCCAAATCAAAAAAAGCTTTTTTATTTTGAGCGATCACTGCCTGATCGGTTTGTTCTAATATTTTTTCTAGTTTAGCTTGATCTTGCGCTGTCATTTTCGCACTACATTCTTGCAGGATCGGTTTTTCCAGCTTTTCCCGCGTATAACGGGCTAATGAAGCAGATCGGATATCGATTTTTGAAACATAGGTGCCGGACTGTGGAATGGTTTTTACAAGCTCCTGATTACGAAGCTGGATCAGTGCTTCCCGAATCGGTGTGCGCCCGATAGCTAGTTGTTCTTCTAACACTTTATCGGAGATTTTACTTCCAGGTGCTAACTCGGAATAAATGATCTGTTTACGGATAGATTCATAAGCTTGCTGCTGTAAATTATTGATACCCATTAAAACTTCCTTTCTGTGTAAGTATAATCTATTATAACATAAATCGCTTACAAAACGTGTGGGTGCAAAGACGTATTCTTGAAAAAAAGCCCTGATAGGCATGCCTATTAGAGCCTCGAAAAGAAAATACTGAATCAATCTGGTCGTACCTCTTGGATCGGTTTGACACGACCGCCAATTCTTTTAGCAAAAGCTTCGGATTCTTTTTTGTCTTTGAAAATGAGCAGATTGTCTAAGTTTTTTTCCCGAGTGCGGCAGCCAGTTTTATCGATGTAACCGTGCATTACTTTAACGACATACATGGGGATCACCTGCTTTTTTCTTTTCATTATACGAACTACTCGACACAATACAAGAAAAATGCTTAGACGGTTTTTTATTAAGAAATAGCATTATCCAGAGAAGCGTACGCTTGGAATAACTGATCTAGCTCCGAATTGACTTTGCTCAGCTTCACTAATCGTTGCGAATCAGAAAGTAAGAAACAGTGTTTACTGCTACCAATAGTTTTTAATTTTTTGTCTTCAGTTCCCACAATTTCGTAGCTAAAATCCAAACGTGTCCCCGTATATTTTTGGATAGTTGGATGGATGCTCACTTTTTCTCCGTAATGGATCATTTCTTTATAGCTGCAATTTACTTCCAGAACGGGGATAATGATTCCAGATTCTTCGATTTTTTTATAGGGAAACCCTAGATGTACCAATAAGGCTACCCGAGCCTCTTCGAACCAGCGGATATAATTGCTATGATGAATAATCCCCATTTGATCTGTTTCATAATAAAAAGGTTCTCGTACATAACCTGTAAATTTCTCCATGATTCATGCCTCGTTTTCCATTGATTTTTTACAAAAATAATTCATCCACTTCGGAAGTGCTTCGCTGATCTGTGTCGGCAAAACGACATATTGTTCTCTTGCTAGCTGGTCTCCGATGAAACTATGAAGATAAACAGCTGCCGCAATCGTTTGGTCATTTTGAGGGAATTGGGCCAAGAACCCTGTGATCATCCCTGCTAAAGTGTCACCCATTCCGCCTGTTGCCATAGCAGCTGAACCTAAAGGATTGGTGTAGAAGTGTTGGTGACCATAAATTTTTGTCTCATGACTTTTCAAAACGAGCACAGCACCGATTTCCTGTTGCTTCTTTTTGTTTTCTTTATCCCGTTGTTCTTGTATCGGTAGAGAACTCAACCGTTGCCACTCCATTTGATGAGGTGTAAGTACAGTTTGTTCGGGATAGGGTAGCAAAAGATGATTAGCAGCAAGTAAACTTAAAGCAGAGCCATCAATCACCAGCCATTGTTCTTTTGATTGGTTTTCTAGTACTTGTTTGAAACGTTCCAAACTCTTAGAAGAAGTACCCAATCCGGGACCAATCAAGAGTACATCTGCTTGCTTTATTACGGAAAGAAACTGGTCAGTATCCGTCCAATCTACAATCATTGCTTCTGGCAGATGACTGTGAAGAGCACTCCGATTTTTTTCATCAGTTACTACAGTCGTGAGACCCGCTCCACTGTGTACGGCAGCTAAAGCACTCATAATGATTGCTCCGCCATATTGTTCATTGCCGCCAATCAAAACGATACGTCCAAATGTTCCTTTATGTGAAATTTTTGGACGAGGTGTGATGACTCTTTTCACTAGTTGTTCGTTTATCAGCATCGAAAAACCTCCTTTTACTCATTATAGCGTATATTTTTTTTAGAGAAAAACAGATAAGAAAAGGAATTGTCAGATTTTTTGAACTATTTTTTTCTGTAATTTGTGGTATCATGAACACGAAGACTTAAATAAGTGGAGGATTAACTTTATGACAATTGATTGGCAAAAAGAAGTAGAAGCACGTAAAGAAGACTTGCTTGAAGACTTGAAAAATCTTTTACGTGTCAACAGCGAGCGCGATGACTCAAAAGTAACACCAGATGCACCATTTGGACCTGGACCTCGCGACGCATTGAAACATATGTTAGCTTATGGCGAACGTGATGGATTTAAAGTAAAAAATGTCGATAACTATGCAGGGCATATTGATCTTGGCGAAGGAGACGAAACGCTAGGGATATTTGGACACATGGATGTCGTTCCTGCAGGAGATGGCTGGGACACAGATCCTTATGAACCAGTAATCAAGGATGGAAAGATCTTTGCACGCGGATCAAGCGATGACAAAGGTCCAAGTATGGCAGCTTACTATGCGATGAAGATCATTAAAGAACTTGACTTGAAACTATCAAAAAAAGTTCGCTTCGTAGTCGGCAGCGATGAAGAAAGCGGCTGGGGCGATATGGCTTATTATTTCGAACATGAAGAAGAACCAGATTTTGGTTTCTCACCAGATGCTGAATTCCCAATCATCAATGGTGAAAAAGGAAATGTTTCTTTAGCTTTACGCTTCAAAGGCGACAATGCAGGAGATTATGTCTTGAAATCTTTTGTTTCCGGACTTCGCGAAAATATGGTGCCAGGAACAGCAACTGCAGCACTTCAAGTACCAAGTGCAGATGCAGCTATCGCGATGGAAGAAGCATTTTACCAATTCATCGAAGCAAATCCAGTAAGCGGAACGATTGAAGCGGACAATACGTATGTAAAAATCGAATTAGTTGGTAAAGGCGCACATGGTGCAAGCCCACAATCTGGTATCAATGCAGGTTCTTTCTTGGCATTGTTCTTAGATAACTATGAATTCCTAGGATCTGCTAAACAATTTATCCATGTAGCAGCTGCTTATGTCCATGAAGATTTTTATGGAGAAAAACTAGGAGTCGCTTATGAAGATGAAAAAATGGGCAAATTGACAATGAATGCTGGACTATTTGCTTTTGAAGAAAATGGTACAGAGGAAGCGAACTTCATCAATATGAATTTCCGTTTTCCAAAAGGTGTAACAGTAGACGGATTGCAAAGTGACATCGAACAAACAGTGGGGCAAGAAGGCGCAACAGTTACTCGAGGTGCTCGCGTAATGGAACCACATTACGTACCAATGGATGATCCATTGGTGGCTACATTATTGCAAGTCTATGAAGACCACACTGGAGAAAAAGGCTACGAACAAATCATCGGTGGCGGAACTTACGGACGTTTGTTGAAACGTGGCGTTGCTTATGGAGCGATGTTCCCAGGATATACTGATACAATGCACCAAGCAAACGAATTTATGAGTCTTGATGACTTGTTCAGAGCAACAGCAATCTATGCAGATGCCATCTATCGTTTGGCAAAATAATTAATTAAAAAGAGGATCAAGAATTGCAAATTATTTTTGCAGTCTTGATCCTTTTTTTACTTTCTACTGTGGTATTCATGATAAACATGATATAGATTCAATTCATATTCTTTCTTAGCGTTCGTGACGACTGTATCCAAAATCAACCCTGTTACTAATGAAAGAAGTGCTAAAGTCATCAATCCAGTACTTAAAATCGCAGAAGGGATGCGTGTAATAAAGCTTGTCAGCATATATTCGCGAATCACAGGAATCCCCGTGACCAATCCAAATAAAAAGAAGAAGATGGTCCAAATCCCAAAGAAAAGCAAAGGCTTATAATCTTTAAACATTTTAATAATCATCATGATCACTTTGAATCCGTCAGAGAATGTATTCAATTTTGATTCGCTGCCTTCAGGACGATCACGATAATCGATTGGGATCTCAACGAACTTGAATTTTTTATCTAAAGCATGGATCGTCAATTCCGTTTCGATTTGAAAACCAGAACTCATAATAGGAAAACTTTTGACAAAGATACGATTGAATCCTCGATAGCCGGTCATGACATCAAGAATTTTTGTTTTATACATTCTAGTAATTGTATTTCTAACAAGGTTATTTCCAAAATCGTGGAAAGGTCTCTTATTCTCATCAAAGTAGGTTCCATTTGATAGGCGATCACCAATGACCATATCTGCTTCACCAGAACGTAATTTCTCGAGCAAACCATGTACAGCTTCTGCAGGATAAGTATCATCGCCATCTACCATTAAATAATAGTCGGCATCGATATCAAAGAACATTTGGCGGATCACATTTCCTTTTCCTTGACGAGGTTCTTTTTTTACGATTGCTCCACCTTGAACGGCCAATTCGTATGTTCGATCGGTCGAATTATTATCATAGACATAAATATCTGCTTCTGGTAATTCTCGTTTAAAGTCTGCAATGACTGTTGAAATTGTTGCTTCCTCATTGTAACAAGGAATCAGAACAGCAATTTTTTCTTGTTGTTCCATTTTTCACTCTCCTTAACTATAGAAAACAAAAGCTAAATTAAAAATACCTCATAATCAAAGGAAATGCTAGTTTTTCCCGCTAAATATCATTTATTTAAAAAGAAAATACTGGAATATATGTTTGGAAAGCTCTATCTAAAAAACCACCCACTACAAAAGAAGGACATGATACCTCTCTTTTAGATAGTGGGTGCGTATTCGTTATTTCATTTTTTTGACGTATTAATCTATTGCGCCCTTTTTTCTTGAAATGTCTAATACGGTTCCTGTATGAGCATCTGCTAAAAATTCATAATAAACAGTTTCGCCATCTTCTATCCGGGAAAGCCCACCCCGATAAGCACTCGACCGAACGGCGAATTTCCGAATAGGTTCTTTTTCAAAAGAGATCCAAGCACCTTCGATTGCGCCTTCTTTTAAAAAAGATGTTTTGATATTTTCAAGCACTTGGTCTGCTGATAACACTTTTTTGCGATGATACCAAATCGTTGAAGCTACCCCACTCAATAATCCTAGACCGATCCCAACGGCTAACCCGCCTTTAAAATAGCTTAATTCGCTTTCTTCATACATGTGGATATACCTCCTTCTTCTCACTTGCTACTCCTTGTGCTTATTTTACCACACTCTCATAATTTCTTTGAAATAAATAACCGCTACCAGGAAAAATAAGCTATAATAAATACGATCGGTCTGCAGAAAAAATCATATTTTATCCGCAGATCAATATAAGTCTGAGAGGAGTTTAGTCTGAAATTTAGACGAATAGCATATGGAAGAAAAAACATTTCAACGAATCAAAGAGTTAACAGAATTACAAGGAACAAGCGGTTTTGAACAAGACGTTCGCGCTTATATGGAAAGTCATATGGAACCGCTGGTAGATGAGTTACAGTTAGATGGTTTGGGCGGCATTTTTGGGCTGCGCCACCATGAAGAAGCGGATGCACCTCGTGTAATGGTCGCAGCACATATGGATGAAGTCGGATTCATGCTGACACAAATCCAAGAAAACGGGCTTTTTAAAGTCGTACCTCTAGGCGGATGGAACCCTTACGTTGTTTCTGCTCAACGTTTTACACTTAAAACCTCTACTGGTAAGAATTATCCATGTATTTCTTCTTCCGTTCCCCCACATTTATTACGAGGAACAAGCGGACAAAAATCAGTAGAAGTAACAGATATTTTGTTCGATGCTGGGTTTGAATCAAGAGAAGAGGCAATGAGTTACGGTGTTCTTCCAGGAGACACAATCGTTCCTTACGCTGAAACGATCAAAACAGCCAACGGGAAGAATATCATCAGCAAATCGTGGGACAACCGCTATGGCTGTACAATGGTATTAGAAGCTTTAGAAGCGTTACAAAATGAAACATTAGGTCATACATTGATTGCAGGCGCGAATGTCCAAGAAGAAGTAGGCTTGCGTGGTTCTAAAGCTTCTGTCAATAAATTCAAGCCAGATCTGTTCTTTGCAGTAGACTGCTCTGCAGCAGATGACACAGTGACGAAAAATGGCACATTCGGACATTTAGGAGAAGGTACATTGATGCGTATCCAAGATCCAGGTTTGATCATGCTTCCTCGTTTGCGTGAGTACTTGCTAGATATCGCTGAAACAAACAACATCCCTTATCAATACTTTGTTTCAAAAGGCGGTACAGATGCAGGTGCTGCTCATACACAAAATGAAGGAATCCCAAGTACAGTGATTGGCGTAGTGGGACGTTATATCCATACGCATCAAACGATGTTCAGTATTCGCGATTTTGAAGCTGCACGAGAAATGTTGATTCAAACATTGAAAGGTTTAGATAAATCAACAGTGAACACAATCGTATACGGGAAATAACGCGATAGTGAAACTATAAAATCTGGCAAAAGCAACCTTTTGTCAGATTTTTTTTATAAAAAGAGGATCAATGTTTGTTAGTTCGAAAGAAAGGTGTATAATTTAATTGAAAAATACATAAACAGAAAGTAGAGGAAAAAGAATGATTATCCCAAATAGTTTAGAAGAATTAGCAGGCTACGTAGAAACTGGAAAAAGTGTATTTTTCTTTACTGCCGGCTGGTGCGGAGACTGCCGTTTTATCAAACCGCAAATGCCTGAAATCGAAAATGACTTTTCTGATTGGCAATTTATTGAAGTAGACCGTGACAAGTACATAGATGTAGCCGCTGAATGGAACATTTTTGGTATCCCAAGTTTTGTCGTGATCCAAGACGGAAAAGAATTAGGTCGTCTAGTGAATAAAGATCGTAAAACAAAACAGGAAATCGAATCGTTCCTAGAAAGTGTAATAAAAGGCTGACATCTGTTAGGAGGGGTCAAGATGAATCAAGAATATAAGAACATTTTAGTAGGTATTGACGGTAGTGAACAAGCACTTGCTGCTTTCAAAAAAGCGGTAGAAGTGGCTCGCCGTAATAATGGGAAAGTATATGTAGCAAACGTAATCGATCAGCAATTTTATAATTTTATGGGCTATGCTCCTATTGATCAAAATCTAGTCGATCAGCAAACTGAAACAGCCAAGCAAATGATCGAAGAATGTAAAGAATATGGAAAATCTGTTGATTACACAAATATAGAAGGAATTATTGCATACGGCTCTGTTCGTGAATCCATGGCAGTCAAATTGCCAAAAAAATATGCAATCGATCTAATCATGGTTGGGCAGTCTGGACTAAATGCAGTCGAACGCTTTATGACAGGAAGTGTAGCCAGCTACGTCATACGTCATTCACCTTGTGATGTCTTGATCGTTTCTGACGAAGAAGAACAGCCAAGTAATTAAGCAAGTGGAACTTGTATAACCTTTTTAATCAAACAGTAAAGGGACTGTGACAAAAGTCTTGTCACAGTCCCTTGTTACGAATAAATGGTGTTCTAGAAGAAGCTTCTTCGGAAATAAAGCATGAAAAAAATCTCATGCAGTGAATGCAATTTTTTGTTAAGATAAATCTCAGCAAAGGATAATGGAGGAAAGAACATGATTTTTGCTTATAACAAAGCACACGTCGGAGACACTTTGATGGTTATCATAGCCGACGATAAAGGAACAGAAAACACTGTCGAACGTAAATGGAATGTTGCTCGGATCAAAGATGAACAAGGTCAAGTTGTTGCTTGGAACTTTTTCCATATCTCCGATCATCTAACAATTGAAGGGAACGGCCAAGTAAGCTTAACAGATGAAGAATTAGCGAAATTGAATCGATTGATTAAAGAAGCAGGATTCGAAGAACAGCTTGAAGCTGATCATGAACCGAAGATCGTTGTCGGGTATGTAAAAACATGCGTCCCGCATCCTGACTCTGACCATTTATCGATTACTGAGACAGAAGTGGACAATGGGACAGTATTGCAAATTGTTTGCGGTGCACCAAATATCGAAGCTGGACAAAAAGTTGTCGTTGCAAAACCAGGAGCCATGATGCCAGATGGAATGATGATCTGGCCAGGAACTTTGCGAGGGGTAGCCAGCTATGGAATGATTTGTTCTGCTCGTGAATTGCATTTGCCAAATGCTCCAGAAAAAAAAGGAATCTTAGTATTGCCTGAGGATGCCGTAGTCGGAGAAGTATTTCCAAAATAAAGAGGTTGTGACAAGTCTTTGTCACAACCTCTTTTTTATTAATTTTCACTATTTTGATTTTGTTTTAATGCCGATTGATCGATCGTCAATTCAACAGTAGTTGTTTTTTCTTTCGAGCCTTCATAGTAAGTGATTTTGACAGAATCTCCCACTTTTTTCTTATACAAAGCAGATTGAAGTTCTACACCAGAAGAAACTTCTTTGTCATCGATCTTAGTAATGACGTCGTATTGTTTCAACCCAGCTTTTTCTGCCGGTGTAGCTGTTTGGACATTTGTCACGATGACACCGTTAGTTACAGATGAAGGAATCTTCAAGATTTGTTCTTGTTGCTGAGTAGAAACGGCAGATAAGTCGACCATTGTGATACCTAGAGCTGGACGTGTCACTTTTCCGTCTTTTTCCAGTTGGTTGATGATATTCACTACATCGTTACTTGGGATGGCAAATCCCATTCCTTCTACGCTTACATTAGAAGTCGATTCAGAAGTACTTGCGATCTTACTTGAGTTGATACCGATAACTTGTCCTTCGATATTCACTAAAGGACCACCAGAATTTCCCGGGTTGATCGCTGCATCTGTTTGGATCGCATTGATATTGACTGTTTCGTTCGATTCATTCGTACTTGTTACTTGTCGGTTCAAGGAAGAAATGATTCCTGAAGTGACAGAATTCGCATATTCAGATCCTAATGGGGAACCAATCGCAATCGCAGGTTCACCAACCTTCAAAGCACTTGAGTCCCCAAAAGAGGCAACCGTTTCGACTTTGTCTGAATTGATCTTCAACACCGCTAAATCTGAATAGGCATCTGTTCCAACTAATTCAGCTTTTACCTTCGTACCGTCTTTCATCATGACTTCCAAACCTTGCTGTCCATCTACTACGTGATTGTTTGTGACTACATAAGCAGTATTCCCGTCTTTTTTGTAGATTACGCCGCTTCCTTCACTATAAGCTTCCAAATTACTATCATCTGAGCTGCTACTTTCTTCTTGCTGCCCGAATAATCCGCCAAAACCGCTTGATTGGTTTTGACTTTGTAAGTTGATAACAGAAACGACAGCGTCTTGAACTTTATCTACCGCTTTGGTGATATCAGAATCTACATTGACTTTGACATTTTCCACAACTGTTTCACCGGCAGAATTTTGATTGCCGCTTGTAGCAGTAGAACTATTGTTGCCAGTGCCCATCGCTGCATAAAAAATGCCAGCTGTCAGTAGTCCTCCAACGATCCCTCCAACAAGCCCCAGACCCAACTTACGCCAGAGGCTATTATTTTTATTTTTTTTCATCTTTGGTGTCACATTTTTTCTATCCATGTGTTCCTCCTCCAATTACATTCATTTATCTACTGTTAGTATAGTCTTATTTGTTGACTTTAGTCTACTTTGAGACTTTGAACTTTTTATGAAAAACTTTAGGAAAAATCATTGTTTTCAGATGAAAATATTTGATTTTCTTTTTCCACAGATATTGTGTAAAACTACGCGGATAGGATTGGAAAAATAAGGGATAAAACATATCCACAGCCTGTGTATAAAGTGGATAAATTCTTATAAAACGTATGTTTGCCTAATGAATGTGATGAAATAAGGTAAAACAACGCTGTTTTCTGTGGATAAACCTGTGGATGTTGTGCATAACTGTTGGGGAAATCTTTTTAACAAAAATAGTCAAAATAAACATATAGACGAAAAAATTGATTATAATAAACAAAGTGAGCGTGAAGATCAAAGGAGAGAAAACATGAATATCAAAATTATTTCAGTAGGAAAATTAAAAGAAAAATACTTGATTCAAGGTATCAATGAGTATGTCAAACGGCTGAATGCCTATGCGAAAATCGAATTGATCGAAGTTCCTGACGAAAAAGCCCCGGAGAATTTAAGCGAAGCGCAAATGAGACAAGTAAAAGAAAAAGAAGGAGAACGGATCTTAGCGAAAATCAAAGAACAAGAATACGTCTATGCCTTAGCAATTGAAGGGAAAAATCCCACAAGCGAATCTTTTGCTAAACAAATCGACCAATTAGGTATCCAAGGAAAAAGCCACCTTGTTTTTGTTATCGGCGGTTCTTTAGGACTCAGCGAAGCCGTCATGAAAAGAAGCAATGCTCAGATCTCTTTTGGCAAAATGACGTATCCACATCAATTGATGCGCCTGATCCTCGTCGAGCAAATCTACCGTGCCTTCCGGATCAACGCGGGGGCTCCGTATCATAAGTGATGCGGTTTTTATCATTGATCCTAAAAATCTTAGCAAGACAAAAAGTACGTAAGAAAGTAAAGACTAAATACTTCGGAGGAACAAATGAATAACAATGATAGGTTATTGCGATTGCGTTATGCGATTGATTTGAAAGATACGGATTTGATTAAAGCTTTTGAGCTAGGCGGTGTACCACTGACTAAAGAAGAAGCTCAGGCGGTACTGACCAAAGTACAGGATAAGAACAAAGATAATGCAGAAAATAATGTGTATGAAAAAACCATCAACAACCAAGTTTTTGACGCATTCCTAAATGGCCTGATTCTCTTGGCGCGTGGTCCGCAAAAAGATAAGCCGATAGTAGACACGCCGCAAAAAAGCAAGGAAATCAAATATATCAACAATGTGTTGCTAAAAAAATTAAAAATCGCCTTGTCTATGACCACTGATGATATTTTAGAAGTTTTTGCTGAGGCAGAAATCTATCCATCAAAAGGCGAAATCGGGGCATTTTTGAGAAAAGAAGGCCAACGAAATTTTAAGCCTTGCGGAGATAAATATATGCGTAATTTTCTCAAGGGGTTAGGAATTTATAATCGGAGAAAAGTATAAAGAAATTTCATGAGAAATCAAAACAATGGTTGTTTTGATGAGAGCTAGTTTTTGTATGAGATTAAAATATTATCTTAATCGAGGAGCTGGATTGGTTTTATGAATGATGAATATAAGAATGATGAAGATAAGATGCTTTTTGAAGAGATAGAGAATCGATGTAGGCTCAATTTTGAGCTTTGGGGAAAGATGTCTTTAATACAACAAAAAAAGTATTTAGCGAATAAATCAGAGTTTACTCTGGGACATGTTGAAAAATTAATCTCGGATTGGATTAGTAGTAGAAGCGAATTTACAAAAATAAAACAGCCGATTAAATTTGACATGAAAAAACTTTTGTTAAATAAGAGTGAGATAGGTAATAGAGATCAATATATTAGAGCTAAAGGGCAAGAAATAATTGATTCATTAGGTGAAATGAGGTCATACAATTATTTGTATGTAACACATAGAGCTGATGGAATGGTCATTACTGTGGGTAAATCTTCTTCTAATGATATTTTTTTAGATGGAGATCTTTTTTATCAACTCAATACAAATCACTTGTCTGGCACTGAAAATATAATTTTAAGGACGGAATATGGCAATGAAATATTTGCAAAATATGATGAGATTTTAAAAAATTATTTGGACTGGGCTTGGATAATTCCGGTTGAGTCAGGAGATGCTAAGAAACTGGAGAGATTATTGGGCGATGAACTAATTAATAAAAAAGTACCAATTTTAAATTATTATTCCCATAGACAATAAGAGGCTATTTTTCATGATAATACTAGTTATAACTGTAAAAATGGAAGAAAATCTGGGAAAGAAGTTTTTAAATAAGTGTATTGTTCGATTTTAATAAATAATAAGCAATACCATCCGTCTGTGTTGCGCAACATCGTACTACAATGAATATTTTTTCACAAAAAGAAAATCATCCATCGAATGAATGGAAGGTTTTAGTATACACGAGGTTAATGCCCCCTCTTTTATAATCAGAGGAGTGAGGTTTTTTCTATGAATGTTTCTATTTTCTTATTGCTAGTCTAGTTTCTCTTACGATGAAATTGGGATTCTATTCCAGTTTTTATTGATTTGCTGATAAAATAACTTGAATGGTGCATATAAACATGATAAATAAGAGAAGAATAACAAAACAAGGTTGTGAAATGATTCTCAAATGAATATAATAGAAAGAAAAAGGAGGAAGAATCAATGAAAATAGCAATTGCAGGCGCTGGCGCAATGGGAAGTCGCTTTGGGTTAATGCTTCACCAAAGTGGGAACGAAGTATTATTAATCGATGGCTGGGCAGAACATGTCCAACAAATCAAAGAACATGGATTACAAGCAAATTTTAATGGTAAAGAGGTAGAAGCAAAACTACCAATCGTTCTTCAATCCGAAGTAGAAAAAGAAGATCAAGTTGATCTGATTATTCTATTTACCAAAGCGATGCAGCTGGAAAAAATGCTGCAGGATATCCAATCATTAATCAAAAAAGATACAGAGGTCTTATGTCTATTAAATGGTATCGGGCATGAAGATATTATTGAGAAATTTGTACCAATGGAAAATATCTATATTGGAAATACCATGTGGACGGCAGGTCTTGAAGGTCCTGGTCAGGTCAAATTATTTGGAAGTGGTTCAGTAGAATTACAAAATTTAGGTGATGGAAAAGAAGCAGCTGCAAAAAAATTAGCAGACAAATTGTCTGAATCAGGATTAAATGCTCATTTTTCTGACAATATTCACTATTCTATTTATCGCAAAGCATGTGTGAACGGAACAATGAACGGACTATGCACAATCTTAGACGTTAATATGGCTGAGCTAGGAAAAACATCGACTGCTCATAAAATGGTGGCGACGATTGTCAATGAGTTTGCCAAAGTAGCAGCAGTAGAGAAGATTGAACTAGATGTCCCAGAAGTCATTGCACATTGTGAGTCTTGTTTTGACCCGGAAACAATTGGGTTACATTATCCTTCAATGTATCAAGACTTGATTAAGAACCATCGATTAACAGAAATCGATTATATCAATGGCGCAATTTCTAGAAAAGGGAAGAAATATGGTGTTGCGACGCCTTATTGTGATTTCTTGACTGAGCTTGTCCATGCAAAAGAAGATAGTTTGAACGTAAAATAAAGGAGAGATTGAATGGAAACTTCACAAAAAATATCACCGAAAATTTTTCTGAATAAAGTCCTCGCTGGTACAGCAACAGGAATCATTATTGGATTGATTCCTAATGCAGTATTAGGTGCCATTTTAAAATATTTTAGTGCGTATCCCTTTGCGGTAACGATCGCACAGTTAGCAGTTATTTTTCAACTAGCAACACCTTTGATCATTGGTGGTTTGATTGCCTTACAATTTGGATTTGATCCGATGAGAATGATGGTTGTAGCCGGAGCTTCTTTTGTTGGTTCTGGTGTAGTCAAATTCACACCTGATTTGGGTGAAACGGGTGTTTACGTTGGTGCTGGTACAGGCGATATTATTAATACGATGCTGACAGCATCGATTGCTGTCGGGCTGATTTTACTGATTGGAAATAGTTTTGGGTCAGTGTCGATTGTGTTAACACCGATTGTTGTAGGTGTAGGTGCAGGTTTACTTGGTTTTTATTTATTCCCTTTTGTAACAGCAATTACTTCTGCAATTGGATCATTGATTAATAACTTCACTACCTTACAACCGCTGTTAATGTCTATCTTGATTGGTTGTTCCTTTGCCTTTTTGATTATCTCTCCTATTTCAACAGTAGCAATCGGAATGGCAATCCAACTAGATGGTGTTTCTGCTGGTGCGGCTGCGATGGGCGTAGCTGCAACCACTTTTGTTTTAGTAGTGAACTCTTGGAAGGTTAATAAGTCAGGTGTGACAATTGCGATTGCTTTAGGCGCTATGAAGATGATGATGCCTAATCTATTTAGAAAACCTGTGATTCTTATTCCTTGTTTAGTTAGTGCAGTGATTACAGCTATTCCTGTCGCTCTATTTTCTATTTCAGGTACGCCTGCTTCTGCTGGTTTCGGCGTGGTCGGACTTGTTGGTCCGTTGGCTTCTTTAGATGCAGGGCTAAATGGCTTTCTTGTTGTTCTTTGTTGGTTAGTCATCCCTGTTTTTGCGGCACTAATTACTCAATTTTTATGCGAGAAAGTATTTAAACTGTATGATCGAGAAGAAGTCTTCAAATTTTTAGGCTAGTAGATTTTACTAAGAAATTTTCAATCAATGGATGCGTAAGTGAGATGTCAACAACATCTGACTTACGTTTTTTTGCCTTTTTGAGTAGGAGATTGATGCTGACAACTGAACTCTTCAGTGCCATTCGATTTTTTAAAATGTAGAAGAAACTCACCTTTATGTTATTGATTGTTCAAAAGGCAACTAGAATAAAAATATGTGTTAAAATGAGAAAAAATTTGATTGTTGGATGTATCGAATAATCACTAAAAAGTAGGGGAAGAAAATGATTTTTTTGCAAAAATATGGTTTTTATTTTTTATTATTAGGTGTGATTAGTGATTTATCGACACCGTATATCCTTGGCCTTTTTTATCCCAAACTGAATCAAATGACTACCGTAATTAGTGTGTTTGGTGACGTAGATAGTCCAGTCAGACGTGCTTTCTTGGTCTGGTCAGTTGTATCTGGACTTTTTTTTTGTTCTTTCGTTGCCTGCGTTGTATCACCTATTTGTTGGAACATCAAAAACACTTGCAATACTTGCTGTTGCAACAGTTGGTTTATATGGGATAGGTGATTGTATTTTTACTGGGTTATTCAGTATCAATACGAATGAAAGCTCTTGGAATCTATCGACTTGGATCCATAATATAGGTTCTGGGCTAGGCTATGCAGGCTTTCTACTTTTCCCATTGTTACTTGTTCTGCTTTATCGTCAAAGTGGTCAAGGTACGCTTAGCCATTTTTATCTTGTTTTAACAGTTATTAGTTTACTAATTGCAGGTCTTTACGGATTAGCGCGGATTCCGTCGATTAGTCAGTTTGCCTTCTTTAAGCAATTGGGCTTCTTTCAACGATTAAGTTTTTTCTTTAACTATTTGCCGATGATTTGTTTAAGTTTTTTTCAACTACGAAAGTAGAAAAAGCAGTGTGAAGCTGATTAAGTAAAAGAATTTCTCTATGGGTAACCATTCGTGTGGATGTGTTCGACTAAGAATAGAGATGAGGAGAGCGAAAAGCAAGTTAGTCTTAACTTGTTATGCGTTGTGCTAAATTTCAGGTAGTCATTTTTTGAATGAATAAGAAGAAAACTTGAAAGAGGGTGACTTCATGTTAGATGTGGAGCAGATGGAAATAGACCTTTATAATATTATTTTAAATCGAAATACAAGAGAATGGGAAAGAACACAATTTGAAGAGGCAAAAGAAGACCTAGCAAAAATGTCGATAAAGCAGGTGATAGAAAAACTAGAGGTCAACTTGCGTCCGCTAGCACTACGAGATAATTTGACACCAGATGCGATGGATTTTTATTTAAGAATCACAGGGGAGTCAGCGAGTGCAAAGGCTTATGATTATGCCAAACATAAGATAACTTCACCCTTATACCAAGAACGGGCGATTTTTGCCGGTGGCTGTTTCTGGTGTATGGTTGAGCCTTTTGAAACAAAACCAGGTGTAATCTCAGTGTTATCTGGTTATACAGGTGGAGAGACCAAAAAACCAAATTACGATCAAGTCAGTGGTGGATATACTGGGCATGTTGAAGCTGTTGAGATCATATTTGATACACGTCAAATAACCTATGAAGAGCTGTTGGAGATTTATTGGCAAATTTCAGACCCTACAGATGCCTTTGGTCAATTTCAAGATCGGGGGAAACAATATCGTTCAATTCTATTTGTTGTTAATGAAAAGCAAAGGCAATTGGCTGAAAAATCAAGAGAACAACTGATTCAATCTAACCGATTTAGCCGTCCTATCGTTACAGAGATCCGCCAAGCAAAGAATTTTTGGCCAGCTGAAAATCATCATCAACAATTTTATCAGAAGCAACCTAAAAGATATAAAAAGATCAAGCATTCGCATCAGCTTCATTTATTTTTTCAGCGACATAGATAGAGGAAGGTTGTGGCGCAAAGCGTTCAGCTCCGACAAAATAATGAGCAACTGACAAAAATAGCTTTTCATATTTTTGGACAGTTATGAATTATTTCGAGGAGTTGCTTTGAGAACACCGAGGAAAAGGTTGTGGCGCAAAGCGTTCAGCTCCGACAAAATAATGAGCAATTGACAAAAATAGCTTTTCATATTTTTGGACAGTTATGAATTATTTCGAGGAGTTGCTTTGGGAACACCGAGGAAAAGGTTGTGGCGCAAAGCATTCAGCTTCAAGTCGCAAGGAAACAGGAGGTATGACAAGTCTTTTGTCACAACTCCTGTTTTTTTACTAGCCTTTATTTCCATGTGAAAGAGAATTCGAATTGTAGAATCTTGATTTTTCTATGGAATTTTGTAGAGAATCATCTTGATAATTAATAGACACCTAATCGAATTCCACATTAATGATGAACTAAATTCCGTATAAAAGCGCAAACAATAACTATAAAACCCGTGGTGCTAGTTAATTTTTTCCTAGAGGAAAATGTCTAAACATGTTGGTAAATCAACAAAAAAACGCATATAGTAGTCTCAAAACTCCCAAGAAATGAGGACTACATATGCGTTCATCAAAATATACTGAACATTATACAGATACTTTTATAACATTCAAGGAAATTATGAGAACTGTTTCTAACATATACCACAATTGTGTACCAGATAAGATTAAAAACCGAAGAAATACTGATCAACTGAAGCAACGCGATACAGTGATTATTGCTTGTGTTATATGGGGCATAATTAATGGCTATACTTGCAAAAGAGCCACGTATAGAGCGGTTTGTTCCGTCTTATTTCCTAATGGTGACTTTGCTAGTAGGAGTCGATTCACTCGCTTAAGTTCAAACTTGTTTTCGATAACGTTTTATTTATCAGGGTTTTGAATAGTAGCATCTTCATTTTTTTCTATCGTTTGTTCTTTGATGATTTCTTTCATTTTATGAGAAAAACTCAAGAAAAGAATTCCTACCACGACAGAAAATCCACCTGATAAAAAATCTCCACTTGCTATGATTCCACCAAATAAACCTATAAATACAAGAAAAGCGCCTATTGAAAGTAATAATATTCGTACAATATTTTCATTTTTCATCCCCATCTCTGATATAATAATATACACAGTCTCGGAAATGAGAACCCTAGCCGCAGCTCCAACTGCGAATGGGGTATTTTTTATAGGTCAAAACTTACTTTTACCGCTTTACCCAAAATTCTTGCTGGATTATTTTCATCAATGATATAAGGATGATAATCATTATTATCGGGCATTAGCATTACAACATCATTAACATGTTTAACTCTTTTGAGAGTCGCTTCAGAGTCGCCGTTTACTATAACTGGTGCAATTTCTCCATCTTCCACAACTGGTTGTCTTCGAATCAACACGTAACTATCAGAAGGGATTGTAGGAACCATGCTATTACCTCTGATTTTTAAATAAAAGACTTCACCAGTGGGCAAGTTTTCGTCTATCTCTTCTCTATATTCTTCAATATTTTCTTCAGCTAAAATAGGATCTCCACAAGCAATTTCTCCAAAACAGGAATCTTTCTATATTTTTTAACAGGTATTAAATTTTTCGGTATCTCGCCATACTGCGGATCAATCGTAGACTTCAATACGCCAAAATAATCTGCTATGTCGTTAAAGGCAGCGCGCGTTAATGCTGGATTCACTAGCAAAGAAGCCGCTAAAGCTGCTGATGTGCATTTTCAAACGTTGTCCAAATATGAAATAGATAGTTCTGATATTCCATTTTCTCTTTTAAAAGAGCTGTCTAATCTGTATCAAGTTCCTATTAACAATTTTTTTTGAGCAAAGAGTACGCTTTAATCCGTATCATAAATAATAAAAGAAATGAGGTAATGAATTGAACGAAGTTTCAAAGGACGTTCTGGCAATCGAAGCCCACGAAAAAGCAAAGTCTTAGTCTGATACGCTTAACACTTCTTTACTATTGTTTAAACAAAATATCCTAATTATTTCTAATTGATTCTATAAGCACTTTACTTAGCGATACATAAAAATTGTGATACAATCCAGTTGTAGTTTTAAAGGATATTATGGTCACTAAGTTACACATATAAATTTTTATGGAGGTGTGGTAATATGGCAAATTTCTACGGAAATGATCCTTTTTTCAACAATGATATGGATGATGTTTTCAATCAATTATTTCGGCGCATGGATAATCAAAATTCGGGGCGTGCACGGTATTTAGTTAATGGACAATCGTTGACACCAGATGAGTTTGCTCAATACCGAGCAACTGGTAAGCTACCCCAAAATAATAAAACAATAGAAGTATCTAAAGATGGTAAACAGGCTGTTAAAAAAGGAGGGATTTTAGAAAAGTTAGGGACTAATTTGACGGAACAGGCTCGTGATGGATTACTAGATCCAGTGATTGGACGTGAGAAAGAGATTCAAGAAACTGCAGAAATTTTGAGTCGTAGAACGAAAAATAATGCAATCTTAGTTGGTGATGCCGGTGTAGGTAAAACTGCAGTCGTCGAAGGTCTGGCACAAGCAATTGTGGCTGGTAAAGTTCCAGAAACGATTCAAGATAAAGAAATCTATTCGATTGATTTATCGTCTTTGGAAGCGGGAACTCAATATCGCGGTTCTTTTGAAGAAAATATTAAACAGCTGGTAGAGGAAGTTAAAGCAGCTGGTAATATTATTCTATTCTTCGATGAAATTCATCAGATTCTCGGCACGGGTGCCACTGGTGGTGAAGATGGTGGCAAAGGATTGGCTGATATCATTAAACCTGCTTTGTCACGTGGCGAGCTGAGTGTAATCGGGGCTACGACTCAAGATGAATATCGCAATACTATTTTGAAAAATGCGGCTTTGGCACGGCGATTCAATGATGTTGTGATTAATGAACCGACGGCCGCTGACACTTTACGTATATTACAAGGTGTTAAAGAGCTGTACGAAAAACATCATCATGTTGCATTACCAGATGATGTTTTGAAGGCGGCTGTGGATTATTCAATCCAATATATACCACAACGCACTTTGCCAGATAAAGCTATCGATTTGATCGACATGACTGCGGCTCATTTAGCGGCTAAAAATTCGCAAACTGATGTTGAGACATTGGATCAACGCCTTAAAAAATTAGAGGCAGCTAAGGAGGCCGCCATTAAAGCGGAGGACTTTACAAAAGCCGCTGATATCAAGAAGTCGATCGAGGAAACCAAGCAAAAAATTAAAGAAACGGATCAAAAAGAAAAAATCACTGCCACGATTGATGATGTGGCACAATCGGTTGAACGTTTAACTGGTATACCAGTTTCTGATATGGGCGCTAATGATATTGAGCGCTTGAAAAATCTTGATAAGCGTCTGAAAAGTAAGGTAATCGGTCAAGATGAAGCGGTTGAAATGGTAGCAAAAGCAATTCGGCGTAACCGTGCGGGCTTTTCAGAGGGTGATCAGCCGATTGGAAGTTTTCTGTTTGTGGGCCCAACTGGCGTAGGAAAGACTGAATTAGCTAAGCAATTAGCCTTAGATATGTTTGGAAATGAAAATGCGATTATTCGGCTAGATATGAGTGAATATGCTGATCGTACAGCTGTGTCGAAATTAATTGGTACCTCGGCTGGATACGTAGGCTATGAAGATAATGCTAATACTCTAACTGAACGGGTTCGGCGTAATCCATATTCCATTGTATTATTAGATGAAATTGAAAAGGCTGATCCACAAGTATTAACGTTACTGTTACAAGTGATGGATGATGGGCGCTTAACGGATGGACAAGGCAATGTCATTAATTTCAAAAATACGATTATTATTGCTACTTCTAATGCTGGATTTGGTAATGAAGCATTAAGTGGTGACAAGCAACGAGATCAGTCATTAATGGATAAGTTAGCACCATTTTTCCGCCCAGAATTTCTGAACCGTTTTAATGGAATCGTGGAATTTTCACATCTGACTAAGCAAGACTTAAGTCAAATTGTCGATTTGATGTTGGCGGATGTACAAAAAACTTTAGCCAAAAAATCCATCAAACTTGAGGTAACTAAAGCGGCCAAAGATTGGCTGATGGAACAAGGCTATGATGAAGCAATGGGTGCGCGGCCATTACGGCGAGTAATTGAACAACAAATTCGTGATAAGGTAACAGATTTCTACCTTGACCACTTAGATGTCAAAAACTTGAAGGCTGATTTAGTGGATGATGAGATTGTGATATCGGCAGCTTAGCTTAAATCAGTGTTCATAAATAACTTTATATAAGAGGAGATTTATTGGGAAGGAGATTGCTTGATAGATCTCCTTTTTTCGTTGATTTTCACCATTTGATATTAATCTATTGAGTAATATGGGTAGCGTCAAGAATCTTGTGTAAATGAAATGCCTCCGTACATATAATATGTAGTTAATTTAAATAAAGGATGATTCCAGGGTGTCCTGAAGTCCTTTGAATCCGCGATGGATTCGCTTCATAGACTTCTCGTTGTAGACATTAAACTGAGAAACCAGGAATCGATCCAGTGAATCTTCCGTTGGAAATTGTTCTTTGTGGTTGGTGTTGCGTTTGAGATGTTTGTTAAAGTTCTCAATGAAGTTGGTTGAATACAATGAACCGCGAATAGCTGGTGGGAAATCCATGAAAGTGAGCAGATTCGGCATTTTAAGCAGATTTTTGATTAACTTGGGATAGGTCTGATGCCAGTTGTTGGCGAAGTCATTCAATTTTCGTACCTGGCATGACATTTAGTGGGACTTCTGAACGAAATGAAGTTGATTACTGATGAATATAACTAGGAAATGACGCAATCGATTGGGGATATGGACCTTGAAGATGCCAAAATTAGCATAGAAGATCTAAGTGTTTATACGAACGATGATCAAACCTATTTCGTCGTTTTTGATCTCAAATATGAAGGATTGGATTCAAATCAAGTCCTTGTTTATGTAGCATCCGATCACGTCAGTTATTCCAATATAATCGATCATTATGAGCTAATCGCAACAAATACCAAATTAAAAAAGTGGAATAGATGATGGCTATTTTCGAAAAAGTCTCTTACTTTATTTCTATCGATCATCGGTAAAGTATCGTCGGTCGGTCACAAATCAAGTCAAACACCTGGAACGGGTGACGAGCAATGAATTTGATCAATTCAAAAATAAAGTAGCTTTTGAAAAGCTGCAGCGTGAAATCGAACAAGCAAAAATGAGTCAAGAGTCAGACCTATTCAATTAGGAGAAAGAGGAAAGTCATGGAAAATTATTACTTTATCAATAGCGTGGATCCAGAGAACCAAATGATGCGTATTCAAGAAGTGGGTGCTGGCGAAATGAGTGCGCAACAGGTACGTATCACGAAAGAGGATGCCGATGTTTATTCTTTAATGTTGGATGAAGCAACGCAAGAAGGGGAGCCGCTGATCGTTCAGCTGGATCTAAAATAAAGTCAAAATCAGCCGTAGAAAAAATTTTTTCGACCAGTACAAATAAAAACCGATTTTCTTTTTTTAGAAAGTCGGCTTTTAATAACGAAGCTAATTTAGTTGAAGTAGTTGCTCAATAATCGAAGAGCTGCCTGGTAAAAATAAAAGTAGACTACCTATGACTAACAAGATCCCTAAAACAAAACAGGCTATTACGAATTTGGTTGATCTAGATACTTCTTTATTTGAAACACTTATGATCAACAAAGTTATACCGACAGCTAACGTTAAAAAATACCAAAATCCCATTGTTATCGCCCACTTTCTTTGAATAGTTTTTCCTTTCAAACTGTTTAATAAATTTTATCATAGACAAGAAGAACTAATCCTTGTACAAGAAAAATATATGTAAAGTTTAAACTTTCTTATACTATATAGGTTGAATTAAATACTTTACATCCGCACGCACAGTCGGTCAATCACCTCAAGGGGACGCTCGTTTACATCGGCTAAGAAACCGCGGACCGACTGTTTGATTTTCTGGACGTGGTCAAAAAAACATTGTTGATGACCGATTCCTTGAGCCACTTCCAAACGCCTTCCATTAGGTTCAACTGAGGGCTGTAGGGAGGGAGGAAGATGAGTGCCAGGCGCCTAGCGTTTTCTTCAAGAAAAGACTGGATCAGCTTGGCGTGGTGGATAAGGGCATTATCCAATACCATCACGATTTTTCCGGTGGGGTATTCCCGCAACGTCCGCTCCAGAAAACGGAGGAAGGCCGCTGCGTCGTATGCCCCTTCTTCTGTACAAATGATCCGACCGGTTTCATAATCCAAGGTGCCTATCAATTTTACCCCTTTGTGTTGTCCATAAGTAGGGATTTTTCGCTGGTGGCCGCGGAGAAACCAGGTGCAGCCAATGGCTTGGTAATCCCGGATCAGGGTTTCGTCCTCGAATAGGAGGTGGTCAATATCGCTATTCAGCAATTTTTTTTTAGGCTCGGGAAGGTTTCTTCCAAAAATACCTGTTGTTTCTTGGAATCCGCTTTTTTGAGGGTATACGTCGGACGGGTCCAGCTTAGTCCTAGCCGGTAAAGGAGGTCCGCCACGCCTTTTTGCGTATATCCATAACTCCATTCCCGGAGAATCAGGTCACACACAATCGCCAATGTCCAATTGGCACGGGATTTGAAACCTACTTCCTCCAGAGTGTGGTAGGCGACGATTTGGACCGGTTCCGCTTCCTGTTCATCTGTCAGCCGTGAAGGTCGTCCGCTTTGTTTTTTGGAGACTAAACCTTGGATTCCATTATGGCAGTAGTTTTTCACATAGTGGCTGACAGTATGCTCGTCGCGGCCGATGGTGTGCCCGGCTTCTTTCCGGGTGTGGCCTTCAAGAACCAACTTGACTGCCAGGAAACGCTCGTACAACCGGCGGTTGTCTGTCGTATTCATCGCTTTTTCCAATTCACGGATTTGGCGTTCTGTTTCCATGTTCCCCACTCCTCAAGTGTTTTCTTTAGTATACGCCTATAGGAGGAAAAACGAATACAATTTAACTCAATTTATATAAAAGGAAACTATGCAAAGACAGCAGACAAAATTACGGTCAGATTCAAAACGACTTTTGATATGACGACACAGATCGCTTTAGGAAGTGCCAAAACACGTTTTAGTAATTCTGCTTTTGTCGATTATGAAATTGACGGTAACTCTTATAGGGAAGCCGCTCAAGCAAATTCATGGATGGACACTACTTGGACCTTAAACGCGCTAAAAGCAGGGCTTTTTATTCCAAAAGGAGGAGATGTAAAAGCATACTTGCAAGCAGCTTTTAACCGTAATTTCCCAAATATCTTTTCAGAAGATGTTGCTACAAGTGATCAAATCTATTGGATGGGATTATTTAATACGTATAAAGCGACACTTCATGAAGGAACCAAGATTGTCGATCAATTACAAGATGGTCAAACGTTTAAAGAAGCAGTAGTTTATACAGTTGACGTATCCGGAACAGGAAACCAAGTAAGATCTCTGAAGGAAGAATTGAGCTCAGCTGATTATCGCTTGACGTATGATCCAGTGACAAAACAAGTGACAGTAGAACTGTTGAAAGACACTTCAGAAACGATTGCTGTCTTCATTGCTGTCGAAGCTGCTACAGATGTTTACAAGTACAATAATATGATCTCTTTGACAGATGGTACAACGGATTTAACTGCTGAAGCGCAAGTTGAGAGATCCGCAAAAGGAAACTGGTTAACAAAAAATGGCACTCAAAATGTTGACAATAATCGACTGTTGGGTTGGGAAGTGCTGGTTAACCAAGATAGTCTAACGATCAAGAATGCTGTGATTGAAGATACGATCAATTATAATCAACAGACTTTCTTGTACGATGAGACAGGAAAAGTCCTTGTTGATGTGTATAAAGCCGTCAAAGACGGAGATCAATGGATAAAAGGTGAGAAAGTTATTTTCAATAATCAAGACAATCCAAATGTAACAACGAATGGTATTGATGGAACATTCACATTACGTATTGCTTTTGAGGATGTCATTGACAGTCCATACTTCATCGTTTATCAAACGAAACTTGATCCTGGCATTCGAAATAATGAAGTTGTTTCAAATGATGTGTCTCTTTACGGAAGTCAGACGGAAATCCATCAAGTAACAAAAGACGTAATCGTCAAATCTACCAACGGTAGCGGTACTTCAACGGGAACAAATGGCTCGTTGACAATCAAGAAATATGACAGAGAAGGGGATAAGGAAGCTGGGATCAACAAAGAGGCACATTTTCAACTCAGTCGTAAAAATGCCGAAGGAAATTACGAAGTTGTTTTCTCCGAACTTGTTGTCAGAAATAATAAGTTGATTCAAGGAACTAGCGAATTTGACCGCTTAGATGGGCTACGATATGGAGATTATAAAATCCAAGAAACGAAAGCACCAGATGGATATGAGCGGGATGAAAAAGAATATACGTTTACGATCTCGAGCGAGGAAGTCGATTATGTCTTTGAACTAGCTAATACAAGGGAAATTATCGAAACTAGCCTAGCTTTAACGGCTACGAAAGCTTTGGAAGGCCGACAGATCGAAGACGGGGAATTCACTTTTGTTTTGGCAGATGAAGAAAATAAAATCCTTCAAGAAAAGACGAACAAGGCAAATAATATTCTTTTTGATGAAATTACTTATCAAAAAGAAGGAACCTATCGATATAAAATTTATGAAGTACAAGGACATGACGCTACGATTAGCTATGATGATTCAATCACCAATGTTACAGTAGAGGTGAAAAATAACGACGGACAGTTAGAAGCAACAGCGATTTATGAAGGTAACGCGATCTTTACTAACACCTATACGCCAAAAGCTGGCAGTGTAGTGTTGGAAGCTGAGAAAGTCTTGACTGGCCGTTCACTAGTCGCAGGAGAATTTACTTTTGAATTAGTCGATCAAGAGGGACAAGTGATTCAAAGTCAAACCAACGATGGTAGCGGAAAAATTTACTTTGATGCGATTCCGTACGACAAAGCCGGTGAGTACAACTATACGATCCGGGAAAAAGCCGGACAAGACAGTACAATCACTTATGATGACGCAGAGATTCCAGTGACCGTAAATGTCGAAGATCAAAACGGAACATTGGAAGCGAAAGCAGATTATGGTAGCGAGCCAACCTTTACTAACCGCTACACGCCAGAAAAAGCTCCTGATCCAACAAAAAATCAGAATACAAAAACACCGACGAAGAAAAACGAACTGCCAAAAACCGGTGAAACGTATCAAGTCAGCTGGATGTTAGTAGGCTTGTTACTAGTAGGCATTGTGGTAGTGGTATATCGCAGACAGAAAAGAAAGTAACTAGCTAAACGATCAAAGATTCCTTGATCTGGTTTCCTATGTTGGAAACGGATCAGGGGGTCTTTTGCTTTTGAAAGAGGTCTTGTTGAAAAAAAACCTCTTTTACCTTTTGAGTAACAAAAGATAAACAGAGGCACCCACCTTGTCAAACCAGCACGTGGTCGTTAATTGAAAAATATAAGTTGTACGCTTGTAACTGAACAGCAGTCATTAAACTGGTCCCTGCCAGACCCCATTGGTGTACATATAAGCCTGTACCTGCTTTGTGCTCACTTTTGACTCCCACCCAGCTGTTTTATAAATCAACAAGCCAATTTGTTTGTTGAATCTGCCCGTCTAATTCACGTAAGGCTTTTGCGGTTTGATTCAAACGGTCGGTGATTTGCTTGGTATCGATCGTTCGGATCATACGAATCTCATTACGTCCCATCCGTGGAGCAACCTTGGCTGCTTCCAATGTTGCCGTTAGCATCGCATGCGAACGCCTTAAAGCTTCCCGTTTCTCTAATGCAGCAGCAATCGTTTCTTGTTCACCGATTTTGGCGACCGCATTTCGCTGATTGATTGCAATGACCAACTGGGCAAATTCTTGGTTTGTTGTTTCATAATCCAGCAGTAAGTCGTCGATGCTGCGGTCTAACGTATCGCCTTCTTGGATCACGGCACTACTGGCAATCTCTTCTCGTAACAGAGTGAGTTTGGATTCAAGATCTCTTCGTAGTAATAATGCTTCAGCAAGTTTCATTGATTTCATCCTTTCGAGCAAGGTTTCTTTTCTTTATCTTAGAAAAAAAACACTAAGCTGGCAAGTATTTGCCCTCCAAAAAGTCTCGAAGCCATTATTGAAAAGATTGAAAATTCTAAAAACTGTTTGACTTGAAAAACGAGGAAAGGTTAAAAAAAACTAAAATAGCACCATGAAAAAAAAGGGCCTGCCAGCGGGGACTGGCAGGCAAGGAGTAAAATGAAAAAGTTAGGGTTTGTTGGTATGAATAAACTATACCGCCCAAATGTGAAAAAAGAGTGACTAAAAAGGAACGTTTTTGTTATGTTCCGTAGACCAAATCAAGGTTTTTTTCATTGAAGGTGTCTCCATGCTCCAAATCACCATATTTGAACCCCCGGTTGAACCATTCAACTCGTTGTTTTGAAGTCCCATGAGTAAAACTATCTGGTACGACATATCCTTGGTATTCCTTTTGTAACGTATCATCACCGATGGCATTAGCAGCTGTGATAGCCTCTTCGATATCATCAGCTTCTAAAATCGGTTGGCCGTTATAAGTTTTTCCTTGTAGATACTTGGCAAATGTACCGGCTAAATAATCCGCTTGTAGTTCCAAACGAACACTATATTGATTGTATTCTTTTTCAGAAACCTGTTGGCGGATCTTATCGAGTTGCTGTGTAATACCAAGTTCGTTTTGTACGTGATGACCAACTTCATGAGCAATGACATAGGCCATAGCAAAATCTCCGCTGGCCCCATACTTTTGAGAAAGTTCTGTTGCAAAGCTGACATCCAGATAAACATTTTGATCGGCAGGGCAATAAAAGGGACCAACTTGAGAAGTTGCATTCCCACAAGCCGATTGAACACTTCCTGTAAATAAAACCAGTTTAGGAACTTGATACGTAGTCTGTTCTGCTTCAAAAACACCATTCCAATAATCTTCCAAATGGCCGAAGACGACAGCGGAGAATTCTTTTTCCTCTGTATACTCGTCTGAAGCCACATTTTCTGTTTGATAATTAGCGGCTTGTCCGCCTCCCAAAATATCTGTGACGGAGTTTAAATCACCTCCACTGAATAGAAAAAAGAGGACTGCGATAACAATCGTACCGATACCACCGCCGGCCATTATTTTTCCTCCTGAACCTGCGGAACGACCAGAGCGGTCTTCCACATTGGAACTTTGTCTACCCCCACGCCATTTCATTTTGTTTCCTCCTCATTTGACTGTTTACATTTATTATAAGAGAAAACGAGGAAGATGAGAAAAGTTTGGCTTGCTTGAAGCGATTTTGCGGAACAAACGACCGATATTGCTATCAAGGGAAAGGGTGTGCACACCTTTTAATCATTTTTTAATCTAACAATTGGTCTTCATATTTGTTAAGGTATCACTAGAATAAAGGTAGAGGGTGAGCAAATGAAAAACAATTATTCTTTGATCGAAGACCGACGCATGCAAATTTTTAAGCGGCTGATCAATGAGGAGCACTTGAGTTACCAGCAACTTTCTGATGAGTATTATGTTTCTAGGAGCAGTATCGCCAAGGATATCGCTTATCTAAAAACACTGTTTGTCAAAGAAAATTTACTGTTGCGTTTTGATAATTCAGGCACTTATTTTCAAGGAAGCGAGTCACAAATCTAACGAATGTTGAAGCGATTCATTCTCCTTACTATGGAGCATGGGGAGAACCTTTCTGTACTGACAAATGTGTCATTATTTGAAAAGATAAATGCGGCTTTTCGCCATTCGATCACCGAAAAGCAAATGGAGATCCCAGAAAGCTACATCCAAAGCATCGTTGTTTCGATCTTGCTGATTGTCGAGCGCTCGAATCAGGCAAATCAGTTGGATATAGAAGAGGAGCGCCAATTTGGAAAATTGTTTTTGGAATTTGACAAGTATCCGTTGATTTATGAATTGTTGAAAGAAATTGAAGAACAAGAAATCTACCATTTTTCATCGAAAGAAGTTCAGTACCTAACCTATCTCATTGTAGGTAGTGGCTTACGTTTTTTTATGAAGAACGAATCGATTCCGTTCTCTTTTCGAGGGAAAGTCAGAAATCTGATTCAGAAAGTCAGTGAAGGCATCCAGATCGATTTGACACAGGATAGTCGCTTAGAAGAAGATTTGACGATTCATTTGTACCAGCTGTTTTTACGCATTGAGGCCCAAACTACTGTAGTCAATCCATTGCTAGATGAGATCAAACAGCATTATCCGGCGTTGTATGGGGTCGTTTGGTTCTCTTTGAACGACTTTCTAAAGGCCTACCATATTGGAATATCTGAGGATGAAATCGGGTTTGTTTCGATTCACTTTCAAGCTGCAGTAGAACGGATGCGGCAATTGAATAAAATCGTCTTTGTTTGTCCGAACGGTGTTGGCACCAGTTCATTTATTTCTACCAAGATTCGTCGAATATTGCCTAATGTCGATAGTATTGAAACCGCTTCTGTCGCTAAGTTCAAAGAGATGGATATTTCTGCCATCGATTTCATTATTTCCACGATCGATTTACCTGATGTTTCCAAACCAGTCGTCCGCATCTCGCCGATGGTGACCAATCGAGACATGAAGCGGATCATGAATCACTATATCGATTTGATTATTGATAATGAACCGATTGCGGATAAGGTGAAAATCCTGCAAGATACACGGATGTTGATTGCACCGAAGATTTATTTTGAACGATTTGAGACCAAAGAACAAGCACTGGATTTTCTGATCAGTCAAAATGACTTTTCGTCGGAAAATCAGCGTACGGACTTTCAGCGTTCCGTTTTAGAACGAGAAGCATTGCAGTCGACCTATTTAGATAACGGTTTTGCCATACCTCATGGCAATCCTGAGTTTGTTTCAAAAACGACCTTCTCTGTATTGATTTTGGATCGTCCTGTTGATTGGGGCAACCAAAAAGTCGATATCATCGTGTTACTAATGATACGAGAAGATGAGGCCCAAGAAGTAGAACCTGTCATGAAGTTGATCATGCAAGGGATCGAAGACAAAGAATGGTTCATTTCAAAAATGTTGGAGGTAAAATCATGATCAATTTAAAAAAATTACTGCCTGAGGATCATATCGAGACCACGAATCAAATCCTCACTTGGCAAGAAGCAGTTCAATTGGCGAGTCAGCCGCTATTAAATGAAAAAGCCATCGATCAACAATATGTCACTAATATGATCCATAGCGTTGAGGAGAACGGCCCGTATATGGTATTGGCTGATTACTTTGCATTGATGCATGCTCGTCCGGGGGAAGGTGTCTTTCATCAAGGGATGAGTTTGCTAGTGACTAAAAACGAAATCGATTTAGCTGGCAAGCCGGTCCGTATTTTCCTTGTTTTAGCTGCAAAAGACAGTCAAAGTCATTTGGAAAGTTTACAGGAAATCATGGAAGTGTTTATGGATCAGGAAAAGTACCAACTTATTCTGAATGGTGACAAAGAACAGATTTGCCAATTATTCCAATAGGAGGAAAAGAAGATGAAAATTTTAGCTGTGTGTGGATTTGGTGTTGGAAGTTCAATGGTGTTAAAGATGACGATCGATAAGGTGATTAAGGAGCTGGGGCTGAAGGCGACTGCTGAGAATATGGATTTGTCTACTGCAAAAGCCACTCCTGCAGATGTTTATTTTACAAGCCACGAATTATTGAATGATTTGCAAGCTTCCGTCAAAGCACCTGTCTATCCCATCAAAAAATATATGGATGTCGCTGAAGTCAAAATGCAAATGGAAAAGTTTTTAGCTGAAAGAGAGGGATAATCATGAGTTTTGTCACAGATCATATTTTAAAGAATCCGCCAGTATTGCTCGGACTGATTGCAATGATCGGGTTGATCGTGCAACGAAAAACTTTTGCCGAAGTGGTGAAAGGCTCGTTGACAGCAGTCTTTGGGATGGTAGCATTGACCGCAGGGGTCAATATGCTGACGGGAACGATCGCACCAATCAACACAGCGGTTCAGACACAGTTGGGGGTTCAAGTAGCCGATGGCCTTTCTGATGTGACCTTCACAGCAGAATACGGGGGAACTGTTGGGTTAGCCATGTTTTTGGATTGATATTGCACTTATTGATTGCTCGTTTTACACCAGTTAAGACGATTTTCTTGACGGGTCATATGTTATGGTGGTTCCCATTTGTGATCGTTGCTGGTGGGGTTGAAGGTGGAATGTCGGGGATTCCATTATTGATTTTAGGAGCTGTTTTATCTGCTTGTTATTGGTCATTTATGCCTTGGATCATGCGGAAATATGTGTGGGATGCCACTGGCGATGATTCGTTCTTGATTGGACATCCTACAGGGATCTTATCGATGGTGTCCGGCTTCGTGGCAAAACGAGTAGGAAACAAAGAAAAATCGACAGAAGATTTAAAAGTGCCAGAAAACCTGTCCTTTTTCCGTGAGATTTCCATTACAGGTGCCTTGGTGATGTTTTTGATGAATATTGTTGTAGGAATTATCGCACCAGTTCTTGTCCCAGAAGGTGGGAATCTGGTCATGTTTGCTGTTCAAGCAGGCTTGAACTTTGGCGCAGGACTCTTGATCATGCTTTATGAGGTCCGCCTATTGATCAACCAAATTATTCCAGCTTTCCAAGGGATTGCCGAAAAAGTCGTCCCTGGAGCCAAACCAGCTTTTGATGTACCGATCCTATTCAATTATCGTCCGAATGCCGTGATTATTGGCTTTATCGTAGCTATGATCACCTCAACGATCCTTGTGATCATTGTCAATACGACGAATGTTTTTGGAATCTTGATCGTACCATTAGTTATCACCAGTTTCTTTGAATGTGGCGGCGCAGCAGTTATTGGAGAAGGACAAGGCGGCTTGCGTGGCGCAGTCATTGGTACCATTGTCGCATCATTTGTGATGGACTTGTTAGTTGGTGTATCTGCCGTTCTATTCAGCACAACGATTCAAAACTGGATTCTGATCTTTGGTGGCAATGACTTATCACTTTGGGGAATCATTGGTCGTGGTCTCGGCAGTCTATTTTGGGGAATTTAATATGTATCAATATGTTGATAAAATTCATGCATTACTATAAACCGTTGAAAAAAAGGAACAGCATGCAATCGATGAGGCAATTCGTCTCTTGACTACAGCAAATCTAGAAAAGCATTCGATTTATATTTTTGGGGTTAGTCATGCGGGGATCTTGGCAGAAGAAATGTATTATCGCGCGGGAGGGATGATGACGATCAATGCGATCTTTGGGCGAGAACTGATGTCGGATCGCAGTCCCATCACCTTTACTAGCAAAATGGAACGACTAGAAGGCTACGGCACCGCATTAGCGGAAATCCAACTGTTCAAAGAAGGAGACGTGCTGATTTTACACTCAGTTTCAGGTCGTAATCCCGTCATAATCGATTTAGCACTAGCGGCAAAAGAAAAAGGCGTCAAAATTATCGCTTTAACAAACAAAACGTATTCGCAATCAGTCACTAGCCGGCATTCTTCGGGCCTTCGTCTGTTTGAAGTCGCTGATCTTGTAATTGATAATCATGGGGAAATTGGTGATGCAGGTTGTCAGATTAAGGGGATGGATCAAAAAGTGGGGCCTACTTCAACGGTGATTGGCGCTACGATTCTTAATACCATTATCGTCGAAGTTTGCCAACAATTGAAACAAGCAGGAATCGATTATCCGCCCATCTTTTATTCCGCAAATATGGATGGCGGCGATGAATTGAACCAATCATTGTTTGAACAATACAAAGAAGCCATTCATTATCAGTTGTAACGATGATTGTACAGAAGTTTTAACTCAGAAAAAGAACTGTGAAAAAAGCATAATCCAAATGAAAACTGATCGTGTCAGAAGTTTTTACTTCTCATAAAATAGCAGCAAGACTTCAGTAGAGCCTTGCTGCTAGTAGATCTAAGGAATTCAATTGGGGCAAGTCATCTCGCAGTTCTTTTTTTGTGACCATTCCAATTCCTATAATTGATGTGAGCCTATGAAATCCCTCAGGAGCTTTATGCTGTCTCACTTTACTCAAATTCTTCATATTCATTCGGATCTTGACCTTCAATACGTCCATCTTCTTTGTTCAAGCGATTGATTGCATTGATTTCTTCTTCAGTCAATTCAAAGTCAAAAATAGCTAAGTTTTCTCGCTGATGGCTCAGGTTTCGGGATTTTGGTAGTGGTAGAATCCCGCGATCGACGTGCCAGCGTAAGATGACTTGACCCGCAGATTTTTGATATTTATTTGCTAGATCAGTGATGATGGATTCTTTGAGCGCCGCGCTGCCGCGACCTAATGGACTCCATGCTTCAGTAATGATCCCACGTTTTCTGTTTTCTGCTACCATTTGTTCTTGGACCCAGTAAGGATGGATCTCGATTTGATTGATGGCTGGTGTGACACCAGTTGCCTCAATAATGGCATCTAAATGTTCAGGTTCAAAGTTAGATACACCAATAGAACGAATCAAACCTAATTTTTGCGCAGTCACTAACGCCTGCCACGCTTCAATGTACTTGCCGCGTTTAGGCAGTGGCCAGTGGATCAAAAAGGCGTCAAAGTAATCTAATCCCATGCGCGCCAGCGATTCTTGAATACTGGTCAGTGCATCATCATATCCATGATATTTTCCTGGTAATTTTGAGGTGATATAAAACTCAGAACGAGGGACACCGGATCGGCGAATCGCTTTACCGACGATTCCTTCATTGTCATAGTTCGTTGACGAATCAATCAAACGATAGCCATCTGCAATCGCTGCTTGCAACTGGCTTAAGCCTTCGCCACCGCGAATTTGATAGGTACCGATGCCCACGGCTGGGCGCATATTGCCGTCATTTAGTGTAAGTAAAGGTGCTTTCATATAATGATTCCTCCTTTTTCTTATACATTCTACTCTAACGCTTTTTTAGCTTTAAGGTAACCAACTTGCTCAATAAGACAAGAAAAGAGCAATGATTTCTTGTGAATGGAATCATTGCTCTTTTTATTCGTTTCGATCAATTTATTTTTCAGGTGGCGTGCCATACATTTTTGGTGTGACAGGATCTAGTTTTGGCGCTTTGCCTTCAACTTTAGGTGTAGAAAGCCATTGGTATTCACCTTCACCATCAAGTGCTTTTCCTTTTGCCCAAGAGCCTTCTTTACTTTGATCTCCTTCAGAGAAATTGTAAAAGTCATAGGCGATGTCTAACCGTTCTTCATTACGAGGGAAAGTGCTCGGTACTAAGATTGTACCCTCTTTTTCTTCAAGTTCTTTGACAGCTTGTGCCCAAAGGTTTTGGTGATAGCTGTCCCGAGCTAATAGCACGGATAAGAGGTCTTTAACTCCACGGTCATTAATCATTTCATAGATTCGAGCGACTTGTAATCGTCCTTGTGATTCTGCATTTAAATTGGCACGGAAGTCTGCCAGTAAATTACCGCTGGCAATGATATAAGCGCCACTCCATGGATTACCGACACTGTCAGCTGGACGTGGTCCTAAGCCAGCAACGATCGCATGTTGTGGATTCATTCCAGAGATAATTGCGCCAATTGCTGGGTCTTTTTTCATTGCGGCTTCTTGATCTTCTACCGGTGCACCTTCTAATAAACGAGCAACCATTGTAGCAAGCATTTCAACGTGTACAATTTCTTCTGTCGCAATGTCCATCAACATATCTTTGTACTTTTCTTCTCCACGGCAGCTCCAACCTTGGAAGAGATACTGCATTGCTACACTCATTTCGCCATACTGGCCACCGATCAATTCTTGAAGATACTTCGCAATTAATGGATTTGGTTTGTCTGGTTTTGCTTCGAACTGTAGTTCTTTCTGATGTAGAAACATAGTTGTCCTCCTCTAAAATGATTTTTATTGGGCCCAAAAATATTCTCTCACGTTTATTTAGAATGGTCTGATCAAACGCTTGCTTTATTTCCGTATTAATAAAAACCGTTGAAATAGCGCTTTTTCTTGACAAAAAGCAGTCACCATTAGATAGTTGAAGAGAAGTGAAGGAGTTAAAGGAGAGAGGCAAAATGTATTCGTACTATAAAATCGAAAAGAACCAAATCAGAGAATCATCCGAAGAAGACTATAATTGGTTGGTAGTCAAACATGGAAATGAAGAAGAAAAAAAGAGCTGCTGACACTTTTTGATTTACCGGAAGATATTTTTATTGGCTCCGATGAACCAGAGGAAGTTTCTCGATTAGAACATTTACGAGACACTAAATTAAACAATCCGTTTCTTTATACATTGATCGATCTTTCTTCAAATCATCAAGAACGCATTGAAAAACGCCTTGAACCTGTCACATTTATTCTTTCCAAAGGATTGATGATCGCCTATGTCTCTAGAGAATCGAATCTCGTTGAGCGATTGATCGAGAAACATGGAAGTGAGCTTCGACATTTTGAGGATATCATTGCTTTTGCCACATTAATGATCTATACCCACTATATCAATGGGTTGAAAGAGATTAAAAAGCAAATCGACCAATTGGATGCGGCTGCCCGTAAAACAACCGAAAATAATGAACTATTTAATCTGGCAGACACAGAACGAGATATGGTTTATTTGGATCACACGTTGAAAGATCAGAATCTTACAGTGAATCACTTGATGGAACGAAAAGAGTTTTTAGACAAATTAGATAATGAATCGTTAGTTTACGACATTAAACTGCGACAGAAATTTGCCAACAAGCTTGTCACGATCTATCGCGATTTATTGGAAACCATCGGTGGTCTATTCTCGGATATGATGGACAATAATTTGAACCATTTGATGAAATATTTAGATTCAGCAGCATTAGTGGTTGCAGTGCCATCATTGATTGCTGGACTTTGGGGGATCAACACTGGCGGACTGCCTGGGAAGGATAACACGATAGGAACGATTCTAGTTTTTGGGTTAGCTGTCTTAGTAGGCATCCTTACTGCTGTCTATCTTTCAAAGAAAGACTTTTCAAAAACAAAATAAAAAAGCAACTTTGTCTAGCATTGAACGCTGGGCAAAGTTGCTTTTTTTCGTGACTTCACAATCGCGAAGACTGTCCAATAAGCAGAGGGGAGAAGCGAGAAATGAAAAATATTAAGAAGAAAGGCCGGGGTACAATCCGAACAATTTATATTTTACTTTACTCGCTATTGCATACGCTCACTTCTATCGTTGCTTTTTCTCATAATCCTTTTACATAGTGAGGGGAAGCAGGTTTCAAATACAAAAGGCAGAATCAAAGGAATGCCAATTGTTTTGATGTTTCATCAGAAGGATGTAGTGAATGAGGTGTGTACGACAATCAGGTTTCTTTAATTGCTTTTATTCATAGGGAAGATGACGGTTGAAAGCAGACAATGAAAGAAAATCGTACATAGTCTAGGTACCCTTTATCAGAAAATAACTTTTTGCTGATCGAAACGCTTTCAAAGAGCTGCGGCAGTTTTTTTGACCTCTTGCAGTGAGTGTTAACGATTCTAAAAAAGTTGACTTATCCTTAATATAACAACGTTTTAAATTTTTTTGTTTTTTTTAAGAGCAAAATTTTTGTGTATTTTTAAGAAGAAGCGTAACATAATATGTGTAATAAATATTTCACAGAAAGAAAGAGAAAATTATGCATTGGTTATGGGTATTAATCGTAGGAGCTATTATCGGTTTGATTGCCGGAGCAATTACAAATAAAGGTGGATCAATGGGATGGATAGCTAACATCGTTGCAGGTTTAGTTGGTTCAGCAATTGGACAAGCATTGTTAGGTAGCTGGGGTCCTCAATTAGCAGGAATGGCTTTGATTCCTTCTATCATTGGTGCGATCATCGTTGTTGCTGTAGTATCATTTTTCTTGGGACGTTCAAGAGGTTAATCGTCAAATATATCAGCAATTTTACCTATTATCTTAAGGAGCAGCTTTTCGCTGCTTCTTTTTTTGTATAGATAAACTGCTTCTATCACTGATCATCGATGTTGTCTAACTGATGTCGCCGAATGCAAGCATTACCTTTGTCAGATTAAAAAATACTCGTTACACTTAATATAGAACGACGAAAGAAAGGATGATCTCAATGAAAAAAATGTACGAAACAGCAATGATCAATCGTGGAGGCCGTGATGGCGAGGTTGAGGCACCAAACGGAAGTATGCACATGAAGATCGACCGCCCAGGAATCCATAGTGAAGGGACAAATCCGGAACAACTTTTTGCGGCTGGATACGCATCTTGCTTCAACGGCGCGGTTCAACACATGCTGGAAGAAAATAATCTTGAGTCTGATTCTGAAGTCAAAGCACGGGTATCTTTATTGCAATTAGAAGATGGGGGCTACCAAATCGGGGTTGTTTTAGAAGTTTCTTTGCCAGGACTTGAGAAGGACCAAGCAGAGAAAATCGCAGAAGAAGCCCACGCATTTTGCCCATACTCTAAAGCAACAAGAGGCAATATTGATGTGGAAGTGACTATAGTAGAATAAGGGATTCTTAATGTTACTATAAATGAGATTATGAAAGATCCTATAAAGAAACGCTAGTAAAAGAAACATGTAGTTACGGTAATTAATAGCGGTATATGGACGATTGATCGAATAGAACAAGGAGGCAAAAAAATGACACAGCGGGTAGCAATAATGATTTTAGTGTTGCTGGTCATTGGCCTCCTTGTTTACTATGTCCTAAAGTTTAAGCATTGGAAGCAGCAACGGATACATCAGGATATTGAAAAAAAGTTAAAACGGTATCCTATTGTTCAAGCAGCTTGGGAAAAGGCTGAAGCAAAACAATATAACATTCCTGGATTAACAGAAACAAGAATGGTGGTGCCGGAAACCGGCGAAAATGAGGTTTGTCAATGGATGACGCCGCAAGGGTTGGCTTTTTCTCAAGATTTTGTGTTTATTTCTGCCTACTGCTATGACCATCAGCATCATTCTATTATTCATGTACTGGATAGAGAAACAGGACAGCCGATCAAACTGCTGATTTTACCTAAACGGCCACATGTAGGGGGCTTAGTATATGATACAAAACGGGAACTTTTATGGTTGACAATCACAGGATCTGCTACTGGACGAGTAGCCGCTTTACGTTTGATCGATATCTTAGCAGATACATCTGAAGAGACGGGACAGCCAATCGCTTATTGGCTGACAACTGATCTCTCAGAGATTCCACAAGCATCGTATTTGACTCAAAACAATGATCAACTGGTATCTGGCAACTTCACACTAAAAGGTGAAGGACAGTTGACTTTCTATCTATTGCCGACGATAGCTGAAATGAAAACAGCAATTCGCCGCAAAGACAAAATCCAACCAACCGTGACAATGAGCAGAAAAACATCTGATAAGATTCAAGGTGTGGCTTTTTATGGCCATTATCTCTTAGCCAGTCGTTCTTATGGTCCTTATACCTCGGAACTCTTAGTGTCCGAGCGGGACTCTCCTAGCCGGATCCTAAAACGAATCAAATTTCCACCGTATTTGGAACAAATCGTTGTTGTAGAAGATCGTCTAGCAGTATTGTTTGAAAGTGGCGCCGCAGCGTATCGCGAGAAAGCCAATCCTGTGTTAGCCAATGTTTTATTACTAGACTTAGCAACGTTGCTTCATGCAAATAAGCGTCCCAAAAAGATTGCTGCAACTAAAAAATAGTCGGACAACTCAAGATGATCACTGTTGTTCATAAAGAACGACAAGAAAAATCATCTAGCGATGTTCGACTATGGGTTTATTTAGGAAGTATTTCTACTAAGATTCAATATGGCTATACAGATTCGGCGAAAAAACAAGGCAATGTTAAGTTTTTGAGAATCACAGATATACAAGAGGGACGTGTAAATTGGTCCAGTGTGCCTTACTGTGATATTAGTAATTCTAAACTAGTTGATTTAAGATTGGAAGAAAATGACATTTTGATAGCAAGGACAGGAGGAACTATGGGAAAAAGTTTCTTGGTTAAGGAAATAAGTGAGGAATCTGTTTTTGCTTCTTACTTGATTCGAATTAGGTTAGTTGAGAAATTATTATCAGAATACGTAGACTGCTTCTTAGACTCGCCATTATATTGGAAGTTATTAGAAAAAATTTCTTACGGAACTGGGCAACCAAATGTAAATGGTACAAATTTATCTAAACTACTTATACCATTACCACCTTTAGAAGAACAACAACGCATGACTACTAAAATAGAAATGATAAGAAGATCTATTCGTAGAATCAATTTTGAGTAAATATAACGGACCTAGCATCCATTTTATACCAGATGATGCTAGGTCTATTATTTATATTTTATGGAATTTAATTGATTTGTTCTAGTGTTTTAATATTATTACGACAGTAAAAAAATAGTTTGATTCTTCTAACATGAATGACCATCTAGAAGTGGAAATGTATAAAAGATTTATTTTATGAAGTTTTCCTAATATCATTCACTCATGATACGCAGCTCCGTATCATAAGTGATGATATTTTTGTAATGTGTTCGGGCATGCTCTCTACTTACTAGTAGGTCAAGTGATTGATCATTAAATAGTAGAAATAGCATGTCCAAGGAGACATTCCACAAAATCATTAACATACATTAAATAAATTGAGCTGTTGCATAATAGACATAAGGATGTGTTCTTTTCTATATTTTGAAAAGCTGTCAGGGCGAAGTTTAAATATCACAAAAATTAATTGGAAAAGATAAACAACTGGAACTTGCTAGCGTTGCAAGTTGAATAAAAAAACAACCAAGATTAGATTGTAGGAACTTGTAGAAGATCATAATTTGAAGTTAACAAAAGAATTCCACGACACCTCTACTCTGTTAAGTACAGGAAACAGAGAGTTAAGGGCAAGAAAAATAGGCGAGGATACCGGGTTGAAAGGCCGATTGGAGAACATAAGTTAATAGTAAATAAAAAGACGAAGAAATCGCGTCAAGTGGATTCTTCGTCTTTTTATTGATGAGATTGTTGTGACAACGTGCTTATTTTATTAGAAGATATCTTTTTCTGATTTTTCTAATGCTAAAGCTAAACACCCAATGATTCCAGCATCATCTCCTAATTTTGGAGGTAATACATAGTTTTCGAATGCTGGGTAGTCTACATAGTGATTCATCAAACCAACCAAAGCTTCTTGGACTCGTTCTCTCAGATGTGCTTGTTTCATTACACCTCCGCCAAAGATGATGACATCAGGTGAAAATAGAAGAGTTGTGTTATAGACACATTGAGCGATGTAATAAGCTTCTAATTCCCAAGAAGGATCAGCGGCAGACAACTCTTGACCTTTCATGCCTGTTCTTTGTTCGATTGCAGGTCCAGAAGCCATTCCTTCCAGGCAATCGCTATGATAAGGACAAACACCTTTAAAGGTATCCACAGGGTGTCGGCGCACAAGCATATGTCCCATTTCAGGGTGGCTGAAACCTTCTACAAAAGTGCCATTTTGCAAGGCACCGCCACCAATACCTGTTCCAATCGTGTAGTAAACAATAGTGGAACGCCCTTTTCCATTCCCCGCGACATATTCTCCGTAAGCAGCTGCATTGACATCGGTGGTAAAGACAATCGGTAGTTCTTTTAAATTTTTATTTAAATAACCGATAAAATCAAAATTCTGCCAAGCTTTTTTTGGCGTAGAGGTGATATATCCGTATGTTGCTGAATTGGGATGAATATCAATCGGTCCAAAAGAACCTATTCCAATCGCTGCCAGTTGCTCTTGGTGTTTTTTGAAGAAATCAATAACGTTATTCATCGTTTCTATCGGCGTGGTTGTAGGGATTTGTATTCTTTCAATTACTTCTAAATCTTTCGTACCTACTGCGCAGACGAATTTTGTTCCGCCAGCTTCAATTGCTCCATATAACATAAAACATTTGCTCCTTTGCAGTTAAGTCGTTTTACCTTGAATCAGCTTTACTGGTAAAACGTAATGTGATTCCAGTGGTTTTTCAGCATCTTGGATTCTTTGCAGTAGCAAGTCTACAAGGATGTCGGCAATATCCGTTATTGGTTGAGCGATAGTAGACAGATGCGGAAAATAATTCTGGATAAATTTTGTTCCGTCATATCCAATGATTTTCAATTGCTCAGGGATGCGGATATCGAGCTCTTGACACAGATTGTATGCCAATACAGCTGTAAGATCATCTGTGCAAAAAATACTGTCAATCTCTTCATTTTGCAAAATCCGTTTGATTTCTAAATTTTTTAAAGCAGTGGAACGAGCAGTTGAATGGAATTGAAAAATCTGTGGTTCTAGCTGCTGCTCATCCATAAATTTCAAATAGCCGTTCATTCGGTCATTTGTGGGGGAGTTGGATTCTTGCGAGCCCGTCAAAATAGCGATTTTACGAGCTCCTTTTAGATAGAGATTTTCTGTCGCGAGATAACCGCCTCGGAAATTATCACTGCTGACGATTGGTGTTCCGTCTGCCAGATAGCGGTCAAAAGAGACGATTGGCAACTCAATATTTTCGTACTCCTGTATCCCGAGATTATGAGCGCCGGCGATGATGCCGTCCACTTTATTTGCTGCTAACATGTTGAGATAATTTCGTTCTTTTTCTTTATTATTAGCACTGTCACATAAGATCGAACGATAGCCTAAATCAAATAATTTACTTTCCAACTGTTCGACTAATTCGCCAAAAAACGGATTAGCAACTGTTGGGAAAATCAAGCCGATCAATTGAGTGTTTTTTCCTTGAAGTGAACGGGCTAACGAATTCGGCTGATAATTGAGTTCTTTCATTGCTTGATTCACTTTATCGATTGTTTTTTGACTTAAAGAACCATAATTATTTATCACTCTCGAGACAGTAGTAGGAGAGACTCCTGCTTTTTTTGCCACATCTGTCAATTTAACAGCCATTTTCTTCATCCTTTATTTGTTCATATTCCGCAGATGCCATAATTTCCCTTTAAATTCCCTGTCACTTTTTATATACAAGCCCGTTTGATCATCTGTCGGAAAGACACGGGCAGTCGCTGTTTGCTGTCCATCATTTACAAACACCTCTACAACGGAACGATCAACAAATATTTGTAATTTCAGCGGTTTCTTTTCAATTGAGAATTCACGTACAGTTCCAAAATTTTCAGCGAAAGATTTGCCGGCATGGCTGCGATCCATACTCATTTTACCATGTATCGTATCAAAGGATAGTGTTAAACCGTGTTTTTGTTGATCATCTGCAAACAATAAAATAGTACCTTTCTGTGAGTAATCGAATTCTAACTGGAGTTCATATTGATTTATTTCCGCGTCAATAGTGGTTTCCAAACCGCTAAAGTGATAAGGTTTTCCTTTTCGCAACTGTGCTGTTTCTTTCACCGGTCGTTGATAGAGCTGCTCTTTTTCAATAGTAAGTTCTTTTACGATGCTCAAGCAGTGTGCCCATCCTTCTTCGTCAGTTGGATAGCTGATTTCAGGCAACCCAATCCAACTGATTGCCAAGGTTCGTCCATTTCCATCACTGAAACAATGCGTCGCGTAAATGTCAAATCCTTCATCTATATTTTTTATGTGAGTAGGGTCGGAAAGCTCATTTTTTTCAAAATCAAATGTTTGACCGATCACGTAAGTATTCGGGTAAATATTACTGTATGAGTGGATCTCGTGAGATAAACCTTGTGGGCAGAAGACCAGTAGTGCTTTGCCGTTCACAAATAATAGATTTGGACACTCGATCATAAAACCCATTTCTTCCTCTGTAAAACCCAAAGTTCCTAAAAACTGCCAATTTTGAAGATCTTTACTGTAATAAGTTAGGATACTTCCTTGTTTTTGTTCAGTTTGTGCTCCGACAATGAGCAAGTAACCGTCATCATAAGCAATCAGCTGAGGATCACGGATTTCTTGTGTATATCCCGGAGGTGGGGAGCTGATCAAAGGAGTCGGTATCTTAGTGATATTACCATTTTTGTCCATCCATGCCCCTAACTGGAAGGAATGACGTCCCCAATTCGAATCACGCACATTTCCGGTATATGCAAGGAACAGTTGATTATCAATCGGCAAAGCTGAACCTGAGTACACACCGTGACTGTCAAATGAATTATCCGGAATCAGTTTGAGGCCATCGTTTTTCCAATCTATCAGATTAACTGAGGAGAGATGGTACCAAGATTTCAGACCATGAACAGACCCCATCGGATATGCTTGATAAAATAGCTGCCATTTCCCGTCGAAATAGGAAAAACCATTCGGATCGTTCAATAAACCAGTAACTGGTTGTATATGGTAGCCTAAGCGCCAATGGGAAGAATTGATTTTTTTCTCTAAGGAATGCAAATGTTCTTCAGACCATTCTTTATATGGACGATAACGATCCGTTCGTGACCAATTTTCTTTAAGTTTCATGACAAACTCCTTGTAAACGTATTCTTGACGTTATAATATATTTTTCTTGATGAAATGTCAAACGAATATCAAAATAAAGTAGCTTATAAATGCTATTTTTTATATATAAAAAATTATTTTATTTAAGATTTGATAATCGATTGACAATTGTTTTAAATCATGGCATATTGTGCTTAAGAAAAATTTATAGTTACTGCTTCAATAATTTTGGATTAGGAGGAAATGAAATGGATTACAAAAAAGTAGCTGAAGAAATCAGCAAAGCGCTTGGAGAAGACAATGTACAAGCAGCTGCTCATTGTGCAACACGTTTACGGCTTGTCTTAAAAGATTCAGACAAAGTAGACCAGAAGGCTCTGGATGATAATGAAAGTGTGAAAGGAACTTTTGAAGCAAATGATCAATTTCAGATCATTATCGGAGCAGGTGATGTGAATAACGTATATGATGAATTCGTTAAGATCACCGGCGTAAAGGAAGCTTCAACTGACGTTTTGAAAGCGGTAGCATCGAATAAGAAGAATAATCCTGTCATGTCCTTTATCAAGGTGTTGTCAGATATCTTCGTTCCGATTGTCCCTGCATTGGTTGCGGGTGGACTGTTGATGGCTCTGAATAATGTTTTGACGGCACAGGATTTGTTTGGTCCTCAGTCAGTGGTTGAGTTGTATCCATCAGTGAAAGATTTTGCTGGCATCATTAATTTACTTGCTTCAGCGCCGTTTGCTTTTTTGCCGATTTTGGTAGGTTTTTCAGCAACTCGACGTTTTGGAGGCAATCCGTATCTTGGAGCAGCAATGGGGATGGCGATGGTCATGCCGGATTTAGTGAATGGATACAGTGTGACGAATGCTATTGCAGAAGGATCGATGCCTTATTGGAATATTTTTGGAATGAATGTGGCACAAGCCGGTTATCAAGGATCTGTTCTTCCAGTCCTTGCAGTTTCTTGGATTTTAGCTACTTTAGAAAAATTCTTCCATAAACGGTTGGCTAATGCTTTCGACTACACATTTACTCCAATGCTAGCTATTATTATTACTGGTTTTTTAACTTTTACAGTAGTAGGGCCGGTGATGCGTACTGTCGGAGACGGCTTAGCTGATGGATTAAGCTGGTTATACAGTACTACTGGAGCTTTCGGCTTAGGTGTCTTTGGTCTCTTCTATTCGCCGATAGTCATTACCGGATTACATCAAAGCTTTCCAGCAATCGAGACTACTTTACTAGCAGATGTTGCCAGAACGGGTGGCTCTTTTATCTTTCCAGTTGCCTCAATGGCAAATGTAGCGCAAGGAGCGGCTGCTTTGGCGATTATGCTGCTGACAAAAAATAAAAAGCAAAAGAGTCTAGCTACCACTGCAGGTGTTTCCGCTATGTTGGGGATTACTGAGCCAGCGATATTCGGTGTGAATTTGAAACTGAAATTTCCGTTTATTTGTGGAATGATTGCTGCAGGAATTGCTTCATTCTTTATCGGCTTGTTCCACGTATTAGCAGTTGCGATGGGACCGGCAAGCATCATTGGTTTTATTTCCATTGCACCTCGTTCGATTCCTTCATTCATGATCGGAATTGTTATCAGTATAATGATCGGTTTTTTAAGCACTTACTTCTATGGAAAAAAACATATGGAACTTCTAGCAGATGGTGAATCAAAAGGAACAGAAGCAGCTGAGTCAATCAGTTCAGCTCCTAAAACGACTAGGAAACCGCAAGATGAAGTTTTAGCTGCATCAGTCAGCGGGAAGATTCTCCCTTTAACGAAGGTAAAAGATCCAGTTTTTTCCACTGAAATGATGGGAAGAGGTATAGCAGTCAAACCAGATGACGGGGTAGTCCATGCTCCAGCAGATGGTATATTGACAGTTGTCCACGAATCTAAACATGCATATGGCTTGAAAACAGAGAAAGGAGCGGAAGTACTGATCCATATCGGTATTGATACAGTGAATCTAAAAGGGGCCGGATTCACGACACAGCGACAATATGGTGAATTAGTGAAAAAAGGGGATATTCTCGGTACATTTGATCGTAAATTGCTTAAAGAAGAAGGGTACGACGATACAATTATGGAAATTGTCACTAATTCCTCTGCATATGCTAATGTAAAAATTCTTGAAAAAAACACGGTCAAAAGTGGTGAAGATATTCTGATAGTGAGTGAAACAGATGAAAAATAAATGGTGGAAAAATGCAGTAATCTATCAAATCTATCCTCGAAGTTTTCAAGATACAAATGGAGATGGCATTGGAGATATTCCTGGTATTCTTTCAAGGTTAGATTATCTATAAAAACTGGGAATCAATGCGATATGGTTAAGCCCGGTTTATGAATCACCTAATGATGATAATGGCTATGATATCAGTGACTACAGAAAAATAGGCGCAGAATATGGAACGATGGCAGATATGGATTTACTGATAAAAGAAGCACGACAAAGGGGAATAAGAGTCATCATGGATCTTGTTATCAATCATACGTCAGACAGACATCCATGGTTTCAATCGGCAAAAAAAGTGTTACCAGTCCCTATCACGACTATTATGTTTGGCGTAAAGAACCGAATGGATTAGAGTCGAACTTCGGCGGTTCAGCATGGACCTATGTGCCCGAAGTGAATCAATATTATCTGCACTTGCATTCGAAAAAGCAGCCGGAACAATCTATTACTAAAAATGGTCCTCTTTTACATGATTTATTGCAAGAAATGTACCAAAAAACATTTGGTCATTATGATGTAGTGACAGTGGGAGAGACTTGGGGGGCAACGCCCAAGATTGCGCAGCTGTATTCAAAAGAAGAACGCAAAGAATTATCAATGGTCTTTCAATTCGAGCATATTAATCTAGACAAACAGAATGGCAAACGAAAATGGGATCTAAAGGATTTAGATCCACAGGAATTACATCGGACTTTTTCTAAATGGCAGATTGAATTAGATGGTTGTGATTGGAATTCTTTATTTTGGAATAATCATGATCTCCCACGAATCATTTCTCGCTGGGGGGACGATCAAGAATATCGAACAATCAGTGGAAAAATGCTAGCGATATACCTCCATTTTATGCAAGGTACACCTTATATCTATCAAGGAGAAGAGATCGGCATGATCAATTATCCAGTAAAGAATATTGATGAGGTAGATGATATTGAAAGCCAAAGAATGTATGCAGAACGTATAAAAAAAAAGGCTATTCGAAGGAAGAGTTGATCCAATCAATCAACTCGAAGGGGCGAGATAATGCTCGCCCTCCGATGCAATGGAACAATCACAAAAATGGTGGATTTACAGAAGGAACTCCTTGGTTGCCAGTGGGGAATACAGAAGAGATCAATGTAGAAGCAGCATTAGCTGCTCAAAATTCCTTGTTTTATACGTATCAAAAACTGATCGAATTGCGCAAAGAATTACCTGTGATTGTCTATGGAAAATATCAAGTCATTGAGACAGAGGAACCGAATGTTTTAGCATATCTACGCAGTTTAAAAAACCAAAAAATACTAGTTGTAGTTAATTTTTCTGATCAAAAGACTACTTTTCCAATCGGTAAGTATCGTGTCAAACAATTCTTGATCCAAAATTACAAAAAGAAAATTACTAACAATTTACTCCCATATGAAGCTTTTAGCGCGCTGATCTATTAAGTGTTTTTTTCTATAGATGAATCTTTGTTATGAGGTAGATAGTTCAATGAAACAGTTATTCGATTTGTTTATAGAAAACAATTTAGTCAGCAAAAAGGGGGACAAACTTTTAATTGTCTCCCTTTAATTGTTAGGATGGAATATTATCACTCTTAAACAATAAGTTAAAAAAATACTCATTTACATAAAAAAAGATTATTTAGATGCGATAATATCATAGATAAAGAAACATTCATCATAAGAAACAGTGATCCCAAATTCTGTTTCAATATTTTTGAAGGCCTTTTTTACATGAAAAATTGTTTCATGAGAAGGTCTTGTGTCATCTTCTGATATAATTTTAAGTTCATGACCGTTTATCAATGTACGCTCAATTAAACACGCTGTATGAATCAAAAGTTTTAAAAGAATGGAATGAGTGAATTTTTTGTGGAAAGTACATTCCAATTCTTGGATGAAATCCATTAAGCTTTTTTGGATCTTATTCCCAGCTAATAAGTAGAGATATTTGTCCACTGCTTCAATTCCCATATCAAAAACGATATTTCTTGTGAATGAGTGGCTGCTGCCCTTTTTTGATTGTTGTTCTTCAGTCGTAAGATGACAAAGCATCTTATCTTTGAATAAAAAAATAGAACTACCTAAGGAAGCGTCTCGGCGCTTCCTTTTTCTATATGATCGTTTAATGACTGTAGGAATTCAGTATACCAAAAGAAAACCACCTTTTTGACTAAACTTGATAGTGGTCAATTTTTTATGATGGATAAGTATCTATACTTAGTCTCGTAAGAACGAAAAGGAAAAGAGGGAGAAAGATGAAATTTCAAAAATGGATCCAAGAGCATCGAAATCATATCACCGCCTTATCAGCTGTGTTGATTATTTTTGGTTTTATCGGAAAATTTACTGGATTTGTCTTGTTCTATAACATTGCTCTAGCCATAGCTTCTATTATTGCGGTCATACCTATTATGATCTATGCGTATCAGGCAGTAAAAGTCAAAGTTATCTCAATTGATTTACTCGTTACTATTGCTGTGCTTGGTGCCTTTATGATCGGAGAATACAAGGAGTCAGCTATCGTTACATTCTTGTTTTTGTTTGGTAGTTATCTGGAACAAAAAACATTGACCAAAACGCGGGAATCAATCAAGGATTTGACCGAGATGGCCCCATTGACTGCCAGCGTTGTCCAAGAAGATGGAACGACTGAAGAAGTGGAAATCGATGACGTGGAAGAAGGCGATATCGTCTTAGTAAAAACTGGTGGAGCTATTCCTGTGGACGGCCGAGTCATTGACGGGAAAGGGTATGCGGATGAAGCCGCAGTGACGGGTGAATCACGACAAGTCGTCAAAATCAGTGGAGATGACGTATTTTCTGGAACGATTTTAGCAGATGGCTACGTGACGATTGAAGCAACTAAGGTCGGAGATGATACGACCTTTGCCAAAATTATCGAATTAGTAGAAGAAGCACAAGATACCAAATCACATGCGGAAAAATTCATTGATCGATTTTCTCAGTATTATACTCCAACCGTTTTACTTATTGCATTGCTTGTTGGTCTGATCAGTCGTGATTTTCGTTTGGCCATCACTGTTTTGGTTCTTGGTTGTCCTGGCGCTTTAGTCATTGGTGCGCCTGTTTCGAATGTAGCAGGAATCGGTAATGGAGCGAAACGGGGCATCTTAGTCAAAGGCGGTGAAGCAATGGATACTTTTTCCAAAATCGATACTTTTGTCTTTGATAAAACCGGTACATTGACCAAAGGAACTACTGCTGTATCCACTATCAAGAACTATACAGAGGATGAAGGGGACAGCTTAGCTTTAGTGGCTCGATTAGAAACGTTATCCGATCATCCTCTGGGGCGCGCCGTGATCCATTATGCTCAGGAGAAAGTCCTTGATTTTCAACAATTAGCAGTCAAAGATAATCAGACGATCAAGGGACAAGGAATCACAGCTGAGATTGATGGTCATGCAGTTTGTGCGGGCAACACCAAATTGATTGCCGCTCACAAACTTTCTCTTACACCAAAGCAAGTACAAGATTTACATCAATTACAACAAACAGGCAGCTCAGTCATTATTGTAGCAATCGACAAAAAAATCACTCAAATCATTGGTGTGTCAGATGTGATTCGACCAGAAGTCGCTGAACAATTAGCTAAGTTGAAACAAGCAGGAGCAAAACATTTAGTGATGCTGACAGGTGATAATCAGATGACTGCTGATTATGTTGCTGATATGTTAGGCATTGATGAAGTCCATGCTGAATTATTACCAGACGAAAAGGTTCAATTTGTGAAAAAATACCAAGAAGAAGGATTGCGCGTTGCTTTCATTGGAGATGGAATCAATGATTCTCCCTCTTTGGCTGCGGCTGATATCGGGATTGCTATGGGATCAGGAACGGATGTCGCTATCGAAACGAGTGACGTTGTCTTGATGCAATCTAGTTTTGGATCGTTGGTTCATGCCTACCGTTTGGCTAAGAAAACTGTTTTGAATACCCGTGAAAATGTAGTGATTGCCATTGGTGTCGTCTTATTTTTACTCATCGGCTTATTTGCCGGATTTATTTACATGGCTAGTGGGATGTTCGTTCACGAAGCTAGTATCTTGATCGTTATCTTTAACGCAATGCGTTTATTGTATTTTGGACACGAAAGCAAAGAAAAAAATCGTAAAACTTGATAAGAATCAATTTTTTTATGGAAGCTGTAATCTAGAATAAGACTATCAAGAAAAAGGAAGGAAGAACTACGATGAAAAAAATGATTATGCAATTAGATACACTAACTTGTCCAAGCTGTATGCAAAAAATCGAACATGCGGTTTCTCAACAGCCTGGGGTAAGCAATACGAAAGTTTTGTTTAATGCGAGCAAAATCAAAGCAAACTTTGATCCAGATGAAGTCCACCCTGAACAATTAGCTGCAGTTGTGGAAAAATTAGGTTATGAAGTCCAATCAACAAAAGTAAAAGAGGCGTAAATCAATGAATATAGTGGAAGAAAAATTTGCTCAAGAAACAAAACAAGCAGATATCGACCATCATAAACCAACTGCTGGCGCCATGGTGGGTCATGTATTAGCAAATTTTAAATTAGAAGAAATGAAATTGATCCAAGCACAATTGTATGTTTTGGGTACATCTTCGCAAGAATTAAGTACCCTTTTTTCGGAATATGCTGATCAAGAAGCGAGATGGTTCAATAAAATCTCTCATGAGTTAGTGATTGAGAATGAAATCGTTCCGTCTACTTTAGAAGAAGTCATGCGTTATGGAAAAATTTACGAACATGGTCAAAACAAATATTTACCAGCCTCAACAATGTTAGAAAACTTTGCAAAAGATTTCGATTTCCAAAATGTCTTTATCACACGGGCAATCAAGTTAGCTGAAAAAGAAGAAAAGTATGGCTTGCAACAATTGCTTGTTGAACTTTTAAGTTTCAATAAAGAAATCATCTACCAAGTACAAAGACTCCAAGGAAAAACTCTCCGACAAGATTTGGATGAAGAAGACGATGATGACTAAAAGTCTATGTTTCTTCAAATACAAATATAAAGTGTGAGAAAAACAGGAAAAAAACACAACGTTTTGTCTTAAAAATAAAATAAAAAGAAGCACCCGCTGATGTTGTCTATAAGACATCAGCGGGTGCTTCTTAGTTTTTAAATGGTTTAAAAGATGGATGAGAAAATACAAAAAATCAATAAAATCACATTGCTTATTTGATAGAATAAAGAAGTGGGGGAGTAATCGAAAGGAGTTTTTTTAATTGAAAAAGAGGATTTTATTAACAATGGGCCTAGCTTTTTTGTTAGCTGGTTGTACCAACGGGAATGAACCAAGAAAAGAATCAACAAAAGAAACAATTGCAACTATTACAACAACTAGCACAGAGAGCAAGTCAACTGCAACAAGTACAGAAACAGCAGATACCTCTACTTCGTCAGAGTCTTCCAAAACGACTGAAACGACTCAAACATCTACTTCAAGTTCTTCTTTAGAGGCTTCATCTTCCTCTTCAGAAAGCAGCGAACAAGTTGAACAAACACTGTGGAATGCAGACAAAGCCGCACAATTAGAGGCATTTATGACCACATGGGGCCAAACAATGGGGCAACAATACAAAAGTTATACGAATCAAATGAGTGTGGACTTATATGGTCTTAAAGTCCCTCAAGCTATTTTGAATGGGGAGTGGAAGATGGCTATTGGTGGAGTGCCTGCTTCTGCAGAATGGTCAGAAAGTGGGACAGGTCAAGCAGATTATCAAATTACAGCCGTCTATTCCGATGCAGAGACAGAACCATATCTGAAAAAGCACGTCTATCTATTTGGATTTCAGCAAAATCAGCCAAAAGTATTGGTGACACAACAAAATCAGGGGAATCCCGATAATTATCTTTACTTCAACGAGACAGCGAATAATGAATTGAAAAATGGCTTTAATCAAATCGTTTATAGGTAAGTAAATTAGTGAGAGAAAGAAGAGACTCAGTGGAAAATATTAATTGATTGCTATGTCTAAGAATTAAGATGAAGGATGAAACTTCCAGTTTCATCCTTCATCTTAATTACGTTTTACTTGGATAACTTTAATAATAACGATAAATAGTTTTCTCTCGACTTCTTTAGAGATTGAATAAACCCTCCAATACTAAAACTGAATGTTGCAAGAGCATGAATTACCAATTGTATTGTTAGAATTTTTAGAAAATTACACCTTTAGTTTCTTTAGATAAAATGATACAATGATTGTTAAAATTGTGAAAGGGTGGTCATTTGTTAGAGAAGTTTTTGGATATGTCGTTAGTTCAACGTATTGTTGTTGGTATTTTAGTCGGAATATTGTTGGGTATCTTTTTCCCCACATGGACATTTATTTCAATATTGGGGACGTTGTTTGTCAGTTGCTTGAAAGCAATTGCGCCTCTTTTAGTTTTTTTCTTGACGATGGCTTCAATTGCCAAACATAAAATAGGAAATAAGACATTTGTGAAGCCTATTTTAGTCTTATATTTAGTAGGAACATTGCTTTCGGCACTTGTAGCAGTGATTATAAGTTCAATTTTTACTGTTCCTATTACTTTACAAGAAACAGTATCTGAACAAGCACCGCAAAATTTGGAAAGTGTTTTATCTACGATGTTGACAAATGTCACACAAAATCCTGTTCAATCGCTTATTGATGCGAATTATCTTGGTGTCTTATTCTGGGCTGTGTTGTTAGGTCTAGCTTTTCGATCACGTTCAGAATCGACAAAAGAATTGGTGGACCAAATATCTGTAGCATTATCACAAGTCGTACAAGTGATTATTGCATTCGCTCCGATAGGGATTTTAGGATTGGTTTATCAATCGATTGCCACGACTGGAATCGCTGGATTGGCAGAGTATTTGCAGCTTTTACTTGTGTTGATCGGCACGATGCTGTTTGTCGCATTAGTTGTGTACCCGTTCCTCACGTTTTTGTTTATTAAAGAAAACCCCTATCCATTGATTCTCTTTTGTTTGAAAGAAAGCGCGCTTCCAGCTTTCTTTACCCGAAGTTCTGCCGCAAATATTCCGATAAACATGATGCTGGCTGAAAAATTGAAATTGACGAAAGAGTCTTATTCCATATCAATCCCATTAGGTGCTACGATCAATATGGGCGGTGCTGCGATTACCATTTCCGTGATGTCATTGACGGCTGTACATTCCTTAGGGATTGAAGCACCGTTTGTTTTGAAAGTCCTTTTATGTATTTTGTCTGCTTTAGCTGCTTGTGGGGCTTCAGGTGTTGCGGGCGGTTCACTGTTATTGATTCCACTAGCATGTAGTTTGTTTGGTATCTCTAATGATGTTGCGATGCAAATCGTCGGTATCGGATTTATTATCGGTGTTATCCAAGATTCAATGGAAACTGCCTTAAATTCGTCAAGTGATCTGTTGTTTACTGCAATAGGAGAATTAGGCGCGCGTAAAAGAAGTGGAGAAAAAATCAAATTGAAAGATCGATTAGACGGATTAAATGAACATTGAACATTAGATATTTAGGGATGAACCTTAAGACGATTCAAATTTTTAATGAGTTATATAGATGTTCCTGTAGAATAGAGGTTCCTGTTAAATCGAGATAAAGTCGTTTATAATAACAATTAAAAGCATAGGTAATTGTTATTGGAGGCGCATCATGGATTTTTTACGTAAATTTGGTTTTTTCTTTTTACTATTAGGCGTGTTGAGTGATTTTTTGACTCCGTACGTATTAGGATTGTATTATCCTGAATTAGATCAAATGAAGAGTGTGATCAGTGTATTTGGAGAGGTTTCCAGTCCTGTAAGAAAGGCGTTTCTTATTTGGTCAGTGGTTTCAGGGATTTTTTTCATCCTGTCATTGCCTGCGTTGTATGCTGCATTTGCAAGTACATCTCGTATGTTAGCTACCTTAGTTACAGCATCTATCGGTTTCTATGGTATAGGTGATTGTATTTTTACAGGTTTGTTCAGTATCAATACTCATGAATCTTCGTGGAATATCTCGACATGGGTTCATAATATCGGATCAGGTTTAGGTTATAGTGGATTTTTATTGTTTCCAGTTCTTCTTTTCTTGATCTATCGAAAAAATGAGCAACTGGACGTAAGCCACTTATACCTTGGACTGTCTGTGATCAGTTTGCTTTTTGCGGCGATTTATGGTCTGGCAAGAATCCCTTCTATAAATTCTTGGCCATTACTGAATAAAATAGGATTTTGCCAAAGAATCAGTTTTTTCTTTAATTATGTGCCCATTGCCTGGTTGAGTATCTTGCATCTCAAACAGTAAAACTTGAGTCGTCAAATTGAACAGTCAGCGGACATTTCGTCCGTTGGCTGTTTTTTTGTTTTTCTGAAATATAGTTCCATAATTTTCTTGTAGAGCTTCTGTCTTAGAGAAGCAAGGAGCTATATTTTGTGCTACAATCTTAAAAAGGTAGAGAGAAGACCAAATGGAAGACAGAGGAGCCACTAAAATATGAGAAACATCAAGTTGACAATCGAATATGACGGAAAAAGATATTCAGGATGGCAAAGACTTGGAGATGACGATAAAACCATTCAAGGAAAAATTGAAAAAGTATTGCATCAGATGACAAATGAAGAGATAGAAATTATTGGATCAGGAAGAACAGATGCTGGCACCCATGCGCGAGGACAAGTAGCAAATTTCAAAACAAACACAGAAATTGAGCTGTCAGAAATGATCGACTTTATGAATCGTTACCTTCCGCGAGATATTGTCATCAAAAGAATCGAAGAGATGCCTGAGCGCTTCCATGCAAGATATAATGCGGTGGGCAAAAAATACAGCTATTATGTTTGGAACAACGTGATTCCTTCAGCATTTGAACGAAACCACAGCTTTTATTTTCCTCAAGAGTTGGATATGGATAAGCTGAATGCAGCTTGCGAAAAATTGATGGGTACACATGATTTCATTGGTTTTTCTGCATTGAAAAAATCAAAAAAATCTACGGTACGTACGATTGATGAATTATCTATCGAACGTAAGGGAGAAATGCTTCATTTTACTTTTGTCGGAGACGGATTTCTATATAAAATGGTGCGAATCATCATGGGAACATTACTAGAAATCGGTACAGGTGCCATGCCGATAGAAACAATCGATGAAATATTCGAAAGCAAAGTGCGGCAACATGCAGGAGAAACCGTCCCTGCACAAGGTCTGTTTTTGGATGAAGTTTATTATCGTTCATAAAAAAAGAATCATCTTTACTCGACTTCTGAGAACTGGAAAACATCCCTTTTTTCAGAGGTCGTTTTTTAGTTAAATCAAACCATAGACCATAGAGTATGCTTTTTAAGATAAAGATCATCTTATATCATCTGAAGCCGCTTATCTTCTTTGAATAAATACGATTCAATCGCTTATTTCCTCACTTTATGATAAATTACAGCTAAAGTCACTAGCTTGTCTTCTTCGGAAAGGAGGAGAGTCTATGGATAAGGAACAAGTATTCATTCAAACACTTTATAATCTGATTTTAAATCCGAATACACGAGATTGGGAACGAAAAGTATTGATCCAGACAAAGAATGACATAAGAGAAAATACATCCGTTAAAGAACAGTTATCGAAACTAGAAGCAACACTACGTCCATTAGCTATCCGGATGAACCTAACGCCTGATGTAATGGATTTTTATTTATTGCTTACAGAAGGATTTGACACGCAGCAAAAATATGACTTTTCCAAGCATGCTATGCAAGATGCTGACTATCAAGAACGTGCAGTATTTGCAGGGGGATGTTTCTGGTGCATGGTCGAGCCGTTTGAATCGAAAAAAGGGATCCTATCTGTTTTGTCAGGATACACGGGCGGACATGTTGAAAAACCAAATTATGATCAAGTGAGCGGTGGCTACACAGGTCACATGGAAGCTGTGGAGATCATTTATGATACGAGAGAGATAAGTTATAGCGATTTATTGACAATCTATTGGCAAATAACTGATCCCACAGATGCCTTTGGACAATTTCAAGATAGAGGGAAGCAATACCGTCCGGTGATTTTTTATCAAGACGAACGTCAGAAAGAATTAGCGGAGCAATCGAAACAGGAACTAGTCAGTTCAGGAACGTTCCACCAACCAATCGTCACAAAAATTGAACCAGCTAGTACGTTTTGGCCAGCAGAAAATTATCATCAGCAATTTTACAAAAAACAACCGAAACGCTATAAAAAAATTCAGCAAGCACGTAAGCAATTTCTGATTTATCAACGAATAAAAAACAAATGGTAAAAAAATACAAGAAAAAATCATTTTGACTAACTCCTTTTCTTTAAAATGTAGTAAACTAAAAGCAGAATAAAAGAAAGCGTTTTAAAAGTGGTAAGGAGGAGAAAATTTGTATATTGCAGATAGTGCACGTTATGAAAAAATGGAATATCGTAAATCCGGTCATTCAGGTTTAAAATTACCAATTTTATCTCTCGGATTATGGCAAAATTTTGGAGATTATGATCCTATCCATAACCAAAGAGAGATTTTAAGAGGTGCTTTCGATATGGGAATTACCCATTTCGACCTTGCGAATAATTACGGAGGCCCTGCTGGAGCTGCAGAGAAAAACTTCGGGCGTATTTTTAGAGAAGACTTTCAAGCCTACCGTGATGAACTGATTATTTCTAGCAAAGCAGGTTATCATATGTGGGAAGGTCCATACGGAGAATGGGGCTCGCGTAAATCTATCATTTCAAGTTGTGATCAGAGTCTCCAAAGAATGGGGCTAGATTATGTTGACATCTTCTATCATCATCGTCCAGACCCTGATACACCTTTGGAAGAAACAGCAGAAGCATTGATGCAACTTGTAAGACAAGGAAAAGCATTATATATTGGTATATCCAACTATAATGGAGAAGACACCAAAAAAATGACTGAAATTTTAAAAAGAAAAGAAGCACCGTTCATTATTCAACAGATGCGCTACAATATGTTTTCTCGCGAACTACTAGAAGACGACTTATCTCCAGTATTAGAAGAAGAAGGGCTAGGAGCAATCACGTTCAGCCCGCTTGCCCAAGGTTTGCTGACAAATCGTTATCTGCATGGGATTCCTGAAGATTCTAGAGCACATCGTAAGGAAATACCATTCCTTTCAGAAGAACAAGTTGGATCAACTCTGGAAAAAATCAAAGCACTGCAGACAATCGCCGTATCACGAGGGCAATCATTAGCGCAAATGGCCCTTGCATGGAATTTGCGACAAAAATCTGTTACGAGTGTACTGGTTGGAGCAAGTCGGTTAAGTCAGTTACAAGAAAGTGTTCGAATGATGGATAATTTAGATTTCTCACCAGAAGAAGAATTGAAAATCGACCAAATTCTAGAATAGAAAAGATGTAATCAAATTTTTTATCCATCTATCAAAAAATGAACAAAAAATGTCATCAAGAATCGAATGAAGATCATCTATTATTGAACATCATACGTTTTGTCGTTCAAAATAAAAAGGATCGAAGGCTAGGAGTGAATTTTATCCTAGTCTTTTTTTATGGTAAATAGCTTCGTTTGTATATCCATGAACGGATGAATCGATTTTTTATACAAAAAATCATCAGATGATTCAAACGTGTTATAATAATTACGAAAAAATACATCAGATGAAAAGGAGGTATGTGGTTTGGAAGAAAATAAAACCCTAGTAGAAGTAACCACGGACAAGATCCTTAGATATTTAAAGGAAAAGCAGTTGCAAGTAGGAGATAGGTTGCCGAATGAATATGAGTTGTCCGATTATTTAGAGGTGGGACGCAGCACGGTGCGAGAAGCTGTCCGAGCGCTTGCTTCTAGGAATATTCTTGAAGTTCGGCAAGGGGCGGGGACATTCGTCAGTGATAAGCGAGGGATTGCTAATGATCCGCTCGGTTTTTCTTTGATTGAAGATCAGGATCGGATGATACGAGACTTGTTTGAGCTGAGATATTTATTGGAGCCAAAGATGGCAGGGTTAGCGGCGGAATATGCAACGAAAAATCAAATCAGCCGAATGAAAAGCTTAACGCAAAAGATTGAAACGTCTTTTCGAGAAGGTACACAAGATCATGTTCAATTAGACATCGATTTTCATACGACGATTGCAGAAGCTAGCGGAAACGTAGCGTTACTGCATATCATTCCGATCATTAATGAATCGATTGCTTTATTTAATAAAAATTATGATATCCAGCATTTGAAAATCGAGACGATCGATATCCATACAGAAATCGTTCAGGCTATCGAGAGGCGGAATGTACTTGCGGCATTTGATGCGATGACTGTCCATATGGCAATAAATCGGAGAGAATTACAGAAAATAATTGGGAAGAAAGAAACTAATTGACAGTTCATCTGATGTATTTTATGATAAATACATCAGATGAATTTTTGCTTTATATTTGGTAAAACGGACAAGCAAATAGTTTTTATTCACCGGAATGTAAGCGCTGACTAACAGACGAAAAGAGATGACGGCAAGGAGAAGAAGTAGGAATGAGGGGATCTGGAATGAGTTTTATGGATAAATTAGCCAATGTTTTAGGGAATGTGGCAACGAGAATCAATAATTTAAGGTATATCATGGTGATAAAAAACGCATTTGCTGCATTGATTCCGGTAATTATTACGGGTGCTTTTGGCACGTTGTTTTCAGCAATGGTCTTTGATTCGGAAAATGGGTTAGCACAGATAAGTTTTTTGCGTTTTTTAGAAGAATTAAAACCTATCGCATCTGCCATCAGCTATGTCACACTAAGTTTCTTGACCATCTATGCTGTTTTTCTGATAGGGATCGAATTAGCAAAGCTGAATAAAGTGAATGGTGTATTCCCTGGTATCATCGCAGTGATGTCTTATTTATCTGTTAATCCAACTGTTTATGAATTAGTGAATGAAAATCAGACTGTTATAGTAGAAAACGTATTGGCTAAACAATATACAGATACGAAAGGGTTATTTTTGGGAATGTTGGTCTCCATCCTTTCCATTGAACTTTATTGCTGGTTGAGGAAACAGAAGAAACTACAGCTGAGAATGCCTGATACCGTGCCAACGAATGTTTCTGCCAGTTTTTCTGCGTTATTTCCCACGATTCTGACAGTATCAGGTATCGCGGCTGCGGGATTTATCATCAAAGAACTTACAGGGATGTACCTTTATGATATCATTTACAATATCGTACAACGCCCATTAGAAGGTGTCGTTCAAGGGCTACCTGGTATCTTGTTACTGATGTTTATTGCACAAGTCTTTTGGGTGATTGGTATCCATGGGAATCAAATGGTGAAGCCAATTCGAGAACCGTTGCTTTTAGCGGCAATTGCTGTAAATACGGAAGCTTTTGAAGCTGGAAAAGAAGTACCAAACATTATCACTATGCCATTTTGGGATATGTATATGAGTATGGGCGGGTCTGGGGTCACGATAGGTCTACTGATAGCAGTATTGCTAGTGGGAAAGCGAGAAGATATGAAACAAATCACCAAGTTATCTCTTGCTCCTGGGATCTTCAACATCAATGAACCAGTTATTTTTGGTATGCCGATCATGCTGAATCCTATTTTAGCTATCCCGTTTATCTTAACGCCGCTTGTTACAGGAACGATCGGTTATTTTGCAACCGCTTTAGGATTTGCGGCAAAAGCAGTTGTAATGGTTCCTTGGCCGATGCCGCCGATTGTCAATGCTTATCTGGCCACAGCAGGAAATATCGGTGCAGTTATTACGCAACTTGTTTGTATTGTTGTTTCTATTTTGATTTATCTGCCATTCGTAAAAGTAGCAAATCGTGTGGAAAATGATGGGATCTAAAAAAACAGGAGGAAATCATGAAAATTACTATTCCAGAAAATTTTATTCTTGGTGCAGCATCTTCTGCTTGGCAAACGGAAGGTTGGAAAGGAAAAAAAGAAGGACAGGATTCGTTTATAGATAGCTGGTATAAAAATGAACATTTTGTTTGGCATGATGGGTATGGTCCAGCCATAGCAACTAATTTTATGGAGCAGTACCAACAGGATATAGATTTGATGAAATCCATCCATCTGACACATTATCGGACTTCTATCAATTGGGCTCGTTTTTTCACTGATTACGAGAATTGTATAGTAGATGAAGAATATGCTCAGCATATAAGTGAAATGATCGACTCTTTGATCGAAGCAGACGTAGAACCGATGATTTGTTTAGAACACTACGAAGTCCCTGCTTTTCTTTTGGAAAAATATGATGGCTGGTCTTCAAGAAAAGTGGTTGATTTTTATGCTAAGTACGCAAAGATTGCTTTTGATCGTTACGGTGACAGGGTAAAAAACTGGTTTACATTCAACGAACCAATCGTTCCCCAAACGCGTTGCTATTTGGATGCTGTTCGCTGGCCGCATGAACAAAACACAAAAAAATGGATGATGTGGAATTATCACAAAGTTTTAGCAACGGCTAAAGTTGTAGAAATTTACCATAGTGGCAATTATGGCGGAAGGATTGGCTGTATTTTAAATCCTGAGATGGTCTATGCTCGTTCCAGTTCTCCAGAAGATCAAAAAGCTGCTTATATGTATGATCTGTTTTATAATCGAGTATTTTTTGATCCGATGGTAAAAGGATACTACACAGAAGAGTTCCTGGAGTTGTGTCGAAAACAATCGATTTATTTTGATCCTGCAACAGAGGATTTAGAAACGATCCAACATCATACAGTAGATTTCCTTGGAATCAATCAATATTACCCTAAACGCGTTCGTGCTCCTCGTTATCAATGGAATGAAGAGACACCGTTTCATCCAGAACGATATTATGAAGTCTTTGATTTACCTGGAAAGAAAATGAACAATTCCAGAGGGTGGGAGATCTATCCAAAAATCATGTATGATATAGCTATGTATCTAAAAGAAAATTATCGTAATATTCCTTGGCTGATAACAGAAAACGGTATGGGAAGAGAACATGAAGAACAGTATATGGATGAGAAAGGGATCGTGCAAGATGACTATCGTATCGAATTTATCGGACAGCATTTGCGTTATTTGATCAAAGCAGCAGAAGAAGGTGCCAATTGCGAAGGCTATATGCTATGGGCATTCACTGACTGTGTTTCACCAATGAATGCATTTAAGAATCGATATGGATTAGTTCGAATCGAATTGAACGATGAACGAAGCAGAACACTGAAAAAGTCTGCTTCATGGTATCAGTCTCTGATTGATAAGAGAGAATTAAGCTTACCTGATGAAGTCTATAAATAACTAGAATTTTTTCGAAGATATTGATTCTATTTGCTGGCTATTTGAAATAAAAGAGGTTGTGAAAGTAGCATTTTAACCTCTTATTCAAAAAAGTTGTGACAAAAGATTTGTCATAACTTTTTTTGTGCACGTTAAAAGAAATAAACACAATAAAAAAGAATTTGTGTGTTTAGTGTGCGCTTTCTTTTTTAGTGTGTATGCAACTTGGTATAGACCATAAACGTGATAATATCAACTTTTTAAAGCGCTTTTAAAGTTGGCACACTACTTGCTTTATATACAAGTGTAAGAATAGAAAGGAACGTGTTTAAAATGGAAAAGAGAACAATCATGCTTGTATGTTCAGCTGGAATGAGTACAAGCCTCCTAGTCACAAAAATGCAAAAGGCAGCAGAAGCAAAAGGAATGGAAGCAGATATCTTTGCTGTCTCTGCCTCAGATGCAGATAATCAACTAGAATCTAAAAATGTAGACGTTTTACTTTTAGGTCCGCAAGTACGTTTTATGCAAAATCAATTTGCTGAAAAGCTAGCACCTAAAGGCATTCCTTTAGATGTGATCAATATGGCTGACTATGGCATGATGAATGGTGAAAAAGTACTTGACCAAGCAGAAAAACTAATAAACAAATAATAAAAATATCGGAGGAAACAAGAAATGGAAGATCAAAAAAATCTAGAAGCCATCATGGGTCTGATTATGTTTGGCGGAAATGCAAAAAGCGATGCAATGGAAGCGATTGCTGCGGCGAAAAAAGGAGATTTTACTTTAGCAGAGGAAAAAATCAAAGATGCAGAGGAATCTTTAGTCCAAGCACATCACTCTCAAACAGAGATGCTGACGCAAGAAGCACAAGGAAACCACGTTGAAGTAACACTTTTGACAGTTCACAGTCAAGATCACCTGATGACATCTATTGCTTTTACAGATTTAGCAAAAGAGATCATTGATCTGTATCGTCGGTTGGACGCGTAATCCACAGTAAAGAAAAGAGGGAAGATTTATGGATAAATTTGTTGCATTTATGGAGAAACATTTTATACCTGTCGCATCAAAAATTGGTGCACAACGGCATTTAGTTGCGATTCGAGATTCATTTATGGTGAGTATGCCGTTAATGATTTTAGGAGCATTAGCAGTAATGATCAATAACTTACCGATTCCCGGTTTCCAAGAATTGATGAATTCAATTTTTGGCGGTGAATCATGGAAAGGATTCGGGGCTGCAGCTTGGAACGGCACATTTGCCATTCTTTCTGTCTTGATTGCTTTCTTACTTGCGTATCATTTAGCTAACGGCTACCGAAAAGACGGTGTTTCCGCAGGTGTGATTTCTTTAGGCTCTTTCTTTGCTTTAGGCGGAGCATTAGGTATGAGCTCAAACGGTTTGTTTATTGCTATTATTGTTGGGATTATTTCAACAGAAATCTTTGTACGTTTAAGCGGAAATGAAAAATTGATCATCAAAATGCCTGATGGTGTGCCACCAGCAGTTGCGAAAGCATTTGCTTCATTACTGCCAGCAATGATCACTATCTCTGCCTTTGCTTTAGTTGCTGCAATTTTTGCTGCATTTGGGGTTGATGATATCGTGGGTTCATTCTATACAGTGGTCCAAGAACCATTTATGGGACTTGCGAACTCTTATCCATCTGCATTATTGCTTGCATTTATCACCCCATTCTTATGGTTCTTTGGTTTACACGGGGCGAATATGGTCGATCCTTTGATGCAAACGATCAATGCGCCAGCAATCGAAGCAAATGTCAATGCGATCGCAGCTGGACATAGCGCGCCATTTATCGTGAACAAACCTTTCTTCGACAGCTTTGTCAATTTAGGAGGAACAGGTGCAACATTAGGTTTACTGTTAGCTATTTATTTAGTAGGACGTAAAAACAAACCATATATGGTTGTAACAAACTTGTCGATTGCGCCAGGTGTTTTCAATATCAATGAACCAACGATGTTTGGTTTACCAATCGTATTGAATCCAATTATGTTCATTCCATTTATTTTGACACCAATGGTTTTAGTTAGTGTTGCGTACTTTGCGACTTCTACAGGTTTAGTGCCAGCAGCTACCGTTATGCCACCATGGGTAACGCCACCAATTATTGGCGGTGTATTGGCAACGAAGAGTATTGCAGGTGGTGTACTGGCCGCTGTCAATCTGATCCTTTCTATTTTGATCTATCTGCCGTTCGTCAAGGTAGCTACGATCCAAGAAAGAAGAAAAGAAGCTTTGGATGCTTAATGAATAAAGAAAGCAGAACCGGTTATCTGGTTCTGCTTTTTTTATGAAAACAAGTAATTTAAAACTTAGGATCGAATAATGAATGAGAAAATCGAGGTATATTTGTCTTGGAATTTGTGTATAAATAAAAAATCCCATTCATTCAAAAAAATCGAGCGATTGAAAAGCTATTTGAAATACAAGGTGCTATAATAGACCAAATATGAATGGGAGAGAGTACAAATGGAGAGAAGAACAGTCATAAAATTGCGGGATCGACCGACGTTGATAAAAGAAACAGCCGAATGGTTTGCTTCAAAATGGCATCTGCCAGTTGCTGTTTATGAAGAAAGTATCCAAGCAAGCAAGAGAAAAAACGCATCGGTTCCGCAATGGTATGTGGTGTTGGATGAGTGGGGAGAGATTATTGCAGGTGCAGGTGTTGTTGACAATGATTTTCATGATCGAGTAGATTTGACTCCAAATGTCTGTGCGCTGTTTGTTGAAAAAGACTACCGAAACCAACGGATTGCCAAAATGATTTTAGAAACGATCAAGCAAGACTTTGCAGAAATGGGCGTAAAGATGCTTTATCTTGTGACGGATCATACGGATTTTTATGAAAAATACAATTGGCAATTTATCGGGATGGCTCAGGATAATGAAGGAATTCCTGTGCGAGTGTACCAAATGCCGCTGTAAGAGCAGGTACATGAAACAGCATATAGAGAAGGAAACCGAAAAATTGTTCTATACTTAGAAATTTTTTCGAATCGCAGTAGGCGAAATATGCACAACACAAGAATAACAAAAAAGCATGGAGATGGCTAAACGGCCTTCCCATGCTTTTTCCTTGTTCTTTTCTCGTCGTAAATAAAAATGTTCCTAACGATTCTGAGAATAGGACGAATCGTCAAGAAAATAGCACCAGCCAAATAAAAATAGGTGCCATATCGATCGGGGATTTTAGTTAAGGAAGCAAGGCTTCCAAAAATATAGAAAATCCCGGTTAATAAATCGACAGCTAGTGAGATCAATGTGTAACGGTTTTGGAAATAGAAGCGGAAGCGACGCCCTCGTATTTCGATATCTTCTTCTTTTCCTATTTCAATCTCATGGGTATTTCGTTTGATTTTGGGCATAAAGAAAATCACCTGTATTTTTTACTGATTTCAAGGTTTCAAAACAACTTTTATATTTTTATCTTCTTTTTTGTCAAAGATCTCATATGCTTGTGCTGCTTCTTCTAGTGGTAGCGAATGAGTAATGATCTGTGTAGGATCAAATAGTCCTTCTGCAATCATTTCGTAGATTTTCGGCATCAGATGGATAATGGGTGCCTGTCCATGTTTGACCGCAATATCTCGCATGAAAAACTCTTGAAGCGGGTAAGAAGAAGCTGGCGTCATATACACACCAGTTACTTGGACGGTTCCGAATTTTTTGACAGCTTGCGAAGCCATCTGTAAAGGCGAAATCGTGCCGCTTTGTAGGCTCACCAAATTTTTTGCTTTTTCTTTTACAGGCTCTAACCCGTCCATTCCTACACAATCGATGATGACATCGGCACCACCTTTAGCCAACTCATATAATTCCGTTCCAGCTTGTGCTGTGTCTTCTAAGAAATAAGTTTCCACGCCGTTGTAATTAGCCGCTTTATCTAAACGATGTTGTACTGGATCCACTGCAATCACGCGCTCTGCTCCAGCCATTACAGCGAATTTTTGAGCAAATAGACCGACTGGACCAGATCCTAGAATCACAACTGTATCGCCTTTTTTTACGCCTGCATTTTCAACGCTCCAATAAGCTGTAGGCAAAATATCTGATAGAAACAAAACTTTTTCATCAGGAAGATTATTATCTGGAACGACAAACGAAGTAGAGTCTGCATAAGGTACTCTTAGGTATTCTGCTTGCCCACCCCAATGATTGCCATTCAACTTGCCAAATCCGAAAAGCCCACCATATAACTGATCTGGATTTGATTCATCACATTGGCTTTCCATGTGATTCAGGCAGAAATGACAATGACCACAACTGATATTAAAAGGGATAACCACTCGTTGCCCTTTTTTCAATGTTTGAACTTGTGATCCTACTTCTTCAACGATTCCCATAGGTTCGTGACCTACAACATACCCTTTTTCCAAAACTGCTTCACCATGATGGTAAAGATGCAGATCGGATCCGCAAATGGCGGTTGCTGTGATACGGATGATTGCGTCTGTTGGTTCTAATATTCTTGGATCATCTACGTTTCTGATTTCCATTTTTTGTTTTCCTTGCCAAGTGACTGCTTTCATTGGAGATGCTCCTTTCAGATTCACAAAATTGTCTGCATTATTGGTACTACAGATAGTTTCATTCTAAAGGAGTTCTTATCTTTTTGATAATGAAACGCTTTTTTCTCAAAATAAAAATCCTCAAAAAAGCAAGAGTTCCAAATTTTTTTTTTATTAGAAAAAGAAGGTGTGTGCCTTCATTGTATCCTTACGTACAGTAAAGTATAGTTGAACTATTGAATCATTTTAACTATTTAAACAATAACCAACCATCATTCGTTTCAGTGAAAAAACAAATACGAGGAGGCGTAATGAAACAAATTCAAAATAAATGGAATAAACGGATCATTGTTATGATTAGTTCTGTCTGCCTGTTTTGCCTGACTGTTATGCCTGACTGTTATGCTTTGTTTAATAAGCACCTTGGCAAATCAACATTTTATGTTAGAGCAAAACATGCAATCGGACTATGCGAAAAAAGTAGCTGCTGAGATCAATCAAGAGATCCAAAGCTATCATTATGAGATTGGAGCTCCGGCTGAAGCATTGGAAAAGATTGTTTCTGAAGAACTAGTACAAAAAAATATCGAGCTTTTCATCCGCAACAGATATGAAAAAGAACCAGTAGAACTGATCGGAGAAAAGGAAGTAGAAGAAAAGCTCCAAGAGATAATCAATACATACAAACAAGAAGAAGCAGAGGATGATCCATTTGCTAGTGAAGAAAACAATTTACTCATCTATATGACTTCTGGGATTTTTCGACGAGGAATACAATCAATTTATTTGATGTCGTTCATCGATCAGATATTGACGATACGAGAGCGAATGGTTTCTTTTCTTCCAGTGATCAGTAGTATCTTACTTGTATTGCTGAGCGGAGTGTTTTACTTATACAGAATGTCTTGGAAAAAAGTTCTTTGGTCATTTGCAGTGGTGATTGGAGGAGCAGGCTTCCAATTATTAAGTCTGTCAGTCAGTCTCTATTTGTACGATATGACCAGTCAGTTAGATATTCGAACCCAAGCACTGCAACATTTGTTAGACACATATATTTTGTCATTCATCCAATTTTTTAGTGTAGTGGCAATCGTTGAAGTAGTGATAGCAGCTGGATTATGGTGGATTGGCAAGAGAGTGAATACTGAAAAAATGGTTTTTTCAAAAAGAAACGAATATAAATAACAAGAGGTTGTGACATGAAATCTGTCACAACCTCTTGTTATGAATAAACGGTGTTCCCCTACCAACTCCTCGGTCACAAGTCACAATATTCATAAAACATAGGAAGCTATTTTTTGAAATTGTTCCTTGTGACTCGGAGCTGAACGGTAGGCTCACAACCTCTTGGTAAACGGTGTTCAAAAGCCAGTTTCTCGGTATTAAGCCAAATTTATGCAAAAATATAGAAAGCCATTTCCACAAAATTTTTCTTAATACTCGAAACTAAACGACTTTTTCACAACCTCCTGATTATTCAAACATTTTTTTTGCGGCACGAGCTAGAGTAGGGATGTCTTTGTCGTAACGCGGTGTTTTGACAAGACGGGACATAGGGATGCCCGCAAAATGGAAAGCAGCGATTTCTCCAGAACGTACAGCACTTTGTTCAGTAAAGATCATCTGATAAGGCTGCTCAACAAATTCTCCTGTAAAGGCCAGATTAGTTGAATGTTTAGGAATGACTTTTGGTCGATCACTTTTTGCACGGTTATTAAATAATGCGGAAGCATAAGGCATATAGACAGGGATATTATTTATTACGCTGTCGAAAATCTCTGTTTCTTTTTCACGAATATTCACTGGTCCAGGATCTACTTTTGAAAGTTGTCCAATCAGTTCTTCCAACATTTCTTTTCCGTTCATCTTAATATACTGTTTATCCACAAACTCGCCACGTCGTCTTGGATAAAGGAAATAACCCCAAATAACTGTTTCATTTGGTTTTTGAGACGTAAAATGCGGTTGATGATGCACGACGATAGACATATTGACATCTTTTTGGCCTAACGGCGTGATCGGTGTGGTTGAAATAAATGAATTCAAGGCATTTCCTGGTTCTTGAGTCGTGATACGGGTGATTTCATTCAACAACAAATGGTTTTTCGTCGTCAGGGTAAAGCTGACCCATTCGCTCGCATCTCGATCCGCGAAAAATTTATCGGGATTTCCTAAGTTATAGAAACGTTCGCTGGCTTTTTTCCAGAGACTAGAAGCTGCACCATAATCCATATTTTCTACAGCTGGTGTTTCGTAATCTCCCAAAGTAGCTGAATCTGTAATGGAACCATTCGTGAAAATGACCGCTGTATCTTCATCTACCGTGACATGTTCCTCTTCCTGAGTCAATGTATTGGTCATTTTCAAACCAGTCACAGTGATTTCATCTTGCATCGGTGTTTCTTTGAATTCCCAGTCAGTGACACGGCGGTTCAAAATGATTTTGCATCCTTGTTCTTTCAAGTACTCGATCAAAGGAAGCATGATACTTTCGTACTGATTGTAACGTGTTCGATTGACGCCCACTAAATGTTCGATTTGAGTGAATTCATAAATCATTTGATGCATATAGCGACGCAATTCTTGAGCAGAACTACGTGTTCTGAAAGCAAATGTTGTTTCCCACATAAACCAGAAGTTTGTTTCAAAAAAGTGTGGATCATCTTTGAAATATTCTTCGATAGTGATATTGTCTAGTTTTTCTTCTTCTGAATCAGGCATGGCAATCAGTTTAGTCAGAAGAATACGGTCCTTGTTGTTGAAGCCCAGTTTTCCGCCGTCAATGATCCCTTTACCACCTTCCATCAAACGTGCTTTGTCAAAGGTACGGTGTTTTGCATCAAAATCTCTCGTATCTTCTTCAGCAGTCATTCCTGGCTCAGTAACAGAAGGTATTCGACTTAATAGATCCATCAAATCTACATAGGTACGGTAATTAAGCATACGACCGCCTCGAGCAATATAGCCTTTTTGGTTTTCTAATGGATGATTTTTATTCCAATATTCATCCACTACAGTGTCGGTCGGTGCACCATCATTTGAACCGTGATCATCCAATGAATAAAAGGTAATCTGATCCCCTTTCCATTTGCCTTCTTGAATCAAATAAACAGCCGCTGCCATATTGGCAATACCGGCACCAATCATTATTGCTTTACTTTTTCTCATTGTGATTCCTCCAATGTCTTCCAAGTATGTCCGTAGTGATTCAACGAAATAGGATGCTAGATGGATTCAAATTCATCATATAAATGACTGTCATCTTCGAATAGCCCTGTTTTTTTTCCTAGATATGCAGCGCCAAGGGCAAGCAAACCTAAACCGATGCCGACTTTGATTAATTTTTTACTCATGAAAAACGCCTCCTTGTTTTCTCTTTCTATATCCAAGGATAGTTCGTTTTTATGAGAATGCCAAATGATAGGGTGAGAAGAAAAAGGAAATTTTGACAAAAAAGAAGAAGTGTCTGAATGCCGTGTAAGAAAACAAGAAAATGGAAGAAGGAAAAAAGTAGAAAAAGACGTACAAAAAATAACAATAAATATTTTTGATGAATGATAAAACAACGTACAAAAAGTCTGAATAGCAGAAAAAAGTGAATCATATTAAAAAAATTATATGATATAATTTTAGTGAAAATGGTTTCCTGTCTGGCAAGAAGATGAAGGGATGATTTTGAAAAGCAAAGCACAAAAAAAGCGCCGAGAACAGCGCTGCTTTAAAAAATCGTCTGAAAAAAGACGATGTACCAAGTGAGAAAGTCGTGAAAAAAATGCGCAGTTTCTGGTACGACCTTTATTCGTCTAAGCTGATCAGTAAAAGAAAACTTGATAATCTGACAAAAATCAAATTGACGGAAGAAGACAAGGCAGGATTCATCAAACGGCAGTTGGTGGAAACGCGTCAGATTACCAAACACGTAGCCGGTATTTTACATCATCGGTTCAATAAAGCAGAAGACACAAATGAACCGATACGTAAAGTTCGGATCATCACGCTCAAATCTGCACTAGTCAGTCAATTCAGAAACCGTTTCGGGATCTATAAAGTACGTGAGATTAATGAATATCATCACGCACATGATGCATATCTGAACGGTGTGGTCGCTCTTGCTCTTTTGAAGAAATATCCGCAACTAGCACCGGAATTCGTTTATGGCGAATATCTGAAGTTCAATGCGCATAAAGCAAACAAAGCGACGGTAAAAAAAGAATTTTATTCGAACATCATGAAATTTTTCGAAAGTGACACACCGGTTTGCGATGAAAATGGCGAGATTTTCTGGGACAAATCAAAAAGTATCGCACAGGTAAAAAAAGTCATCAATCACCACCATATGAATATCGTGAAAAAAACAGAAATTCAAAAAGGAGGCTTCTCAAAGGAAACAGTTGAGCCTAAAAAAGATTCTTCTAAGCTGTTACCTCGGAAAAACAACTGGGATCCAGCTAAATACGGCGGGTTAGGTAGCCCAAACGTTGCTTACACAGTCGCTTTCACTTATGAAAAAGGAAAAGCGCGCAAACGGACAAATGCGCTAGAAGGCATCACAATCATGGATAGAGAAGCATTTGAACAATCCCCCGTTTTATTTTTGAAAAACAAAGGGTACGAACAGGCAGAAATTGAGATGAAATTGCCTAAGTACGCGCTATTTGAACTAGAAAACGGGCGTAAACGAATGGTCGCAAGCAATAAGGAAGCACAAAAAGCCAATTCATTTCTCTTGCCGGAGCATCTAGTCACACTTCTTTATCATGCAAAACAGTACGATGAGATTTCTCATAAAGAAAGTTTTGATTATGTGAATGAACACCACAAGGAGTTTTCAGAAGTGTTTGCCCGTGTCCTCGAATTTGCAGGGAAATATACCTTGGCAGAGAAAAATATTGAGAAACTGGAAAAAATTTACAAAGAAAACCAAACGGATGATCTAGCTAAACTAGCAAGTTCTTTTGTCAATCTCATGCAGTTCAATGCGATGGGCGCACCGGCTGATTTCAAATTTTTTGATGTGACGATCCCGCGAAAAAGGTACACTAGCTTGACTGAAATCTGGCAGTCAACGATTATTCATCAATCAATCACCGGATTATATGAAACTCGTATCAGGATGGGGAAATAAATGGGATGGCGCACAGTAGTGGTCAACACACATTCAAAATTAGCATACGTAAATAATCATTTGATTTTCAAAAATGCTGAAAAAACCGAACGTCTCCATCTGTCAGAAATTGATGTGCTGTTATTGGAAACCACAGATATCACTATCACAACGATGCTCTTGAAACGATTAGTCGATGAGAAAATACTCGTGTTGTTTTGTGATGACAAGCGACTTCCTGTTGCTAAGCTGTTGCCGTTCTACAGTAGACATGACAGCAGTTTGCAGTTAACGCGACAATTGGCGTGGTCTCCTGAAAAAAAGGGGCAGGTATGGACAGCAATTATTTCCCAGAAAATCCAGAACCAAAGCAATTTCTTGCAAAAGCAATTATTTACTGAAAAAGCAGAGTCAATACAAGAATTGCACGAAGGTTTACTTGAATTTGACCCAACGAATCGCGAAGGCCATGCTGCAAGAATCTATTTTCAAACATTGTTCGGCACGAAGTTTACTCGTGAAGAAAACAATGAGATCAATGCAGGATTAGATTACGGATATACACTGTTGTTGAGCATGTTTGCCCGAGAAATCGTCAAAAATGGTTGCATGACACAATTTGGATTGAAACATGCGAATCAATTCAATGATTTTAATTTGGCTAGTGATTTCATGGAACCATTCCGACCGGTCATAGACGAGATTGTTTATCGCTACCGCAACTGCGAATTTCCTGTGATCAAGCGGCGTTTGTTTGATTTATTTACCAATAAATACAGTTATGGAAAAAAAGAAATGTTTCTTACCAACATCGTATCGGATTATACGAGTAAAGTAATCAAAGTATTGAATAACGAGACGGAAGGAGTCCCTCAATTTCGGATATGAGTTATCGTTATATGAGAATGATTTTAATGTTTGATATGCCTACTGAAACAGCCGATGAACGAAAAGCATACAGGAAATTCAGAAAATTTTTATTGAGCGAAGGATTCATCATGCATCAGTTTTCCGTGTACAGTAAATTGTTGCTGAATCCTACAGCTAGCCAAGCAATGCTGAAACGATTAAAAAGCAATAACCCTAAAAAAGGATTTGTCACACTACTCACGGTAACGGAAAAACAATTCGCGCGTATGGTTTATTTGAGCGGGGAAAGAGATACAAGTGTGGCTAATTCGGATAAGCGAGTCATTTATCTAGGGGAGGACGAAGATGCTGAATCTTAATTTTCCATTATTGGAACAGCCTCTGTCACTGGAAAAAGCTACATTTTTAATCGTAGAAGATGTCACTGTGTTTGCAAAAATCGTGAAATGGTTCTATCAGTACAGTGAATCCCATGAACTAAAGCTGTTCAACGATAAATACAAAGAATTAAAAGAGTCAGATTTACTGATTATCACAGATGTTTTAGGTTTTGACATCAATTCGGCATCGACTTTAAAATTGATCTACGCAGATTTGGAGCGCCAGCTCAATGAAAAAGTAGAAGTGAAATCAATGATTGATAAACTGACAGCGACAATCAGTGAGCTGATCGGGTACGAGTTGTTGGATCACGAACTCGATTTAGAAGGAGACGAGATCACGGTCTTGGAATTATTCAAAGCATTGGGTATCAAGATCGAGACAAGAAGTGATACTATTTTTGAGAAATTACTTGAGTTGCTTCAGGTTTATAAATACTTGTCTAAGAAAAAATTATTGGTTTTGATCAATGTGTGTTCCTATCTCACGGAAGAAGAAATAAGCGAAGTGCAAAATTATATTTCGTTATATCATATGGAAGTGCTATTTGTAGAGCCGCGTTCGATCAAAGGGATAAAACAATTTGTCTTGGATAAAGACTATTTCTTGAACTTGGAAAACATGGTATAATGGTAAAAAAGAGAAGCGTTCAAAGCTGAAGTTTTGCTATGAACGAGTAGCGTGAGTATGAAACATTGACGGAAAAATTTTTTCTGCGAGGTTTTAGAGCTATGCTGATTTGAATGCTTCCAAAACAGGAAGCACTACAGCGTTCTTAGTAGTCTTGTTTTAGAGCTATGCTGATTTGAATGCTTCCAAAACCAAAGAAATAATTGCAGAAGTCCAAAAGCTGTTTTAGAGCTATGCTGATTTGAATACTACTCTAGCAAAAACAGCCTTGCACTTATCGAAAGAGGATTAGTGTCAAGGGTGTTTTTCATGTGAGTGGACGGAATTATCTGTTTTCTTTTACAATTGATAATAGATACTTTGCTGTATAGTCAGTAGCTGATATAAAAGTATCGGCTCTTAAATGGAAAAAAGATAGGTGGCGACGCAATGTTTAACACACAATTGATCGGTTATTTAGAATGGATCATTGCTATTTTAAATATTTGTTCTATCGGTATCTTAATTGCTGGGATCGTTCTTGTTCTATTCAAACTTTTTGATTGGTCTCATGTCAAGAAAAACTATGCAGAACGTAATGCTCGTAATGCAGATACAAGAAAACTGTTAGCAAGTTATATTTTGTTAAGCTTGGAAGTACTAGTCGTTGCTGATATCATCGAGTCAGTTATCAAGCCGACTTGGACAGATATTTTGAAGCTTGCACTTATTATTATCATTCGAACAGTCATTTCTTATTTCTTGAATCAGGAAATAGAAGACAAAGAGAAACAAAGAAGAGGAGAGGTAGGATGACGACAGAGTTGATGCAGTTTCTTCTTCCATATTTTGAAAAACTTGTACTGGGACTTGATATTTTTGCTATCTGTTTATTGATTTGGGGAGTTTGTCTGTCGATTAAGGATTTCTTGAAATACTTATTTGTCCATACAGAAGCGAAAAACGACCGAGTCAGCGAGAACAATGCTATTAAAAAGATGTTAGGAGGCTATATACTTCTAAGTTTGGAAATTCTTGTTTCAGCTGGGATCATCGAATCGATTATCAAGCCTACTTTGCAGGATATTTTCCAACTAGCTGCATTGGTAGTTATCCGAACGATCATTTCTTATTTTTTAAATAAAGAAATCGGGCCAGTAGACGTTCCAAATAAGTGAGGTTATGAGCCCGCTGTTTATCGAGAGGTTGTTAAGAAGTGGGCAGATTCAAGGAATGAGAAGAAATTTACGAAAATTTCGGCTTATTTCCGAAGAAGTTACTTTTGGAATATTGTTTACTCAGAATAAGAGGCTGTGACATGATGTTTTGTCACAGCCTCTTATTTATTTTGCACAGCTGAAACGATTGCTCGTTCGATCGTATTGATTGAAATAGGAATAATATTCTCATATTGGACTGCATCCGGTGTATATAATGTACGTTCACATAACACTCGGTTCGAGGATTGCTGTGCATACTTCTTTATATCAGATATACTTGCATAAATTGTTGGTGCAACTTGAAAATCAAAAATAGTTACAGCTTCCAAGGCTTCCCGATAAATCAGATAATGAACATCCGAATTTGTGACGATATAGATAGTCAGACGTTCTTTTGTCAGACGGAGAATTCCACTTAATTCGATGACAAAAGCTCGCATGCAATTAGGATTAAACCGTAGATCATAAGGTAGTCGTTTGGCCCAACTGGAAAAAAGAGTTTGGACTTCTTTATACAAATTTGTCTGTTCCTCATTTAGAAGATAAAATTTTTCTGGCATGAATAATTGATAGTTATCCCAAGCCGAACGCATCAGATGAATCAGCGCACGTTCAAATGGCTGATTCCCGAATAATTCTTGATGGAAATGAGTTTCAAAGATAGCAACTAGTTCTTTTATTTCGGGAGTATTGTCAATAAACACTTGGTGTAGCTGTTGAAAATCTTCCGCAATCAACTGATAAGAATGGAAACCATAATTACAAAGATTGAACAGTGTCAAAATAAAGGCAAATTCTTCTTTTTTATAATAGGTTTGGAAATCAGTGGTTTCCCATGCTGACTCGACATAATTGTAAATAGGACGTTTTTTGATTTCTTCGATAAATGTTGGATCTATTGTCACAGTACATAACTGTTGGCGTAAGAAACTAATAGCAAAACCAATCGATAAGATTTCTTTATTTTCTTTATCATAAAATCTACCGCTATTCTCCGTTACAGATTCAATGAAACGATCCGCACGTTCAAAAAATGATTCAGGTAGCTCCCAGGACTTAAAGCTGCCTAAACGATAAGCCACATTAAGAAGCAACAGACGTCTTTCCATTTCAGTGAATCGAGGGGAGTAGCGGTCGATTTCGATCCCACAATCATGAAAATAAGCCAATACTTGTTTTTTTAAGGAGTAAGCTTTGCTGACAGAGATGAATTCACACTCAGTTAGTTGGAGATAATCAGGTTCATTTTCTTCCAAATAAAGCAGGCAAGTTTTTAAAAACAACGAATTTTGGGTCAATTGCTGCATGATCTTACATCGAGGTATATGTTCTGAAAAATATAAAGTGTAACAATCTTTTTCTCGATGCGTATAAACAATTTGTTCTTCAAATTCTTTTTTTATGTTATTGATATCATTGAGTAAAGTGGTTTTGCAAACATGTAGAAGATAGGAGAGCTTTTCTAGATTGACTTCTTTATTTACATAGAATTGCCCACATAAAAACAGCTGTCTCAAAATATTCTTCTCAATATATTCTTCAATCATAGTAAAGCCTCCATCTTGTATTTTTTTGCACAATATGGAAAACATTATGACATGTTTTCTTTTTGAAATCATCAGTTAATTTCTGAAAAAGCCTTTAAAACCCGTTAATAAAAGATTTTTATGTTATAAAAATTGAAAAATAAATATTTTCATTAGAAAATAGATTGTGAATTTTTAACAATTAAACGGAATGCAAATACAGTTGATGAATGAATGATAGTCATTTAAGTTATTTGTTCGTTTTTTTTAGACTATCCATTTTAGAAGTCTGATTTATTAAAAAATTGTTCGTTTTTCCACGTGCAATTATCAGAAAAATCCGACTTTATTTATTTTTGTTTGAAATATTCTACGTGAATCTGATGTTATAAAAAAAATTTTCTCATTTTTGGCGCTATAGTGAAGAGGTGTTACAGATAAGCACATGTATCTGCGAGACATTGACAAACGAAATATGGAGGGAAGAAACATAATGGAAAATAGACAACTGGTTATTCTGGCAAATTAGTTGTATTCCCCCTGTTTTCCATCTATTTTTCCCACGAGATAAGTGCCGTTATCCTATAAGAGGCAACAAGCGACAATCTAATATTTATGTTTTTTGCTCGGCAAAACGAATTATTTCAGACATCCCTGAAATAATCGATACGCCTGAAAAATCTTCCTACGTATAATAAAAGTATCAATTAAGTAGGAGGAGATAGGATGAACTGGTACAAATTGACGGTAGAAGATACATTGAAAAACCATCAAACATCAACAGAAGGGTTGTCGCAAGAAGAACGGCAGAAACGCCTGACTGATCAAGGATATAATGAGATAGAAGCAAGACAGCAGACAAAACGATGGAAAAAAATAGCAAAACACTTTACTGATCTGCTGATGATCGTGTTGATCATTGCCTCTTTTTTGAAATTTGCTTCGAGCGAATACATCGAAGGAAGTATTATTTTATTCGTAGTGATCGTCAACGGACTCGTTAGTTATTGGCAAGAAAGAAAAGCAGAAGAATCGTTGAATGGTTTGAAGCAGCTGATGGGACAAGAAGCGATAGTACTATCGAACGGGATGCAAGTAAAAATCCCTGCGAAAGAACTAGTAAAAGGAGATGTCATTGTCTTACGTGCCGGATATGTCGTTCCAGCAGATGTTCGGTTGATCGAAGTACATGATCTACTAGTAGAAGAATCGATTTTGACGGGAGAATCAGAAGCATCTGAAAAAAATCATTCCGTTTTGGCAGCAGAAGAATCAATCGGTGACCAGAAAAATATGGCTTTTTCAGGAACACTTGTACAATTTGGTTCTGCAGTCGGTGTCGTTGTAGAAACAGGAAACACGACAGAAATCGGTAAAATCAATCAAGCACTGCAATCGGTCGAACAACAAACGACGCCTCTGATCAAAAAGATCAACCGATTGAACAAACAAATTTTTCAAGGCATTCTTTGTTTAATCTTGTTCTTAGTTGTTTTTACAACATTCCGCTATGGCATGGATTGGCATATCCTTCTTTCAGCTATGATCGCTTTGGTGGTGTCAATGGTACCCGAAGGATTACCAGCTGTTTTGACCATGATTCTATCCGTTGGAGTACATGAAATGGCAAAAGAAAAGGCGATCATCAAAGGACTTCCTTCGGTAGAAACATTAGGTTCTATGACAGTGATCTGTTCAGATAAGACAGGGACATTGACAAAAAATGAAATGACAGTTGTGGATGTAGCAGCAAAAGAAGAAACTCGCGTACTGTCTATTATGAAAAATTGTCAGGAATTAAAGACGAAAGAAGAACAGAAAATAGAAAATTTAAGTGGCAATCCGACAGAACTTGCACTGATTCGACACACAGAAACAGCCAATCTGCCTTTGAAAAAAATAGAAGCAAAGATTCCGTTCAGCTCTGAATACAAATATATGGCAACGATGCATACGGAGGAAAAAGGAACGGTGATTTACGTCAAAGGTGCGCCAGAAGTATTATTGGCTAAATCAACTCTTTCTTATTCAGAACAAGAAGCATGGAGTCAAACAGCCACAGCGTTTGCGAAAAAAGGTCAGCGTGTTTTAGGATTTGCTTACAAAAAAGTAGATTCGAAACAGGAACTCACGCATGAGTCTTTAACCCAATTAACTTTTGCAGGGATTGCCGGGTTGATTGATCCGCCAAAAGAAAGTGCAGTCAAAGCTGTAAAGGAATGCCAACAAGCAGGGATCTCAGTGAAAATGATTACAGGGGATCACAAAGATACAGCAAAAGCAATCGCGGAACAAATTGGCTTAAAACATACTGCTAAAGTTTTAGAAGGAATCGATTTGGATCTTATGTCTGAAGAAGAGTTGACTCGACAAGTACCAAAAGTCGATGTCTTTGCTCGAACGACACCAGAACACAAACTGCGAATCGTGAAAGCTTTGCAGAAAAATGGAGAAATCGTCGGAATGACCGGAGACGGCGTAAATGATGCACCTGCTTTGAAAAGAGCCGATATAGGAATCGCTATGGGAATCAAAGGTAGTGAAGTAAGCAAACAGGCAGCTGATATGGTTTTAGGAGATGATAATTTCCATACGATTGCAAAAGCCGTAAAAGAAGGTCGGCGCATTTTGGATAACTTGCAAAAGACCATCAATTTCTTCTTACCAACTGCATTAGCTCAAGGATTGATTTTGATTTGGGCGCTGATACTGAATCGCCCGCTACCTTTGTCCCCAGTACAGATTTTATGGGTCAATATGGTAACGACAATCACTTTATCTTATGCATTAGGGTTCGAGTCGCCAGATCCAGAAATCATGAAGCGTCCACCGAGAGATCCAAAGCAAGGAATCCTATCTGGTTATCATTTGTTTCGGATCATCTATGTCGCACTACTGATCATGGTTCCTGCCTATTTATTGGCTATGCAATTTGAAGGGCAAAGCTTACAACAAACCATTCTTCTGCAAAATATCGTCTTAGCTCAAGCTGTTTACATGATCAATTGCAGAGAGTTGTCCAAGCCGTCACTGAACCAAGGTCTTTTGCAAAACAAATCGCTTTTTCTTTCATTAGGTATCCTTGCTTTATTGCAGGGGATGGTTATTTTTCTGCCAATCGCTCAGCAGCTGATCGGTACAGTAAGTTTAACGATGACACAACAGTTATTGATTGGGGCAAATGTGATTCTTCTATTCTTAGTTGTAGAAATAGAAAAAGGGATCATGAATAAACTGTTTCGCAAAAAAGAAAAAACAGCTAGAGAATTCAGTCGCTAGCCGTTACTATAAAAAAGTTTTGAAAGTGAGTTCAGTCAAACGATTGAGCTCATTTTTCGTTGGAATAGAAGAAATGTATACAATAGGGATATCTAGAGAATCCAACGGGAAATTGGAAATCAAGATATCTGTTTTTTCAAAAGAAATAGTGGAAAGATCGGTTAGTTCGATAGGTAAGAAGCAGACACGTTTTCCCAAGTAATCTTTTAATTCCTGCTGCAAGAACGCCTTCCATGAAGGTTCTCCTTGGAAAATAAAATAGACATTGAACAAATTCGGTTTGATAGAAAAAATCGTTTGTTGGATCAGTAAAGACAAGAGTTGAAGAAAGTAATTTGGTTCATTGATTTCCATTTCTTTTTTTAGATCGTTCAGTAAATTCTCTTTCTGCTGATACAAGTGTGCATATTGCTGATCATACGTCTCTAAAAAACGATGGTATTGGCGTTCCAAAGGTTCGATCAGTATTGGCGATTCATGATATTTTAATACGAGGAGAGCCAAGTTATCAGTCAGAGATGTTTTTTTTAGTTGATCAAGAGACAGCTCTGAAGCTAGTTCCTCTACAAACGTTTCGAGGACCTCTAAAAATGGAGAATGATGCAGGCAGCGAGCGATTTCTTGTCCATAGTTATTGTTGTAATTCCAACTTTCCAGAAAGCAGAAAGAAGCAAAAGAAAGCTCAGTGTCTTTAAGGTAAATACCTTCCTTTAAATACAATTTTTTCAATGCAGAGTCATACAGGGAGGAGAGTGTGCTGTTGATATGGATAGAAGAATCTAACCGGCAATTCGCTTTTATACGGATCGTATTGATAAAGAACCAACATGTTCCGAAAATCTCTTCTGTTTCAACAGCTAGTTCAGTTTGACTGAGGTTTCTTAAAAATTGAAAATAATGGGATTCATGGATTGAATAATCCTCGAAAAAATAGTTGTTATGAGTGAAAGGAATCAGCAATCGATGATAGAAAGTACGAATCGCACGCTCTTTTCCAAGAATACAAGCTGTATATTTCGTCAAATCGATCTGCAAGTCGTAACTTGCTAAACGCTGATTGATTTTAGTCACATGTCTTTTCAATGTTCCATAAGAAAGCCCATGATCCGCTAGAAAATCAGGGACAGCAACTTTTTTTGTAAAAAGCAGATTTTTCAGCAGTTCGACACTGACTGATTGTTTGAAAAAAATCTCCCAAAGGTCATTTGTTAATAAATTTTGCTGGTTTTGCAAACTGATTCCTGCTTGATCGCTGAAGATGTCCCAGCCTTCGGGCAGATGAGAGCGAATAGATTGAAGGTCAGAAAAAATCGTTCGTTCGGTTGTCCCTATGATTTCAGCTAATTCATTTACGGTTATCTTTGTATGATTCAGCAATTGTTCGACTAAAGAAACATGACGTCGAATATCTTTTTCGGTAATGATTTTTTTCATTAGTGAATACATAAACCAGGCTCCCTTCTATTCTAAGAATACGGAGAAAATAAACGGTGGTCAAGTTTCATCTGATCTTTCAACCAGTATTCATTTTTCTATTCTTACGTGGTATGTTTGAATAAAGAGAATCAATAAGAAAGAGATGGAAGCAGATGCTAACGAAAAAAGAATTAATCGATCACATCGATGAAACATACAATTTGTCTCCAGAATATATTTTTAAAAAATTTCCTGATTATTGCGTATTCAGACATCAAAAAAGCAAAAAATGGTTTGGGGTCCTGATGTCTGTTCCAGAAGAAAAAATCTATGATGATGCAAGTGACCATAGGATCATCGATATCCTTGATTTGAAGGTCGATCCTGAACTTGGCGGTATTTTGCGAGGAAAAGAGGGGTATTTTCCAGCCTATCACATGAATAAAGAACATTGGATCTCTGTTGATCTACGTAAAATAGAAAAACTAGATGAACTAGCAGGTTTGATTGATGAAAGTTTCAAATCAACGCAATGAATGTATAGGACAATAGAGAAGAGGTTGTGACAGAAGTGTTTAGCTTCAAGAAATAAGAAGGAATTTACGAAAATAGCTTCTCAAATTTTTAGGAAATTTGGGCTTGTTTCTGAAGAAGTTACTTCTGGAACACCGTTTGTTCGAAAAAAAGAGCTGCGACAAGAATTTTGTCACAGCTCTTTTCTTTTTATTTTCCTAAATAAAATTCTCGCATCGTTTTTGCAATCATTTTGATCAAAGGATGATCTTCTGTGAAGCTAGAAGATAAATAAATTGTTCGTGTCAAGGGCAAATCTTTGATTTCCCGCAAGACGAAAGGATCATTTTTATCGTAAGACCAAAAAACTTTTGGGAAAAAGCTAACAGCTAAGCCTTGCTTGACAATAGAACGTAATGTCGCAGGATCATCTGTCGTCGAACTGATCGTCAATTCGATACTTTTCGCTTCAAGTGCTGCATCCAGTGTATGACGGAAGGCATTGCTCTTTGACAGCATCAAGATGGGGGTGCGTTGGATATCTTCTAATTGCAGATGTTCTTTTTTCGCAAGAGGATGTTTCTTAGGAATGGCTACATAAACAGGTTCTTTCATGATAGGAATATTGGTCATGCCAGGCTTCATCTCCGAAGTGATGTACAGTACAGGGTCGGTAATATCATCTGGTAAATGATGTTGCATGATCGTTAATTGGATATCAGGATGCTTTTCCATAAAAATTCGGAGCAAGTTCGGAATAGAAACAGAGGCTACCTCTAAATACAAAATGACGGAAGTAACGATCTTCTCATTGACCGAAGACAATAATTTGATTCCTTCTTCTAATGTGTCTAATGTCTTGACTGCATATGGATAGAATTCTTCTGCATAAACAGTTGTCTCAATGTTTCTGCCGCTATGGTAAAACAAAGGGACTCCTAATTCGTTTTCCAAATGTTTGATCGCACGGCTCAAGGCAGGTTGAGAAATAAATAATTCTTTGGCTGCTTGGGTGACATTTTTTGTTTCGAACACTTTTTTAAAATACTGTAGATGAAGCAATTTCATAATTATCCATCCCATCCATACCTTTTTGTTATGGTTTTTTCTTTTTTTGGCATTTTTTATTATAGCAGAAATTGACTAAGATAGCAGTGGAAAAAGTAAGTGCTAAGGAGGCGAGGCTCATGAGTACAGGTTTCTTATTTCCTGGGCAAGGCAGTCAGAAGTTAGGGATGTTAGCGGATATCCCTGAAATGTACATGGAACGTTTAGAAAATGTGACGGGGTATCGGTTAGTTGATAAAGAAGAAAACTATCAAGATACGGTTTTTATCCAGCTAGCATTACTGACAAAAGCAGTATTTTATTTAGATGAAATGGAAAAAAACGGTATTCAGCCTGATATTGTAGCAGGACATTCGATCGGTGCTTTTTGTGCAGCTGTTGCTTGTCGATCTTTGACATTTGAGAATGCAGCGGAACTAGTCTATCACCGCGCAGTCTTAATGAAAGAAGCTTATCCAAGCGGTTATGCAATGGGCGTAGTAGTAGGTGTGACGAGAAGTGAAGCAGAGGAAATTGTAGCAAAAACATTTGATCCTGACCACCCAGTTTATTTGTCAAATGAAAATTGTCCCATGCAACATACGTTATCTGGGAGTATCGAAGGTTTATCCGTTACGTTGGCAGAAGCCAAACGACACCAAGCGCAAACAGCGAAGCTGCTGAAAGTTCCTGTGCCATCTCACTGTCTCTTGATGAATGATACGGTCAAGAAATTCAAGCCGTATATGCAGTCTGTCCATCTATTTGATGCTAGATGTTTGTATATAAAAAATACGGATGGAAGAGCCACTCAGGAGGCAGAAGAGATTCGTAAAGATTTGTTGGAAAACCTAGCTTTCCCTGTGCAATGGAACCAAATGATGGACTTGGCAAAAGAATTAGGAATGGATCTGACGATTGAATTTCCCCCCGGCAATACTTTGACAAAGCTGATTCATACAAAATTTGGTGTAGATAAAGGGATCCGTACGATCAATCTAGACCAACATGGTATTGATGACGCCACGTTTCTATATCAAAAATGGAGATGACTAATTATGGAAAAACCAAACCGCAACTGGGCTTCTAAACGCGAAAAAAAAGCGCAGCGATTGGAAAAAATCAGCAACTTGCTCAATGGCAAGTATGTAGAAACTGAAAAAATCGTAGAAGTGATGGAAAAACTGATTGCTCCCGGCGACAAAGTTGTATTAGAAGGCGACAATCAAAAACAAGCAAGTTTTCTTTCAGAAAGTCTTGAAAAAGTCGATGCAGAAAAAGTAAATGATCTGCATTTGATCATGTCTAGTATCTCGCGACCAGAACATTTGAATATTTTTGAAAAAGGAATCGCAAGCAAGATTGATTTCTCTTATGCAGGTGCCCAAAGCTTGCGTGTCGCCCAAATGATTGAAGACGGCACAATGAAATTAGGAGATATCCATACTTATTTGGAACTTTATGGACGCTTATTCATCGATTTGATTCCAAATGTCGTTTTAGTAGCTGCAGATAAAGCAGACAAAGACGGCAACTTGTATACAGGTTTCAATACAGAAGAAACACCAACAATTGTCGAAGCCGCAGCTTTCAAAGACGGTATCGTGATTGTTCAAGTCAATGAAGTCGTTGATAAACTTCCTCGTGTCGATATTCCTGGAGACTGGGTAGATGTTGTTGTAAAAGCAGATCAACCTTATCAATTAGAAGCACTATTTACGCGCGATCCTCAAAACATCACAGAATTGCAAATCCTAATGGCGATGATGGCAATCAAAGGAATCTACGCAGAACACGGCGTACAATCTTTGAATCATGGTATTGGATTCAATACAGCAGCTATCGAATTGTTATTGCCAACTTATGGCGAATCACTAGGGTTGAAAGGGAAAATCGCGAAGAACTGGGTATTGAACCCACATCCAACGATGATCCCAGCCATCGAATCAGGTTGGGTCGAAAGTATCCATAGTTTCGGTGGCGAAGTCGGTATGGAAAAATATATTGCTGCTCGTCCAGATGTATTCTTTGTCGGAAAAGACGGCACGATGCGTAGTAACCGAACATTATCACAAGCTGCAGGACAATATGCCATCGATATGTTTATCGGTTCAACCTTGCAACTAGACTATGAAGGAAATTCTTCGACCGTAACAAAAGGACGACTATCTGGCTTTGGCGGTGCGCCTAACATGGGACATAATCCTGGCGGTCGTCGTCATTCTACACCAGCATGGCAATCACTTCGCAACAATGATGATCCATTAGGGAAAGGACAAAAATTAGTTGTTCAAATGGTGGAAACATATGGTTCAAATAAAAAACCAGTCTTTGTCGAAGAATTAGATGCACTAGCTGTTCAAAAACAAGCAGGCTTAGCCAATGCACCAGTGATGATCTATAGCGAAGACACCACACATATCGTGACAGAAGAAGGAATTGCTTATTTGTACAAAGCAAAAACAAAAGAAGAACGCCAAGCAGCAATTGCAGCAATCGGCGGTGTTACACCTCTTGGAATGACAAGTACGAAAGAATCACTAGACCGTTTGCGCGATGCCGGCATCGTGAAATTGCCAGAAGATCTAGGCATCAAACGTAGTGAAGCGAAACGTTCATTATTAGCTGCACAAACCATCGATGATTTGATCGAATGGTCAGATGGCCTGTATGAGCCGCCAATGAAATTCAGAACTTGGTCATAAAATTGGCGAGAAAAACCTTTTGTCGCCATTTACCCAGGTGGAAGAAGAAAGACGAATAAGCAGAACGTGTATGCTCTGTTTTACAAAAAGGGGAGAGATCCATGGAACAATTAGCTTATAAATATCCAACGAAACAGCCGATCAATAAGAAAATCCATGTAGGAGTGGTCGGTTCAGGTGATTTGGAAATCTTGATGTTTCCAACAGAAAAAAAAGAATCTACTGTAAAAATCTGTACAGGAAGCGATGGCTTCGGCGAAGTATGGAACAACGTATTAACGAGATTTTTTGATCGTTATCCAATTTCAGCAGATATCGTGATCAATGACTTCGGTGCTACACCAGGAGTTGTGTACCTACGATTGACGCAAGCAATGGAGGAACTTTCAGATGAAAAATAGTTTTGTAGAATTAAACGCCAGAGAACGAGTGAACGCTCTACTTGACAATGGACGTGAATTGATTGATCCATTCGATCAAATCATCGCGCCAAGTTTGCCGGCACAAGGAATCGTCCCTGAAAGTGATGACGGGATTGTTGTCAGCCGTGGCACGATCAATGGCAAACAAGCAGTAGTAATCGCTATGGAAGGAAAATTCCAAGGTGGCGGTATCGGTGAAGTTTCCGGTGCAAAAATCGTTGCTGCACTCGAACATGTATTAGAAGAAAACAAAAAAGGAAATGAAATTTTCCCAGTCATCGTACTAGATACAGGCGGTGTTCGTCTGCAAGAAGCGAACTACGGACTGTTATCTATTTCAGAAATCGGAAATGTAATCATTGCTTTGAAACAATATGTACCAGTCATCGGTTTGATTCCAGGACGTGTAGGATCATTTGGCGGTATGTCGATTACTTCAGCATTGATGAGTTATTTGATCGCAACAAAAAAAGCGAGAGTCGGTTTGAATGGTCCAGAAGTTATTGAGCAAGAAGCAGGTGTTCGAGAATTTGATTCTAGTGACAAAGACTTGATTTGGAATACATTAGGATCTCGTCAACGGGTAGAATCAAAAATCATTGATGAACTAGTGACTGATAGTGTAGAAGCAATCAAAGCTGCTGTCATCGCAGCAATGGACGAACGAAAAGACACGCATCGCAGTGAAAGCTCAGCATTTTATTTATCATTACTTGATTCTTTGGATCTTTCAAAACCAATGAGCATTGACGATTACAATGAAGCAATTGCTAACCATCAAGCAAAATCAATGGACTTACCAGAAGTAGCAGAAGGAAATGAACCAGCTGCAACAAGTGTTGGTTACGATTGGTTTGCGGCACTAACTGGCATGAAAAATCCAGCTTCTTCTATTAGTACTGTGTATTATGGCAAATCAAGTAAATTCGTAGAAGAAGCCATCGTGACATCGATCGTACCTGATCCTAAAAACCCGATGTACCGTGTACGAAACGGTGAAGTTGGTTTAGTTGAAGGTTTCCGCATGGGACAAATTTTAACTCATGTTTACGAAGAAGATAAAGATAAAAAAGTGAAACGGCCAATCGTCGTTGTGATCGATGTACCAAGCCAAGCATACGGTTATAACGAAGAATTGATCGGTATCCATGTGGCTTTGGCTAATAGTGCTGCTGCTTATGCAAAACTCCGTCAAGCTGGACATCCAGTTATTGGATTGATTGCAGGAAATGCTATTTCAGGTGCGTTTTTAGCACATGGATTACAATCAAGCCGCTTGATTGCTTTAAATAATAAAGAAATCACTGTCCAAGCGATGTCTAAAGAAAGTGCTGCACGTGTGACAAAACGTTCGGTTGCTGAAATCGAAGCAGCTGCTGAAAAAGTTCCAGCTATCGCTTACGATATCAATAATTATACAAAACTAGGAGCAATCTATCATTTCCTAGAAGATATCACCGACCAAGCTGCTTCAGAACAAAATGTCAGCAAAGTCATCGAAGCAATCAATGAAGCCATTCAAGATGTCCGCAATACAAATGATACGATGCTGACAAATCGATACACGAATGAAACAGCCAAAACATTCGGACGTGTCGAAACAAATAAAGTCCGTGCCAAAATGGACGAAGAATGGGATGCATAAAAAATGATTCAAGCACATGATATTGTTGTTTTTGATAAAAAGGAAATCAAGAAAGAGTTGCCAGAATGGTTGAAGCTTTCTCAACAAGTGTATGGTGTCGTTCGGCGTGCTGAACCTGCTGATCGGGGGTTTTTGCCGATTGGTCTGCGAGGTACGGCACGAAATCAGCGCTTGGCTCTTGAGATTCCAAGTGACTCTGTTCAAAAAGTGATCTATCCATGGACAATCATTGATCGAGAATCTTTTCGAGAAAAGGAAGTTGCCCCCTTTCCTGTTTATCAGCAATTTCATGCGGCTAGAAACATATTATCAGGGTGCAAATGGGGGATCGGCGGCAGCTTAGGATTTGAATTATCAACTGGGATTCCGGCAGTAAAAGAAACCAGCGATTTTGATTTGCTGCTGTACGCAGATTCACCGATTGAATTGCCAATTCAGGCAATTCAATCGCATCCTGCTTTTTTTGAGCAATTCGATACCCAAGTCATTACATCAAAAGGCGGATTTTCGCTAAAAGAATACTTGCGGACACCAGAGAAAAAACTCCTGTTGAAAACAACAACAGGGCCAAAACTAACCAAAGAGATTTGGTAATAAACTAAAAGTGAGAGAAAGAGATGTTTGAAAACAAAAAAAACAAAATCAACGTAAGTGACTTCCAGAAAGTATCAGCTGTAACGGCTGTTATGATGCAAACGATATTGAGCTTTGCTTTGGCAAACAGCCACAGCGCAACAAATACAGCTTTTCTTGGTACCTTTTACGTCATCGTTAAATACACAGCACCAATGTTTATTTTTGCAATTGTCTATAATATGGTAAAAACAAGTCAGCATTTGTCTTATTGGGAATTTTTGAAGGAAAAGTTTTTTGAACTAGTCGTTCCGTATCTTCTATGGACGACGGCTTATCTTTGGCTATTCCCAGCAGTCCAACAACAAACTCCGTATACGGATACTGCAAGCTTTTTACTGAAATATGTCACAGGTGATGGAGCACCTCATTTATGGTATACCGTGATGATGCTGCAGATCCAATTGTTCATGCCGTTTTTTGTTTGGCTCGGTTACAAAGTATTTGCTAATAAAAATTATGTATGGCCAGTATTGATTGGCTCAACGATTTTATATGTTGCATGGTATCTGTTCTATCAAACACAAGTATTGACTGGTCCTTATCATGACAGCTGGTACTTGTTAGATCGGTTTGTTGCTAGTTTTATGATTTACGGGATTTATGGGGTAGCCGCATTTGTTTATCACGAAAAAGTCTATCAATATTTGGACAGAGTACGTTATCTTTTCTTACCTGTTGGCTTAGTTATCGCGTTCTTTTCTGTCCGTTCATTGCTCGCACATCCAGGAGACTTGAGCTTTGCGAATGCGCCTTACTTGAATACGATCCAAAGTTTGTACAGTTTAGTCATCATCTTTGCTGTCTTCATGGGCGCTTCAAAAATGATTGTAAACGATTCGCCAAAATTACCATTGTTCAAATGGTTGTCTGTTTATGCTTACCGTACGTATTTAGCAAATGTCTTTGTTTTCCAAGTACTGTTGTTATTATTTAAAGATAATTGGCTGCAGTTACCTTCAGGAGTCATGATTCTTGTAGCGTATCTAATGACGGCAAGTTGTGCATTTGCTTTAAGCTGGTTGCTTCACATCATTTGGGTAGCCATCAAAAAAGGGTTCAACAAGTAATAGAAAGAAGGAGTGAGTGTCATGATAAATGACGAACGAAAAAAAGCAGTGACTCAGCAACTCGCTGCGTTGGTAGAGGAAGCATTGATCGCAGAAGTAACATTAAGCCCAAAACCTGGATTAGTGGATGCACTGGATGCGGGTGCACATTCCGATATGGACTATGCTTTATTTCTTAAGTCTGCGAAGACGCTGACTCCTTTTTTTGAAGAAATGGCTCAAATAGCATGGCAACATGCTATCGATCAAGAGTTAAGAGAAAAGATTGCTGAGATTGGACGGAAAGCGGAAAAGGCAATGTTGATTGCTACAGATGGCATCAATACCCATAAAGGATCGATTTGGGCAATGGGGCTATTGATCAGTGTCACTGCGCAAAAAATCAGTACGGAACAGCCTTTTTCTTTATCCAAAATACTTGATGATGTCAGTAAACTTGCTGCTTTTCCTGATACAAAATATCGTCATAAAAAAAACACTCATGGGCATACGGTGAAGCAAAAATACGGCATAAATGGTGCATATGAAGAAGTAGTGTTGGGTTATCCGCATATAAGGCTTGCAATCCAAGCTGCTAAGGAGCTAGATAATGATTCTGATGTACAGAAACAAATGCATATGTTGTTAGTTTTGATGAGTTCCTTAGATGACACCTGTGTCTTGCATCGCAGTGATCAGAAAACGTTAGTGGAAATGCAGAAACTTGCTCATGCTGCTAGTCAAAGTGCTTTACCAAATCGTCCATTTATAGCACTGTTGCACTTTTGTCAGGAAAACCAAATCTCTCCTGGAGGAAGCGCAGATCTTTTGTCTGCCAGCTTGTTCATGCTGAAGATAGAGGAAATATGGACTGCCAACACCTAGGTCTGTCCGATGTCACTTAATGATTAAATTAAGACAAAGCTGCTAAAAAAACAGTTTATGCATCTGGTTATTGACTCTTCCTTTTAGCAAGGCTATGATAACAATAGTTTTTTGTAATAAAAGATAACGAGGAAGGCAATGAAAAAAATCAATTATTTAGCAATCATTTTGTTAGTGGGCCTATGTTTGTTTGCTCTGCCGACCCAAGGATTCGCTATCGCGGGTGGTCATGGTGGAGGTACATCTAGCGGTCGAAGTTCGGGCAGAGGTTCATTTGGCGGTCGTTCATATGGGGGCAGTTATTTTAGCAGTCGTTCTTACGGCAGAGATTCTTATGGGTATTATGGTCCAAGTACAGGTCCTTCTAGTTATGAGCAAACGGGATTTCTTGCATTAGCTGTTTTGTCAGTAGGAGGGGTTTCTGCTTTTTCTATCGTCAAGAATAAAAGACAAAAGAAAAGGCTGAAAGCGGAGATATTGTCCCGCATGTCAGGAACGGCTAAAGAAAAGAAAGCACAGTTTCTGGAAATCCAAAAGATATTCATGAAGATCCAATCTGCTTGGGAAGAAGAAACTCCTGAAAAAGCCAGAAGCTGTTATACAGACAAGCTGTTTGCCGAACATCAGAAAGTTCTGCAAAAAAACAAAGCAGACGGTGTAAGAAATCATACTAAAAAAATAACTATTCAGGAAGTAGGGAATTATCGACAGATCCACGAAAATAGTTTTGCCATCCGAATTGATTTCAGATGCTGTGATTATTCAGTCGATCGAAAAGATGGGCGAGTGATCTCAGGAAGTAAGACACAACGACAGTATTTTTCTCAGATATGGTATTTTGATTTTTCTGAGAAAGAAAAAAGATGGCAAGCAGATTTTATCCAGCCGATTATGCTGGATTGACAGAAAATACTTATGAACGGAACTGTGACAAAAATTTTGTCGTAGCTCCTTTTTCTGAATAAACGGTGTTCCAGAGATAGCCTATCGGCAATAAGGCACGATTTTGTAAAATATGGGAAGCTATTTTTCAAAATCGCTTCTTGTCGCTCAAGGCTGAACATCTCTGTCACAACCTCTCCACTAAATGGTGTTCAAAAGCTTGCATCTACGATAATAAGCCCAACCAAATGAAAAATAGGAAGTACTATTTTTGTTTGGCTGTTCTCATTACTTGATGCAGGACAGCTTTTTCATGACCTCTTTTTTGTATAGATGGGCAAAATTTTTGTAATAATAGGCGTATGTCTTTTTCGTTGAGAAGTTGAAAAAGCATACGGCTTATTTTTTGTTTGCTATGCTTACTTTCTTTCCACTTCAAGTGGCAGAAATATCTACTTTTTATTATGTAAGCGGAATCATATACTTGGAATCAGAAGGAGATCATTTCTATGAAAACAAGAACAATTGAAATACTTCACAGAATCATGACAGCCCAATATCCAGTAAAAGCGGAACATCTAGCAGCTGATTTCCATGTCAGTCAGCGGACGATCCGACAGGAAGTTCTTGAAGCGAATATCTGGTTGAGCAGTAAAAAGCTTCCGGAAATCAGAACAATTCGCAACAAAGGTTTTTTGTTGAAACTGGAGAATGACAAGCAAGTTCGATTAGAAACTGAAATAAAAGAGGTGAAAGACGGCTTTTTGAATCGGCGGGAACGTATTTTTGATTTAGTTTTAGCCATTGCTTACAGCCGAAACCCGATCCATCTAAACAAAAAAGAAGAAGAATTTCAAATCTCTAAAAGTACGTTAGATGAAGATATGCGACGATTACGAGCAACACTGGTCAGTTATGGAATCGAGATCGTCAGTTATGGAAAGCAGGGACTGGTTTATAAAGGTTCAGAACGATCTATCCGTACGATGATCTATGATTTTATCAATCAGAATCTGGGGATGACCGACTTCTTTATGAATCAAGACGCGCAACTAACACCGGCTCAAAAAATCTTTTTCCATTATTTTCCTTTGGTGGAAATCAAAAAAATAGAGGAGATCTATTCCAATAAGTTGTTAAAACAAGAGGATGATATTTATAAAAAGCAAATTCTGCTTTTTACATTGATCTGGATCCAGCGAATCAGGAAACATGAATTCATCTCCGCCATTAATTGGAAAAATACAGAAATAAAAGACAGCAGCTTCTCTGCATTTATCGACTACATGATCACGGAATTTCAGTTGAACAATGTCCCACAAGTAGAAAGAAATTATCTTCGTTTCACTATCGAGACGTTCAATGCTAGAGATATCTCCAATTCGATTGAGTGGGTACAAGCTCAACTACTAACGATCCAATTGATCCAATTTGTAGAGAACGAGACACACATACCTTTTCATCTAAAAGAAGAAGCTTTATTCGAAAATCTCTATAAACACATGGCTGCACTGATCATAAGAATCAAGCATGCTATCCAAGTCATGAATCCATTGAAAGAAAACATCCGAACAAATTATTTTCCAATCCACCGCGCAGTCACTCATTTTGTTCCTACGATCGAAGAAGTAATTGGCGGCAAGATACTGGAGGACGAGATAGCTTTTCTTGTCATCCACTTTTCGACGATTGCCAGTGTGATCAAGCGAGACCTGAATTATGTTTATCAATCAGTTGTTGTCTGTAATCACGGCATGGCTACCGGGAATCTGTTAGCAGAAAATCTGAAAGAAAAATTTCCTCAGATTGAGATTACTGCAGTTTTAAGTTCAAAAGAAATCGAATTAGTGGATAAACTGGATGTCGATTTGGTTTTCAGCACCTTTCAATTGAATTATCGAAACAAGCCGCTTTTAGTTGTCGATCCAATTCTGACTGAGACGAATATTTTAGTTATAGAAGATTTTTTGAAAAGAAATGAAGAACTGCAGCGGTTAAAACCTAACAGTCATGAATCGACGCAGTTATTCACTCAAATAATCGGTGTCATGGAAGAAAGTGGTGGCCGAGTGGACCGCATCATCTATGGCAAGTTGGAAAAATTATTCGAAACAAACAATTTAGAAATCAACAAAAGGGAGATCCAGCCTATGTTAAAAGATATTTTGACGGACAGCAATATCATAATTAAAGAAAAAGCCGTTACTTGGGAGGAATCGATTGAACGAGCTGCTAAACCATTGGTCAAAGAAAACATTGTTGAAGAACGCTATGTCGAAGCGATGATTCGTGCAGTGAATGAATACGGGCCATATATCGTGATTGGTAAACACATGGCGCTAGCCCATGCTCGACCAGAAGATGGGGTCAATAAGTTAGGAGTCAGCGTAGCTACGATTGAGCAACCAATCGATTTCGGTAATCCTGAAATGGATCCAGTAAAGATCATTTTTTGTTTAGCAGCAGTAGATTCCTACTCGCATCTGAACATCATGAAAGAACTGATCGAACTGATCAACAACGAAGAGAAGTTGGATCGATTGATCGAATGCACCAATGTGGAAGATTTCAAACAACTGCTTTTTCAGTAGTTGAGAAATAATAAATGATACGGGGGAGAACAAAGATGAACAAATTGAACATTTTATTCGTATGCGGCGCAGGTTTAGGAAGTAGTTTTGCAGCACAGATGTCTGCTGAGGATGTTTTGAACAAATTAGGAGTAGAAGCCAAACTGGACCATTGTGATATTTCTTCTGCAGTGTCCATGAAACCAGATGTGATCATCACAGCAGAAAATTTTCGCTCGCAGTTCGAAAAATTCTCAGTCGATCCTAAAACAGCGATGATCTATTTGAAAAATATTGTCTCGAAAAATGAAATTGAAGAAAAAATCACCCCAGTTTTACAAGATAAGGGAGTTATCTAAATAAAAAAGAAAAGAGGATAAAAACATGGGCGTTATCAATTTTATCATCGAAAATATTTTGACTCAGGCATCGATCACCATTGCATTGATTGCTATGTTGGGTCTACTGCTGCAGAAGAAATCAGCAGGACAAGTCATTTCTGGCACGTTAAAGACACTCCTAGGATTCCAAGTGTTGAGTGCTGGTTCGAGTATCATCGTTGGGAGTTTAACTTATTTCGGGAAAATTTTTACTGAAGGATTCCATATGCAAGGGATCATCCCTTCGATTGAATCTATCAATGGTCAAGCAATGAATGATTTAGGTTTAGGCAGAGATATTGCGCTGACGTTCTTAGCCATTTTTGTATTCAATATTCTTTTAGCTCGGTTCACAAAATGGAAGTACATTTTTCTAACTGGTCAAGCCATTTTATGGATGGCGACGATGACGACAGTCTTTGGTTATTTCGCCGGTCTGCGAGGAATCGTATTGATCTTAGTCGGTGGTTTTATCGGAGCTTGTTTCGCCATTGCTATGCCGGCAGTAGCACAACCAATCATTCGTAAAATCACAGGATCAAATGATATTGCTTTAGGGCATTTTTGTACGATTGGGTACTTATTTGAAGCCGGTGTGGCTAAACTTTTTGGTGAGAAAGGCGAAAATAAAAAATCGATCGAAGATATCAAGCTGCCTACACATTTCGAGTTTTTGCAAGATACTTATCTGTCTGTCATGGTCGTGATGGTTCCACTATATATCATCACTGTTTTATTTGCAGGTGAACCATTCGCTTCTGAATTATCAGGAGATCAAAACTATATCATGTTTGCCTTTTTACAAGCCATCCAATTCGTAGTGGGTGTGTATGTATTGCTAGCTGGTGTACGTCTACTGTTAGGTGAAATCGTGCCGGCATTTCGAGGGATAGCTATGAAATTAGTTCCTGATGCGATTCCTGCCTTAGATTGTCCAGTTTTCTTTCCCTACAGCCCAAATGCTGTTATTTTAGGTTTCATTACGACAACGATCGGTACGATTATTGCCATGTTCACTTTGCCGATGTTCGGCTTAGCGATGATTTTACCAGGTATGCTAACGAATTTCTTTGCCGGAGGAACAGCGGGGATATTTGGTAACGCAGTTGGCGGACGTCGAGGAGCGATCATTGGCGGTATTGCTCATGGCTTCTTTATTACATTATTGCCTGCTTTGCTAGTAACGATCTTTAATTCGATGGGGTTCATCAATGCTACAGCAACCGATGTAGATACAGTAGCCGCCGCACTCTTATATGCCTGGATTTTAAGCCCAATTTTGAAAGCATTTTAATTGAAAGTAGGGAAAATGATGTTCGGATTTTTTAAGAAAAAAGAAAATGAACCAAAAAAAAGATCGATAAAAGAGGAAAAAATCCTCTCGCCAGAAGCGATCGAAAAGATTCAATCAGAGATTACACAATTAAATCAAGAGATTTCAACGACTCAAGAGAAGCACGAATTAGCGGAACTTTATGAACAAATTGGACTTAAATTTTCTGAATTGTATGAGAACGATCAAGCCATCCAATATTTAGAAAAGAGCTTGGAAAATAAACAGACGATCGGAGATGGGTATAAAAAACTGATGAGCCTCTATAACCAGAAGCGTGCAGATGCTGCTCGTGCTGGGGATGATCAAGGAATCGATTACTACATGGGCAAAATGGATGAGATGCGACAAATTGCAAAACAAGTAACGATCAAAGGAAATAAATAAAAAGATAAGGTGGCAATAAAAGATGTATACAACATTGAAAGAAGTAACAAAAACAGCAGAAGAATTGAATTTTACAGTTGGAGCTTTTAATACACATAACCTAGAAATGCTTCCTGCCATGCTAGGCGCAGCAAAAGAAATGGGCTCGCCGATCATTATTCAAACAAGTGTCGACACCGCAAAATATATCGGCATGCATGTGTTAGTCAATGTAATGACAGCTATTGCAGAAGAAGAAATGGTTGATGCAGTCTTGCACTTAGACCACGCCCGAGACTTTGATGATATCAAAGAAGCAATCGATAGCGGATATACTTCTGTCATGTATGACGGGTCCCATCTGCCTTTCAAAGAAAATATCTTGAAAACGAAAGCAGTGGTAGAATATGCCCATGCACACGGTGTTTCCGTAGAAGGAGAACTTGGAACGATCGGCGGTACAGAAGAAGGGATCCATGTCGCTGAAAATGACAAGGTATATACAAGACCGGAAGATGCAGTGAAATTTGTAGAAGCTACAGGTGTGGATGCATTAGCTATTGCTATTGGTACGAATCATGGACAATTCAAATCAAAAACAGAAGTGAACATTCCCTTGCTGAAAGAAATCGATGCAGTAGTCGATGTCCCCCTCGTTATCCATGGCGGAACAGGTGTGAAAGAAGAAGATTATCCTGAATTGATCAATAACGGGATCCGCAAATTCAATGTTGGAACGGAGCTTTTAGTCAACTGGACAAAAGTGGCTAAAGGAACCTTTAGTGAAACAGAAATCAACAAGTCTCTTCGCCATAATGTGATTCCAGCAAATGAAGCAGTAAAAGAAATTGTCAAGCATAAGATTGGACTGTTTATGAACTTGGAAAGTCCAATTAACTTAGGAAACAAATGAGATGAAAAAGTATTTCATTCTTCTAGCTGGTAGTCCTGGTACAGGAAAAACATATCTTATGAATAAACTACGGGAACGATTTCCAGATATGTATGCCATCACGCTCGATGAAATCAAGGAATATTATGCAGAATCCATCGGTTTTAACAACTTGGAAGAACGGGCGGAACAAGAAAGGACGAAAGTTTATCCTTTCTATTACAAAGCACTTGATCTGTATATGGAAGCAGGAAAGAAAGTGATTGTGTCCGAGTATCCTTTTAGTGATAAGCAAAAAACTCGACTCCAAGAATTAGCAGAAAGATACGGATATCAGGTGATTACGATTCGCCTGACAGCAGATTTTGAAGTGTTATGGCAACGTCGGTACAAACGTGATCGTGAACCAGATCGTCATTTGAGCTATATCATGGATCATTATCACTATGGCGACATATTGGAAGATCGATCGAAAGGGACGAACCATATTACGAAAGAAGCATTCAAAAAGATCATCACTGACCGAAAATATGATGAATTCCAGTTAGGAACACTATATGAATTTGATGTAACAGACTATACTCAAGTGGATTACACTCCATTATTGGATAAATTAGAAAAAGAAATCAATGACAATAAGTAACGAAGAAATGGTTTGATAGTGACAGGTAATAAAGACAGGCGGCTCTTCTCTTGAGGTTGTGAAAAAGCTGTCCTGCATCAAGTAATAAGAACAGCCAAACAAAAATAGTTCCTCCTATTTTTCGTTTGGTAGGGCTTATTACCGCAGATGCAAGCTTTTGAACATCGGTTATTCACAGCACAGAGGAGTCGAATGTCTTTTTGTTCTAAAATGTTTTTTTAATATTCTTTTATTTATTGCCGATTTCCTTGTGTTTATTTGCCGTAATTAGGTCAGTCTTCTATACTTGATTACATAGTCATACATTCGATGAAAAGAAGGGAAGAGAATGAATAACAAGTTGGCTCAATACAAAAGACTACTCGCACTTTCTCAAGCTGGTCTGTATTATGGAAAAGATGTATTCGATAAAGAACGATTTGAGGAGATTCGGACGATCTCATTGGAATTGATCAGTGAAATAGGAAAAGAAACTTTCGAAGAAATAAAAGCACTTACAGTTATTGAAGAAGGTCATCCCACACCAAAAGTTGATGTTCGTGCCTATATCAAAAAAGACGGCAAGATCCTACTAATCGAAGATAAACGGACGAAAGAATGGTCACTGCCAGGCGGATTTGCCGAAATAGGTTTATCTCCTGAAGAAAACGTGCGGAAAGAAGTCTATGAAGAAACGGGTTTAACAGTAGAATCTACACAGCTGCGAGCGGTTTTTGATACGAATAAACAAAAAGATATTCCGCAGCTTTTTCAGTATTATAAGCTTGTTTTTGCTTGTACGATCCACGATGAAGATGCAAAATTTATTGAGGACAACGAAACTTCCGACATGGGTTTTTTTAGCATAGAAGAGTTGCCAAAGCTATCAGAAAAACGAACAACAAAGAAGCAGTTGCTCATTTTAGAAAACAAAAACCAGCTTTATTGCGATTGAGTTTTTTCGTAAAAGAAGAAAGCTATTTACTCTGCGAGTTCTCTAAAAAGAACTCGTTCTTTTATCAAAAAATAGTTGCATTTGCAACAAAAAGAGGTAAACTAGTCTTACAAACAAAATAAAGGTGGGGTGAAATGGCTGAAATTCTTCGAGACATCGGAATGATTGCCCGAGCGCTGGATTCTATCAGCAATATCGAATTCAAAGAAGTTGATTTAACAAGAGGGCAGTATCTTTATTTAGTACGTATTTGCGAAAATCCAGGAATCATCCAAGAAAAACTAGCAGAAATGATCAAAGTAGATCGTACAACGACTGCACGAGCAATCAAGAAATTAGAATCCAATGGGATGATCGAACGTTTGGAAGATAAAGAAAATAAAAAAATCAAGAAACTCTATCCGACTAAAAAAGGAGCAGAAATCTATCCTTTCATCATCCGAGAAAACAACTACTCTAATGCAGTCGCATTAAATGGTCTGTCTGACGAGGAAGCGAAACAACTGGAATATCTTTTAAAGAAAGTATGCAAGAATATTAGCGAAGATTGGAATTTTGTCAAAAAAGGTAATAAAAGGATCTATTGAAAGGAAGAAGCCGTGAATAAATACGAAATTCGAAAAATGACGCCTTCAGATGTAGACTTACTACAACAAATCAGTATCGAAACATTTACAGATACATTTGGAAAAGATAATTCGCCGGAGCATCTAGCTGCTTACTTGAGACAAGCTTATGCGCCAGAAAAACTTACAGAAGAGCTAAAAGAGAAAGAAACTGATTTTTTACTAGTAAGTATCGACCAAGAGCCTGCGGGTTACCTGAAACTAAATATAGGAACGAGTCAATCTGAGGAAATGGATGATCATTTTTTAGAAATCGAGCGAATCTATGTACGAAAAAAATTTAAACATCAAGGTATTGGTACATTTTTACTAGATACAGCTATCAAAAAAGCAAAAGAAAAGCAAAAAACAGCCATTTGGCTCGGTGTGTGGGAACACAACGATGTTGCGCTCGCTTTCTATCGCAAAAGAGGATTTACCAAGTACAGTGAACATATTTTTTATATGGGAGATGATCCCCAAACAGACGATCTATTCATCAAGGAATTATTCTAATCAAGAGGTGTAAACATATGAAAAAAGTAATAGTGGATGCCAATTTTTGGGAAGTATTTCCTGAAGCAACCATCGAAATCTTATCCGCGAGTGGTATCGATAATCACGTAACAGAAGAAACTGAAGAAACGTATCATCAATTATTGAATAGCGCGGCAAAAGAAGCAAGAAATTACCTTACAGAAGAAACATTCAGCCAAAACGAAGTCATTGCTCAGTGGCGTCAGGCTTTTACCACATTCAAGACTAAAAAAGGTGCACGTTCTTCTATTGAAGCTTTACTGAAACGTGCAAATCAAGAACGAGAATTTTTCCCAATCAATCCGCTTGTAGATATTTATAATAGTATTTCCTTGTCTTTTGGCGTACCTTGCGGCGGAGAAGATATCGAAAAGATTTCAGGAAATCTGCATCTAGGAAAAGCCCAAGGTGGCGAATCATTCCTGCCTTTAGGTGCAGATTCCGATGCTCCGGCACTTCCGGAAGAAATCATCTACTATGATGAACAAGGAGCAATCTGTCGCTGTCTCAACTGGCGTGAAGCCCAAAGAACGATGCTGACGGAAGAAACGCAAGCAGCGGTGCTGGTCATTGAATCCATCAATGCTGAACAAGCGGCACGTGGCGCACAGGCAATCGAAGCGTTGAAGGAAAAAATCGATCAAACATTTGGCGTAACTAGTGTTAGACACACACTAACCAAAGATGAATCAGAAGCAGAATTATAAAAGAATCGAAAAAAGAAGAGCGGCATTCATTGCCGTTTTTTTTTGTAAAAAAAGTTTGTGGAGGAAAGCAATCCTAGTAACTATTGCTTTATTTTTCTTGAATAGTATCAAACACAAGGTGTTTGCGCTTTCGTGATATAATGGAATCAGTTTATAGACAGGAAAGAAAATCAAATAGAAAGAAGGGTCAAACGATGATACAAAAAACACGTGTGATGCTTTATGTCAATGACGTAGAGATGATTTGCCGATTCTTTGTAGAAAAAATTGGTGCAGAAATTTCTGAAACAATCGAATTGCCAGAAGAATTTAAGAGTATTGTACTCAGCATCTCAAAAGAATTAGAATTAGGCGTATTCCCAAAAGTATTTGTGCAGAAGTTTTCACCAGAGGTATTAGGACCACCGCCTTCTTTAGTCTTTTTTACGGATGAATTTGAAACTATCTACGAGAACATGGAAGAACCAGGAGAAATCACAGACAACAATGGCGTCTTGACTTTCAATTTTTCGGACCCTGAAGGCAATTATTTTGTTATAGGAAAAGCTGAGTCGTCTGATTGAATAAAAAGGAGGAAAAACAGTGGATCTAATGGGAAGATTAGAAGGTTATTTGAAGTATCGGCGAGCAAAACATAGTGAGAAGCTTCGAGCAAAGAATCTCAAATCAGGAAAAAAGAAGACAAAAGGCTGGGGAAAAATGGTCGATACAGGTTTTGGCGGACTAAATAATCTGAATCCTGTCGATACAAAAGAATTCATCAAAGAAGAACAGAAACGAAATGGTAAAATCAAATCACACTATTGATTTTTGAGACTAGAATGAAGAAACTTTATTAACACAATAAAGAAATTCTTGTAATCCAAAGTGAATGTTCATGAACTTTGAGATAAAGGGATTTAATCAGATGGAACGTTCGGATTTTGCTTAAAATCCGAATTTTTTGTTTACTTATGTTTTGTTTTAGTATATGATAAAACACGTTGTTTTATTAATAAATCGAAATTTTAACGGACTTTATTTATAATGTTCGGATTTAGGGGGATGGAAGATGAAGGAAAAAATACTTTCCTACTTCGAAATAGAAAAATTGAACACCACGGTAAAACGTGAGGTACTGGCAGGATTTACGACATTTATTTCAATGGCCTATATCTTATTTGTAAATCCAACTGTATTAGGCGCTTCTGGAATGGATGAAGGAGCGGTGTTCACTGCGACTGCATTAGCCAGTGCGATTGGCTGTATTTTGATGGGGGTATTAGCCCGTTATCCAATTGGAACGGCACCTGCTCTTGGGATCAATGCTTTCTTTGCTTATTCTGTTTGTTTAGGGATGGGGATCCCATGGGAAACAGCATTGTCCGGCGTATTCGTTGCTTCTTTGATCTTTATTTTGATTACAATCTTCAAACTGCGGGAAATGATCATTGATGCGATCCCAGCAGATTTGAAATATGCGATTTCTGGCGGTATCGGTCTATTTATCGCTTTCCTTGGTCTGAGCGAAGGTGGGATCATCGTTTCGAATGAATCTACATTAGTAGGATTAGGATCACTCAACGTTGGTTCTACTTGGTTGACGATTTTTGGATTAGTCGTAACTGCTATCTTGCTTGTTCGGCGTGTACCAGGTGGCATCTTCATCGGGATGGCAGCTACAACGATTTTAGGTCTGGTCACAGGTTTGATTCCAATGCCTTCTGAAATTGTTGCCGCAGCACCAAGTTTGAAACCAACATTTTTAGTTGCATTAAAACATGTAGGGGACATCAATTCTCTTCAAATGTGGGTCGTAGTGCTGACATTCTTGCTTGTGACTTTCTTTGATACAGCAGGAACTTTAGTTGGATTAGCAAACCAAGCAGGTTTCATGAAAGACAACAAGATGCCTCGTGTAGGGAAAGCTTTAGCTTCTGACTCAACAGCTATGCTTGCGGGTTCCTTATTAGGTACTTCTCCTGTTGGTGCATTTGTAGAATCATCAGCTGGTATCGCCGTTGGAGGACGTTCAGGTATCACAGCTATTACTACAGGGATTTTCTTCTTGTTAGGCTTGTTCTTTTCTCCATTACTATCAGTTGTTACTTCACAAGTAACTGCACCAGCATTGATTATGGTAGGAGTATTGATGGCACAATCTTTGCGACAAATCGAATGGGGAAACTTAGAGATTGCGATCCCTTCATTCTTGATCTTGATCGGCATGCCTTTGACTTATAGTATTTCAGATGGGATTGCATTAGGTTTTATCTTCTATCCAATTACCATGTTAGCAGCTAAAAGAGGAAAAGAAGTATCTCCAATCATGTATGGTCTGTTCTTTGTATTCGTGGGATTCATGTGGATATTGAATGTGAAATAAAGAGGTTGTGAAATCAGCGTTCTGGCCTGAGTATTAGAGAAAAAAACGAAAAAATAGTTTCTTATATTTTGCCGTTTTTTGAGCTAATACCGAGGGACAGCTGAGTGAACACCGTTTATAAAGAGGTTGTGAAATCAGCGTTCTGGCCTGAGTATTAGAGAAAAAAACGAAAAAATAGTTTCTTATATTTTGCCGTTTTTTGAGCTAATACCGAGGGACAGCTGAGTGAACACCGTTTATAAAGAGGTTGTGAAATCAGTGTTCTGGCCTGAGTATTAGAGAAAAAAACGAAAAAAATAGTTTCTTATATTTTGCCGTTTTTTGAGCTAATACCGAGGGACAGCTGAGTGAACACCGTTTATAAAGAAGTTGTGAAATCAGCATTCTTCCCTGCATAAATCAATCCTTTCAAAAAACAGTTGAGGGAATTTCCTCAGCTGTTTTTTCGTTTTATTCTGTTACCGATAACAAGGTGCAATAGCTATTTGAAAGCGTTACAATTTTTAGTGAGAGAGACTAAAATAAATGATTAAGCAAAAAATAGAAACATCCATTTATAGGAGGAAAATCATGGAACAAAAATGGTGGCACCAGTCAGTTGTTTATCAAATCTATCCAAGAAGTTTTCAAGATTCAAATCAAGATGGTATTGGAGATTTGCAGGGGATTATTTCCAGGTTGGATTATCTGGCGTATTTAGGTATTGATGCAATTTGGCTTTCTCCAGTATACGAGTCTCCGAATGATGACAATGGGTATGATATCAGTAATTATCAAGCAATCATGGCAGAATTCGGTACGATGGAAGAAATGGAAGAACTGATTGAAGAAGCAAAGAAAAGAAATATCCGTATCATCATGGATCTGGTGGTGAATCATACTTCTGATGAACATCCGTGGTTCATTGAGGCCCGTAAAAATAAAGAAAATCCTTATCGGGACTATTATATTTGGCGTGATCCGGTCAATGGAAAAGAGCCTAATAGATTGCGCTCAATATTCAGTGGTTCTGCTTGGCAGTTGGATGAAAAAACGGGGCAATATTTTCTGCACTTGTATAGCAAGCGTCAACCTGATTTGAATTGGAAAAATAAACAGGTTCGCCAAGAGATTTATCAAATGATGAATTTCTGGATCGATAAAGGTATTGGTGGCTTTCGTATGGACGTGATCGATATGATTGGCAAAGAACCGGATAAAGAAATCACAAGTAATGGACCTAAACTGCATGAGTATCTTCAGGAAATGAATCAAGCAACTTTTGGTGACAAAAATCTGATGACTGTTGGCGAAACATGGGGAGCAACTACCGAAATCGCTAAACTTTATTCCAATCCTAAAAGAAATGAATTATCCATGGTCTTCCAATTCGAACACATAGGATTAGATCAGCAAGAAGGCAAAGACAAATGGGATTTGAAACCCTTGAGTATCTCTGAACTGAAAAAAGTATTATCCAAATGGCAAACATCTTTAGGTGATGAAGGATGGAATAGTTTATTTTGGAATAATCACGATCTTCCGCGAATTGTTTCTCGTTGGGGAAATGACGATGTGTATCGAAAAGAAAGTGCCAAGATGTTTGCTATCTTGCTCCATATGATGAAAGGCACCCCTTATATCTATCAAGGAGAAGAGTTAGGCATGACGAATTGCCCAATCGATGATATCGCGGAAGCAAAAGATATTGAGACAATCAATATGTATAACGAAAGGATTTCTTCTGGATTTACAAAAGAGGAAATCTTGGAATCAATCAATGCGAAAGGAAGAGACAATGCTAGGACGCCTATGCAATGGAACGCCCGTGAATATGCTGGGTTTACTACTGGAATTCCATGGCTTCGAGTCAACCCAAATTATAAAGAAATCAATGCAGAAGAAGCGTTAGCAGATCAAGATTCTGTTTTTTATATGTACAAGAAATTGATCGATTTGCGTAGAAAACATGACATCATCGTCTGGGGAGACTATGAATTAGTGGAAAAGACGCCTGAGCATGTCTTTGCCTATTCTCGCATATATGAAGACCAGCGATGGCTCGTTGTTTGCAATATGTCCAGTGAAAAACAGGTGTTCACTGTTCCACGTGAAGCTTTAAGGATTATTGTGTCAAATTATCCTCTGAAACAGTTACCAGACGGCAAAGTCGAGTTACGACCATATGAAGCATTTGTGGTGGAAGTAAAATAAAGAAAAGCTTATTTGATTGAAACGTATTACCGAGAGGTTGTGACATATTTTTTGTCACAACTTCTTTTTCTCAAAACTAAACAGAGGAGGCGGTCATTACTCCGTGTTTTTTGACAAAAAATAAAAATCATACTATGATATGTACGCCAATGGAGGGGATGAAATGGAAAAGCCAATTGAAAAAGCGTTGGATGAATGTCTTTTCTTTAGTGTGAAAAAGCTTGATCGCATGTTGAATAAATTAGCTGATGAAGCATTTAGAAAAACAGGCCTGGCACCAACATATGGATTTATTTTATTGATATTAAAAGAAAAAGATGGTATACCGCAAAAAGATATTGCGCAAATGCTCTATTCTGCGCCTTCAACAATCGCTCGTTTTGTTGAAAAATTAGAATATAAAGGATACGTCAAAACAGTTAGCGAAGGACGCTTGTCATTGGTTTATCTTACAGAACAAGGACGCCAATTTACTAAGGAAGTCGATGGTAGCTGGGAAGAACTCCATCAGTCGTACAAAGCAGTCTTGGGAAATGAAGCAAGTAAAGAATTAGCCGAGATAATGAATGAAGCAACAGATAAGTTACAAAAAAAATAAAAATTTTTTTAAGCAAAATAGTTGCATGTACAACTAATCGAGTGGTTTAATGATAGATGATTCTCGATAGGTTAATTAGAGCAATTCATGGGAGGAATAACAATGTCACAATTTGATCAATCAATTACTTTACCTTCAGGAGTTCAATTGAAGAATCGATTGATGCTGTCGCCTATGACGACACAACTCAGCTTCTTCAATGGTGTGATCACCGAAGATGAGATTACTTATTATAAACAACGTTCTAAAGGACTTGGTGCTGTTATTACTGGTGCTGCAAATGTCCAAGATATCGGAAAAGGTTGGCCAGGTGAACTGAGCATCGCTCATGATGAAATGATTTCTCGGTTAAGTGAACTAGCTAAAGCAATCCAAGGAGACGGTGCAAAAGCGATTGTTCAGATTTTCCACGGTGGACGAATGACTAGTCGAGCTACTCTATCCGGAGAACAGCCTGTATCTGCAAGTGCAGTTGCAGCGGAACGACCTGATGCAGAAACACCGCGAGCATTAAGTGAAAATGAAATCAAAGAAACAATCCAAGCATTTGGCGAAGCCACACGCAGAGCGATTGAATCAGGATTTGATGGTATCGAGTTGCATGGAGCAAATACGTATTTGATCCAACAATTTTTCTCTCCACATTCGAATAGACGAGAGGATCAATGGGGCGGTAGCTTAGAAAATCGCTATCGTTTTATTGACGAATTATTAACAACGGTTTTCTCAACGGTTGAAAAATATGCAAAAAAACCATTCATCGTAGGGTATCGTTTCTCACCAGAAGAATATGAAACACCAGGTATTCGTTTTGAAGACACGATCTGGCTTCTTGAACGATTACGTGAGACAAAACTAGATTATCTGCATGTTTCATTAAATGCGTATGATCGAAGAGCCCGTTCTGATAAATACAGCGATCAGTCGATTCTTGAAGCTGTCCACGACACGATCCAAGGAAAGATCCCTTTAATTGGTGTTGGAGGCATCCGTACTCGCAAAGATGTAGAGCAAGTACTGAAATATGCAGAACTTGCAGCAATTGGACAGCAAATGATCGTCGATCCTGACTGGGCAGAGAAGTTATTGGAAAACCGTGAGGATGAATTTGTAACGAAACCTTTTGAAGAAGCATATAAAGAGCTTTATTTGCCAAGTCCATTATATAATTTCTTGAAAGCACGTTATCAATAACTCAATTTTTATAGAAAGAGGATGGAAAAATGAAAGTATTGATCGTATTAACAAATGTAGAAAAGTACGAAAAGATCGAGCGTCCTACAGGTTTGTGGTTAAGTGAACTAACTCATTTTTATGATGTATTAGTAAAAAATGGAATCGATGCAGATTTTGTCAGTCCTAAAGGTGGATATGTACCTTTAGAACCGCAAAGCGTTTTGAATATGGATGAAATCGATTGGGCCTATTATAAAGATGAAGATTTCAGAAATCGGGCCTTGGGAAATACCTTACGTCCTGATGATGTGGATGCAAAAGATTATGCAGCAGTTTATTATGCTGGTGGCCACGGAACAATGTGGGATTTTCCAGAAGCAACAGATCTTGGGAAAGTTGCTTCACAAATCTATCGAAATGAAGGACTGGTCTCAGCTGTTTGTCACGGTGTTGTCGGATTGTTGCCAGTTACAGATGAATCTGGAAAGTCTATTTTAGCTGGACGCACAGTGACTGGATTCAGTAATGAAGAAGAGGAAGCCAATGGTACAACGAATGAAGTACCATTCTTAGCAGAAGATGCTTTGAAAGAAAAAGGAGCTGACTATCAGTCAGGTCCAGCTTTTTCAGAAGTCGTTCAAATCGATGGACGTCTTCTTACAGGGCAAAACCCTCAATCTGCTCATCAATTGGGCGAAGTAGTGGTTGAAGCATTAAAGCATTAAAAATTGTCAACATAAAAATGATAGGTCTATTCTAACTATTACATTACACACGCTAAAACTCGTCTTTTCGTTCTTTTCTGTTTCCTATTTGGACAGAGGTACGCAAAAGGCGAGTTTTTTGCCTTTCTAAGAGTACATTTTTTGAAACATCTCTTCAGAAATGATACTCTTCAATTAGGTCAACTAATTTATTACTGAGAAGCAGACCTAGTCACACGGTAGGATGGAGAGAGTGTGTTCTGCTACGCTGCTATGGATCATAGGAATGAGTAAACATGGTTTAAGAACATTGTGATTTCAGCCCATGTTGGCAGTCGCACACTTAATAAGAAAGAGGAATGCAGATGAACATTGTAATTGTCGGCGGGTCGTTTGCAGGGATTCATGCGGCTATTTATCTTCGCCAATTGATACCAACAAGTGAAATATATTTGATTGAAAAGCAATCGAAGTTAGGGTGGATTCCCAGCGGATTCAATCTGATAGTAAAAGGAAAGGTCACCAGTGAAAAACAACTTTCTTGGATCACCAAAGAAGAGCTGATTGACCGCTATCGTATCCATGTTTACACAGAAAAGACGGTAATAGGATTGGAAGAAAAGAAAGTCATTTTAGCAGGCGGAGACAAACTGGATTTTGACCGTTTGATTTTGGCGACTGGCTCAAATCAAAATTTTCGAAATGTTCCTGCAGAAGCAAGATTCATTCACTCAGTTAAAAAGATACAAAACATAGCTTCTCTTCAGCAAAAGATCATGGATGCAAAAAAAATTGCCATCATTGGAGCAGGTCAAGCAGGGATCGAAATAGCTGAAGGGTTAGCATCAGGAAAAACACAAATCCATCTTTATGAAAGTCGAAAGTCGATTCTTTTTCGTTACCTAGACCCTGAAATGACGGAACCGTTAGTAAAGGAAATGAAAAATCAAGGGATATCGCTTTTCTTAGAAGAGCAAGTCGTATCTTTATCCGAAAATGAAACCGCTGTAGTAGAGACGGAAAGAAGATGGGAAAACTATGATCTTGTTTTGCTGGCTAACCATTCTCGCCCCGACAATCAGATGTGGGAAGAACAATTAACATTGAATGATGATGGAACGATCTGGGTAGATGACTATTTGCAAACGTCTCAAAAAGACGTCTATGCAATTGGCGATGCAATCCAAGTCACTTTTCGCCCAACAAATGAAAAAATGTACGTTTCTCTAGTAAACAACGCTGTCCGTACAGCGCGAAATGTCAGCAAGACAATTAGCGGCTCCGCGACAAAGGATCAGGGAACCTACCGACCAGTCGGCAATCAGTGGTTTGGCTATTTCTTAGGAAGCGTAGGTATGACAGAAGAAGAAAGCATTTTTTATCCCCAAAAAATTGAAACAGGGTACGCGGAATACAAGCTTGCAGCAATAAACCAAAGCAAAGTCAAAATCAAATTCCTATTTGATTCTGAAAAAAAGATTCTTGGAGCACAGCTCCAAAGCAGAAAAGAAATGTTCCATCTTCTTGACCAACTGACAATCGCAGTAGAAGAAGGCTGGACGTTCGAACAGTTAGAAGAACATGAGCTGTTTTTCCAGCCAGAATATCGTGTGCCTGATATGGTGTGGTCAAAGGTGGCGAATACTGCCTATGAAGATTGAAGCATTATTAGAAAGAAAAGAGCAGTTACAGATCCTGATTTTGCGAAACCTTGTTCTGCAAGGGGGAACAGCCTCTATCAATGGATTGAGAGAGCATGTCCAACTGTCAAAAACTTCTTTTGATCAATATTTGGAAGATATTGAATTGATTGGCCGGATGATGGGAAAAAAAGTAGAAGTACAGCGAAACGAGTATCAGGCGCTGCTTGTGTTGGACGAAGATGTCAGTTTGGAAAAAATTCTTTTGTTTTTATTACAGGAAAGCTTGAAGTTTAAAATGCTTGTCTATTTATTAGAACACCAGCAAGTATCCATCGTTCGATTAGCGACAGCGTTTAATATCAGTGAGTCTTCTGTTTTTCGAAAAATCAAAGAATTGAACCAGCTCTTAGAGGAATTTGGATTACAAATCAAAAACGGTCAATTATACGGAGAAGAGCTACAGATCCGATATTTTTATTATGAATTATTCCAATATATCCCGGAAGACCAACGACCGTTTTTTTTGCAAAATACACCAGAAAAAAGACCATTCATTCTAGGATTGGGTCGCGTATTAGAAACGACGTTTACGGCATCAGCAGAAGCACAGATTGCTTGCTGGCTCGGGATCACGAAAAAAAGACTATTGAATGAAAAAAGTACGTACGCAACTTTGGAAGAAAAGAAATTACTCTATCAGTCGGATCGGCTTTATCAAGCAATCGATCCAATCATCGTGATGCATCTTAGTCGAACAGCAGCAGAACTGAATGTATACGAAACAATGATGTTTTACAGCTTTTTTGTTTCTTTTTCGATAGTAGACGAAGAAATATTTTATCAATATGATTTGACACGGAGCAAAAAGTTACCCACAGCTGTTTTGGATACTTATATTCGGGAAACGATGCTATGGCATTATCGTCCTCGTCGTTTGAAAATCAAAGAGGAAAAAGCAGTAGGCTACCAAATTTCACAAATCAACAATGAATGGTTTTTCTTTGTTGGAAAGATCGAAGTCTACGAGCGTGATCGGCTTTTGGAGCAGCAGCAAAAAATGCTTGGGCATTCCTTAACACAGTTATTGGAGAAACTGCAGGAAACAGCGATGCAGCAATTGCCAAGGAAAAGCGCCGAAGACAGTGCACTTAGTTATCTGATGATCCAGTATGCCAATGTTCTTTTGATGATCGATTTTTATATTGCGAAACCAGTAGTGATAGGGATCGATTTAGAAAGTTTGCCTATTTATCGTATTGCTTTCCAACAGTATCTGATCAGAGAACTGAGAGGAGTCAGCGGTATTGAGATTGAAAGTTATGAAGAAGGAAAAAACTATGATTTGGTCATAACGTTTTGTCAGAGAAACAAGCAACAGAGTGAATATTATCTATCAGAATTTGCGTCGCCTTATGACATTATCCGATTGAAAAGAAGAATAGAAATGTTGAAAAAAGAAAAGAATTAATCAAAAACTAGCATCATAATGAAAAACTGTCAAAAAAAGAAAAAACGAATAAAATTTTGACAGTTTCTTTTTTTAAATGAGTAGTATGATAAAAGTAGTTAAAGAAAGCGTTTGCAGATAATGGAGGGAATCACAATGACAGAACCAACGTATATCATGGCGATTGACCAAGGTACAACTAGCTCACGAGCAATTATCTTTGACAAGAAAGGAAGACATATCGGCAGTTCTCAAAAAGAGTTCACGCAATATTTCCCGCAAGAAAGCTGGGTTGAACATGATGCAAATGAAATCTGGAATTCTGTACAGTCAGTTATTGCCGGAGCTTTCATCGAATCAGGGATCAAACCAAATCAGATTGCTGGGATTGGCATAACGAACCAGCGTGAAACAACAGTAATCTGGGAAAAAGATACAGGACGTCCAATCTATCATGCAGTTGTTTGGCAATCCAGACAATCAGCTGGAATTGCAGATAACTTAAAAAATGAAGGATATCAAGAATTTTTCCACGAAAAAACAGGACTAGTGATCGATGCCTATTTCTCAGCAACGAAGATTCGCTGGATTCTTGATCATGTAGAAGGTGCGCAAGAACGCGCTGAAAAAGGCGAGTTAATGTTTGGAACGATTGATTCGTGGTTAGTATGGAAACTGACCGATGGACAAGCACATGTTACTGATTACTCGAATGCTAGTCGGACGATGTTGTTCAATATCCATCAGCTAGATTGGGATCAGGAAATTTTGGATTTATTGAATATTCCTCGAGTGATGTTACCAAAAGTTACTTCTAACTCAGAAGTTTATGGTTATACGCAAGGTTATCATTTTTATGGAAGCGAAGCACCAATTTCAGGGATGGCAGGAGACCAGCAAGCTGCATTATTCGGACAAATGGCATTCGAACCAGGGATGGTCAAGAATACTTATGGTACAGGTTCATTTATTGTCATGAATACCGGTGAAAAACCGCAATTATCCAAAAATAATTTATTGACGACAATTGGTTACGGCATAAATGGAAAGGTGTACTATGCTTTAGAAGGAAGTATTTTTGTGGCTGGTTCTTCGATTCAATGGCTGAGAGATGGACTTCAAATGTTGCAAAAAGCTAGTGATTCGGAAGACGCGGCAAAACGCTCCACAAACGAAGATGAGGTCTATGTTGTTCCTGCATTTGTTGGACTGGGGGCTCCTTATTGGGATCAGTCAGCGCGAGGGGCTATGTTTGGTTTGACACGTGGAACGACAAAAGAAGATATCATTAAAGCTACTTTGCAGTCGATTGCCTATCAAGTGAGAGATATCATCGATACGATGCAAGATGACACTGGAATCAATATTCCTGTATTGAAAGTGGATGGCGGTGCAGCAAATAATGAATATCTGATGCAATTCCAAACAGATATCTTGAATGTACCGATCCAACGAGCAGAAAATTTGGAAACAACAGCACTAGGGGCAGCATTTTTAGCAGGATTAGCTGTCGGTTATTGGAAAGATACAGATGAGATCCGCGAATTTTATGAAGCTGGTAAGTTATTTGAAGTTCAAATGGAGGAAGAGCGCCGAGAAAAACTTTACAATGGCTGGAAAAAAGCAGTAAAAGCTACCCAAGCATTTGAATAAGGAGGAAATCCATATGTTTTCAAACAAGACAAGACAAGATAGCATTCAAAAAATGAAGCAAGAAGAATTGGATCTGTTGATCATCGGTGGCGGAATCACTGGTGCCGGTGTGGCAGTCCAAGCAGCAGCATCAGGAATCAAAACAGGATTGATCGAAATGCAAGATTTTGCAGAAGGGACGTCCTCTCGCTCGACCAAACTTGTGCATGGCGGTATTCGTTATCTGAAAACATTTGATGTGGAAGTAGTAGCTGACACAGTTGGTGAACGTGCAGTCGTACAAGGTATTGCCCCACACATCCCAAAACCAGATCCAATGCTTTTACCAATCTATGAAGATGAAGGAGCAACAACCTTCAATATGTTCTCCGTCAAAGTAGCAATGGACCTTTACGACAAACTGGCAAATGTGACAGGAACTAAATATGAGAACTATACCCTGACACCAGAAGAAGTATTGGAAAGAGAACCATTTTTGAAAAAAGAAGGACTAAAAGGTGCAGGTGTTTACCTTGATTTCCGCAACAATGATGCCCGTTTAGTGATCGATAATATCAAAAAAGCTGCAGAAGATGGGGCTTATCTAGTAAGTAAAATGAAAGCGGTTGGCTTCTTATATGAGGGCGATCAAATCGTTGGCGTCAAAGCTCGTGATCTGCTGACAGATGAAGTGATCGAGATCAAAGCAAAATTAGTGATCAATACGAGTGGTCCTTGGGTAGATAAAGTACGGAACTTGAATTTTACGCGTCCAGTCTCTCCTAAAATGCGTCCAACCAAAGGGATCCATTTAGTCGTAGATGCGAAAAAACTGCCTGTACCACAACCCACATACTTCGATACAGGAAAACAAGATGGGCGGATGGTCTTTGCTATCCCAAGAGAAAACAAGACTTACTTTGGCACAACAGATACGGATTACCAAGGAGACTTTACGGATCCGAAAGTCACACAAGAAGATGTGGATTATCTATTGGATGTAATCAACCATCGCTATCCAGAAGCAAATATCACATTGGCAGATATCGAAGCAAGCTGGGCAGGACTTCGTCCACTATTGATTGGTAATTCTGGTTCTGATTATAATGGTGGAGATAATGGATCGATTTCAGATAAGAGCTTCAATAAAGTAGTTGATACAGTGAGTGAATATAAGGAAAATAAAGTTTCACGTGCTGAAGTAGAAGATGTGTTAAACCATTTGGAAAACAGCCGTGATGAAAAAGCACCTTCTACGATTTCCAGAGGTAGTTCTTTAGAAAGAGAACCAGATGGATTGCTGACTTTATCAGGTGGGAAAATCACCGATTACCGTAAGATGGCAGAAGGAGCTTTACGATTGATTCGTCAGCTGTTAAAAGAAGAATACGGAATAGAGACGAAAGAAATCGACTCTAAAAAATATCAGATTTCAGGTGGAAATTTCGATCCAACGAAATTAGAAGAAACAGTGAAGGAATTAGCAAAAGAAGGAGTAGCAGCCGGTTTAGAGGAAGAAGATGCTACTTATATCGCTGATTTTTACGGGACTAATGCTCGACGTATCTTTGAATTAGCAAAAGAAATGGCACCTTATTCTGGTTTGAGTCTCGCTGAGTCAGCTCGGTTACGTTATGGCTTAGAAGAAGAAATGGTTTTGGCTCCAGGTGATTATCTCATTCGTCGGACGAATCATCTGTTGTTTGAACGAGATCAGCTGGATGAGATCAAGCAACCTGTGATCGATGCAATTGCTGGGTATTTTGGGTGGACAGAAGAAGAGAAAGCGCAACAGACTAAACGTTTAGAAGCATTGATCGCAGAATCAGATCTGCGGGAACTAAAGGGGGAGAAATAAATGAACAGTGATATGACTCAAATCATGGGGGAGTTTATTGGGACATTGATCCTAGTCTTGCTTGGAGATGGTGTGTGTGCAGCTGTGAATCTAAACAAAAGTAAAGCACAAGCTTCTGGATGGATTGTCATCGCATTTGGTTGGGGACTTGCTGTAACAATGGCTGTCTATATTTCTGGATTCATGGGCCCAGCTCATTTGAATCCTGCAGTCTCTCTAGCTATGGCGATGACAGGGGCAATTAGTTGGAATCTTGTCGTTCCTTTCATCATTGCGCAAGTTTTAGGAGCTTTTGCAGGGGCCATTCTTGTTTGGCTTTCTTATTTGCCACATTGGAATGCAACGAAAGATGAAAGTGCGATTTTAGGTACGTTTGCAACAGGTCCTGCTATACGGAATTATCCAGCAAATGTAATCACAGAATTAATTGGTACATTTGTATTAGTTCTTGGGTTGCTAGCTTTTGGACAAAACGAATTTGCACCTGGAACGAACGTATTCGCTGTAGGTGGATTGATCTTAGCTATCGGTCTTTCATTAGGAGGACCAACAGGATACGCAATCAACCCTGCTCGGGACTTTGGTCCTCGATTAGCACATGCGGTATTGCCAATAGCTAATAAAGGAACTTCAGATTGGGCATATTCATGGGTACCAATTGCAGGCCCAATGATTGGAGCAATTATCGCGGTAGGTGTCTATTCGTTAATGGTGTAAGTCTATAAAACATACTAATATTTGACAATCAAAAGGCGTCTTGCTATAGTTAAGTGGAAAATAAATAAGACCTAGAAGAATGGGGAATGTTTTGTGAGTGTAGCTGGTATCTAATCAGTAAGTCGAATAGCCAATAAACAAGGTTTATTTGGTGTGCTTATGAAACGGTACCTGTCAGGAAAACAATATCTTTGTATTCTAATGAGGATAGGACATGACTTTTTTAAGCTGTGTTCTATCCTTTTATTTATCTCTAGGCCCTTATTTATTTTGGGACAGGTATCTCTTCAAGAAAAGGAGAGAGTATGAACAACGAAATGATTAGTCAATTACAATTTGATCGGATCAAAAAGGAAATCCAAGCAAGAGCAATCGGAAACTATAGCAAAAAACGAATCAGCAATATGACGGCCTCGACAAACCTACAAACCGTCTTAGATCGTCAAGAAGAAACAAGAGAAGCACGCTTGATCTTAGAAAGTAGTCAGCATGTTCCATTTATGGGATTGCCGAGGATCGATACACTGACAGAACAAGTCAAAAAAGGGTTGGTTCTGTCGCCCGCTGATTTGATCGAATATGCGGATTTTCTAAGAAGCAGTCAGATGATCACAAAGTTTTTTGATAAGAATCAATACCAGGCACCTTTGTTGTTTGCTTATAGCAAGCATCTTCCTGATTTGATAAATGTAGAAGAGTTGATTGACCAAAAAATAAAAAATAATAAAGTCAGTGACGATGCTTCACGTAATCTGCGTAAAGTACGCAAACAATTACAAATAATCGAAAAAGAAATCCAGTCAAAATTGCTGAAATTCTTACGTCATCCGAAAAACAAAGAAATGATCCAAGAAGCAATGATTGTTCAAAAAGGTGAATATTATACGATTCCTATCAAAGTCAGCTATAAAAATAAAGTAGATGGGACGATCGTCGATGAATCGAACAAAGGAACGACGGTTTTTATTGAACCGACTGTGGTTTCTAAACTGAATGAACACTATCAATTGTTAAAAGCTGAAGAAATCAGTGAAGAATATCAAGTTCTGGCTGCATTGACTGGTGCTATTGCAGAAAATGAAGAAGCAATCGATTTATTGATCGAAACGATGACGGTATTAGATATCATTTTTGCTCGGGCAAAACTCAGTCGAGAAATCAATGGGATCACGCCTAAAATCAATAAATCAGAACATATCGTCATCAAACAAGGCAGACATCCATTTTTACCTGATCATGCGGTACCATTGGATATTGAAATCGGTAAAGACTATCGAGGCTTGATTATCACTGGAGCAAATGCCGGCGGTAAAACAGTCGTGTTGAAGACGGTCGGTTTATTGACTTTGATGGCGATGTTCGGCATGCAAGTTCCGGCAAAAGAAGGGACAGAGCTTGCTGTCTTTGATGAGGTTTTCGTCGATGTCGGTGACCACCAAAATTTAGAAAATGCGTTGAGCACATTTTCTGGTCATATGCAAAACATCGCTGCTATTTTGAAAAAGATAAAAAGGAATACATTGGTACTTCTGGATGAGATTGGCAGTGGAACAGAGCCAAATGAAGGGGCTGCATTAGCGATTGCAATCATGGAATCTATGTATGAGCAGGGGGCATTGATCATTGCCACGACCCATTATGGAGAAATTAAGAAATTTGCCAGGGATCATGAAGATTTTGTGCCGGCTGCTATGGCTTTCGATCGGGAAGCACTTCGTCCTAAATATCAATTGCGTGTTGGAGAAACAGGAGAAAGCCAAGCTTTATGGATTGCACATAAAATGGCTATGTCTATGAAATTGATCCAGCAAGCAGAGCGTTACCTGGAGGAAAAAGCCTACCGGACACAGAAAAAAGAATTTCCTCCTAAGACAGCAGTTATAACTAGGAAGGACAATAAAAAAGAACGCCAGCTCTTTGCAAAAGGCGATCGAATATTTGTGAATGAATACCAAAAAGAAGCATTAGTTTATGAGGATATAGGTGAAGATACGATTGCCGTATATTTAGAAAAAGAAATGATCCGTGTGCCTCGTCAGCGTGTTCGTCTGGTGCGTTCAGCAGAAAATCTGTACCCGACAGGTTACGATTTAGACAGTCTGTTTATCGATTTTAAAACACGGAAACAGCAGCGTGACCTAGAGCGAGGATCAAAAAAAGCCCATAAAGCGTTAGTAAAAGAAATGCGTAAACGACAGGAAGAAAGAAGAGCAAAAGATGAAAAAAGCAAGTGATTATTTCAGACCAACTCATATGATCAGTGATTGCAAAAAAATAACAGCAGTAAAATCATTGGTTTTATTCTCTATGTAAGCTAAAATAAAAAAGAGTGCTGAGGAGGTGGGTCGGTCAAATGAAAATAAGCACAAACTGGCGTAAAGAAATCCAAACGATTCCGAATCTTTTATCGATATTCCGTATTCTCTTGCTGCCGATTTATCTTTATTTTGTGCTGAGACAGTCGTTTTATGTAGCAGGCACGATAATTGTTGTCTCAGGATTGTCTGATTATTTAGATGGGGTCATTGCTCGGAGATATAATCAGGTAACAGACTTAGGGAAGGTACTTGATCCGTTTGCAGATAAATTGACACAACTTTTCCTGATTTTGTCTATGGCATGGTATCGACCGTGGCTTTGGCTATTGTTTGGTCTATTCTTGATAAAAGAAGGCTTTATGTTTGTAGCTGGATTAATCGGGCTATCTAAAAATATCAAATTAAGTGGTGCGAAGTGGTATGGCAAAGTAGCGACTGCTGTCATCTATGTTGGCATGATCCTTTTGTTGCTTTTCCCAGAATTACCAACGCTGTGGGTGAGAGTCATTTTTGCCGTCATCACTTACGGTCTTTTACAATCTTTTATCTTGTATGCTGTCGAGTACCGAAAGATGTTTCAAAGAAAATAAAGAAGGGGTGTGACCTATGTCGCACTCCTTTTTTTGATAAATAGACTTCCAATAGCTACTTCTCGATAATAAGCCAACCAAACCAAAAACATGAAAAGTTGTTTTTAATATTATTTCTTGTAACTCGGAGTTAAATGGTAGGATCACAACCTCTACTGACTAGGGCTTGATATAAGCATAACCTTGGGATTGCAGTTCAACTAAATCAAGTACACCTGCTGGTACAACGATTACTTGTTCAGGTAAAGAACTTTCTGAAACATGATTAGCACGCATAGCATTCGCACAAGCGTGAAAAACGACTTCTTTCAAATTTAAGAATTCTGCATTGGCAGAGTCTAGATAACCGGTAATCGCGATGCCGTTGACGGAAACGACGATCGTCGTTTCAGGAGAAGCTTTTATCAGGTTTTTTACGTTTTTCCCTGTTTCTGACCATTTTTCTAATTCATCAATATGGAAAACGACTTTCATTGAAATCATTCCTTTACTTTTTAATAATCATCTTGATTGCTTGCTCTAATTTAGCTGCTTGTTCTTCTGGATTACTATCAGGATTTTCAAAGCAATTTTTCAGATTATCTGCAACGATCATTCCCATTACGCGATCAATGCTAGAACGAACAGCGCTTAATTGAGTGATGACATCCATACATTCTTTTTCATCTTCGATCATTTTTTGGATACCACGAATTTGTCCCTCTGTACGTTTCAAACGGTTCAGGATATTTTTATTCTCAATCTCCATAGCACATTCTCCTCCATTTTTATAACTCGATAATACCCCTAATCGGTATTTTATGCAAATATAAAAAGCAGTAAAAAAATGAAGAGTCATTCTGGTTGACAGAATAAGAAAGCTCTTGTTTAATATACCCCATAAGGTATTTATAAAATATAAATGAGGTGCAGAAAATGAGTTTGTTATTTCAACCCATAAAATCGATAACAGTCCCAGAATTAAAGGAAAAGCTTTTAGAAAAGCCAGTATTACTTGATGTTAGAACACCTGTAGAATACCGGGGTGGGCATATAAAAGGAGCTAAAAATATTCCATTACAAGGCATAAACAGATATGATGGAGACAAAGAAAAGACCGTTTATGTGATTTGTCAATCAGGGATGAGGAGTAAACAAGCAGCAAAAGAATTAAAGAAATCTGGTTATGATGTGGTGAATGTACGTGGCGGTATGAATCAATGGTTTGATCGAACAGTAGGAGGGAAATAAGATGAAAATCGTTATTGTCGGAGGTGTAGCGGGTGGGATGTCTGCTGCTACACGGCTTCGCCGTTTAATGGAAGATGCAGAAATCATTGTTTTTGAAAAAGGACCGTATGTTTCTTTTGCAAATTGCGGCTTGCCTTATTATCTTTCGGGTGAAATCAGTGACCGGGAAAATCTTCTGGTCCAAACGCCAGAATCATTAGCTGCTCGTTTTTGTTTAGATGTGCGTCCAAACCATGAAGTGACAGCTATCTTTCCTGAAAACAAAACAGTAGAAGTCGTACATGGAGGTCAAAAACACCTGGAACAGTACGATGTATTGGTTTTATCTCCTGGCGCAAAACCAGTTGTTCCGTCAATTCCAGGGATAACAGAAGCCGACAATGTTTTTTCTATTAGAAATGTACCAGACATCGATAAAGTGATGCATGCGTTAGAAAAACAGCCAAACCGTGCCGTGATCGTTGGTGCAGGATTCATCGGATTGGAAATGGCAGAAAACCTAAAAAAAAGAGGTTTAGAAGTCATGGTGATCGAACAAGCGCCGCATATTCTTCCGACACTGGATGAAGAAATGGCAGCTTTTATAGAAAAAGAATTGTCTCATCAAGGAGTAGAAGTGATTACTTCTCATGCTGTCGCTAGATTTGAAGACCACGGGAAACGATTGCGACTGGATGACGGGCGTACCATCCCTGCTGATTTAGTTATTTTATCCATTGGTGTTCGTCCTGATAACCAGTTAGCAGTGACCGCTGGAATCGAATTAGGTATACGCGGGGGTATCCTAGTAGACGAACGATATCAAACGAATATTCCTGATATTTATGCGGTGGGGGATGCTATCGTTGTAAAACAGCTAATCACTGGAAAAGATGCACTTATTTCTCTTGCTTCACCAGCCAATCGTCAAGGTAGACAAGTTGCAGACACGATTTCCGGAATTTCTCGAAGAAATCAAGGCAGTATTGGAACAGCAATTATACGAACATTTGGAATGACCGCCGCATCCACCGGATTAAGTGAAAGAACAGCCAAAGAAAACGAGCTGTCTTTTGAAGTCGTTCATGTGTCAGGAAAAGATCATGCAAGCTATTATCCAGAAGCAACAGATATTTTACTGAAGTTGATCTTCCATCCAGAGACTGGCGAGATTTATGGTGCACAAGGTGTTGGGGCAAAAGGTGTGGATAAACGGATCGATATTTTAGCAACAGCAATCAAAGGGCATTTGACGATCTTCGATTTGCCGGAGTTAGAATTGACGTATGCACCGCCATTTGGCTCAGCCAAAGATCCAGTAAACATGCTAGGATATGCAGCAATGAACATTGCAGAAGGGCTTAGTGAAACCGTACAATGGCATGAATTGCCAACAGAATTAGCCAAAGGAAAAATTTTATTAGATGTGCGAACAGCAGAAGAATTGGAAAAAGGCAAATTCAAGGAAGCCAAACATATCCCTTTGAATGAACTTCGGGACCGATTAAATGAATTAGACAGTCAACAAGAATATATCGTCAGCTGTCATAGCGGCTTACGTAGCTATCTAGCAGAAAGAATCTTGAAGCAGTCTGGCTACCACGTAAAAAACCTTGATGGAGCATTTTCTTTATATCAAACTGTCCGACCTGAAGAACTGATATATCCTAACAAATGATACTCGTTAAAAAGCTTGCATTCGACTCTTAAAAGAGGTAAACTAATCGGTTCCACCACTTTAAAAAAAGAGGAGAATGTGTATGGTCAACACACAAAAGCAGTTAGAAGAAGCATATCTGAAGAATGTGTATCAAAAGCTAATCGATAAAAGAAACGAACTGGGCGAATCGATGGATACGGCAAAAATAGAAGGAAACCAGTCGCTGAAAGAAATGGCTGGCGAGCTTCGATTGAATTTTGACAGTTACTTAGATAACCTGGATACTTTTTCGATGATTGAAATGAAAAATAGAGAAATCGATCAGATGAATATCAAACAGAAAAACGCAGAAAATCAGCTGGCAAAGATCGAACGTTTATTGAAAAGTCCCTATTTTGGAAAAGTCATTGTAGACTTTCTGGATAATGAGCCAAAAGAATCCTTTTATATCGGTACAGCAAATTTCACAGATGATGTAGATGAAAATCTTGTTTATGATTGGCGTTCACCAATTGCCGAACTTTTTTACAATAACGTGATTGGTCCGTCTTCTTATACGGTTCGTCAAAATAAAATCGATACGGTTATCAAAGAAAGACGACAATTTATTTTGGAAAGAGATCGTTTGGTCAAGTTTTTTGATACGTCTGTAGCTATCCAAGACGATGTGTTATTAGAAGTGTTAGGTCAAGATGAAACCAATGAAATGAAGGCTATCACTGCTACGATCCAATCGGAACAAAACACAATCATTCGGGATGTGAAAAGTCAAAATATCTTGGTAAATGGCGTAGCAGGAAGTGGTAAAACCTCTGCTATCATGCAGCGTATTGCGTATCTGCTCTATTTATATCGAGATACGATGACATCTGATGACTTGCTGATTCTATCGCCTAATCATCGGTTCATCGACTATATCTCGAATGTCCTACCATCATTAGGCGAAAGAAATCCACTGAATCTAACCATCTTGCAGCTGGTTTCACAGCTTTCAGCAGAGGAAATAGAAGGTGAAGAAGCTTATTTCAAACGTATCACGAAAGAAAATGTATCAGAGCAAGCAGAACATTTGCGTAGTAAAGAGTATATCGATGATCTAAAACGATCAGATCCTTTGTTTCTAGATCATCCTGATTTTATCCGTGGACTTACTAAAAATGGAAAAACAGTTCTTTCTAAAAAAACGATCGAAAAAATATATGAGAAAGTTCCTGCTCATCCTAAATTGATCGATAGGCTTCAAGCAACGAAAAAGGCACTGATGAGCGAATGGAAGAACCATCTTTTGAAACAAGCAAAAAGTCCTGCAGTGCAGAATCAGGTACTCTCGTTGACAGAAGATAGGCAGTTGAAATTATTCGGTGAATTGATTTCTGATGATTCGGAACAAAGTATCGCAACTTATGCAAGGAAACTTTTACAAAAAAACTATCGAAAAATAACCAGACAAATCGAAGAAATGGCGTGGGTGGATGAGCATCGATTGTTTGAAAGAATTTATGAAAAACGATATGGCTCAGCTTATGTTTGGCAACACACACGTACTGTTGATGAAGCAGTCATTTTATTAGCTATTCATCATTTGCTTGTTGAAAAGGTAAATGTACCAGTGTTTCGCTATTTATTGATTGATGAAGTACAAGATTATACCCTGGCACAATTAGGTCTATTGATTGAATTATTTCCAAAAACTCACTTTACTTTAGTAGGTGACGAGAATCAAGCAATCTTTAATTCTTCCACTACTTTTGCTGATATTATGCGTTGTTTCGATGACTACCATCTGCCGATCCATCGATATGATCTTAGAAATAGTTACCGTTCTAGCGGAGCAATCACAGAGCTTTTCAAAACCTATGCTGTGGATCAAGAGATGATCGACATCGTATCGATCCGACCGCAAGGAAAAGAACCCGAATACCGCTCTTTTCAATCCTCTGAAGAATTGTTGGAAATACTAGCTGAGATTTTGGCTTTTCTAAATGGAGAAAAAGCGGCAATTATCACCCAAACAGAAGAGGAAACCCAAACGCTACAAGAATCGATTAAAAAAAGTTCATATGGATTAGAAAACTGCCAGATCATTCCTTTGGGTCTAGCAAAAGGACTAGAATTTGATCATGTAATCTTGTATCCATTTGAAAACAATAGAGATGAGCAAAGAAGACGCAGACAAATGTACACGGCGATATCTAGAGGAATGAAAAGCATTGTCGTATTGGAAAGAGAAACATAATTAAGAGATAAAAAAATAAAAAGAACAACTGATAAAAAGAACAAAATATTTTTCATTTGCCGATGAGAAATGTTTTGTTCTTTTTCTTAGGAAAAATTTAGGAACACTTTATGTGAAAAGAAATGAAAAGTATGGTAAACTCCTACGTCGTAACAAAAAATGTGAGGTGAGGATATGAAAAAAGTAACAAGAGAAGAAGTTGCATCGATTTTGGTGAAAGATAAGTATTTTTCGAAAGGTAATTATTGGTTGAAAATTTGGCAAACGCTAGTGGCTCTTTTCGGTTGGATGATCGTTGTTCTTCCTTTTATATAGGTGTTTTTTCCATTGACGAGACCAGAAAGAGCCAAAGATTTTTACTTGTACGCTTTTTTATTGGAAAAGAAAATGCTGTATTTCTTCATCGGCTTTTTTGCATTGATCTTTTTCAGCTTCCTGATTATCTCATTTGTGTTGACTAGATGGAACAATCGAAATTTGTATAGAAAAGTAAATAAGTCTTTTGAATATGAAGATGAAGAATTGAAAAAAAGACAAGAATTACTTGAAGAAATGTATACGGAACGTTTTGGAACAAAGGAAGAGAGAGAAACGGTCCGTTTTTATTCTGTCTCCGAAGAGAAAAATCTAGATACGACACTCATTGCAGATTTGTATAAAGAAAATGGGGTGGAACTGAAATGACCTCAATCACTCATACAGGTAATCAATTCCTAGATACTTGTTTGTCTATCATGTATTTTTTTCTCGTTTCTTACCCGATTTTAGGCGGATTTGCATGGTTTATTGGTGTCTGGTGTTATGTTTTTTTATACAAACACAAACAAAAAGAATGGGTAGATGTTCCATCAGGTGTCGAACCGTTCATTACGATCATGGTACCAGCCCATAATGAAGAGATTGTGATCGAAGATACGATCGAGTATTTGATGACGAAATTGAATTATCACAACTATGAAGTATTAGTGACAGATGATGGTTCAACGGACCAAACACCAGAAATATTAGCCAGACTGATGAAAAAATACGCTAATCTTCGTGTGGTTCGGATCGAAAAAAATAAAGGAAAAGCCCATGCGTTTAATATCGGACTTGCCTTTGCAAAAGGGAAATTGATTTTAAGCAATGATGCAGATACGGTACCGGAGCCAGATGCACTGAAGAGGTATGTGAATTATTTTATTCGCCCTGGTGCAAGACATATTGCTGCGGTCACTGCAAATATGGATGTCCAAAATCGTACAAAGTTGATTGCAAAATCGCAAACGGTTGAATTCTCAAGTATCGTTGGTATTATCAAACGAACACAGTCAGCTGTTTTCGGTGGCCTTTATGCGTACAGTGGGGCAAATACGATGTATCGAAAAGAAGCCTTGATCGATGTGGGCGGATTCAGACAAGATCGAGCGACAGAAGACATCAGTATTGCTTGGGATCATCAGTTGAATGATTGGGTATCTGTTTTTGCTCCTGGGATCATCTTTTTCATGGAAGTACCTGTGACGTTGAAGATGCTATATCGACAAAGAAAATGTTGGGCAAAAGGTGGAACAGAAGTCTGGCTGACGAATTTCAAAAAAGTGATGCTCCATCCTTTTGAACATATCGGAAGAACGATCATCTTCATTGATCAAACATTGAGTATTGTCTGGTCAATATTCTTTTGTATTTCCGTGATTCTTTTTATTGGATTGATTGGGCATTATGTGTACCAAGGAAACTATGAACAGATCTATGTCACTTTTACATTCAGTTTTGTGTTCATCTGCTTTGAAATGGTCGCAGGATTTTTCCAGTTGTTAGCTTCGCTGATTGTAGATGATCGACGAAGAAAATTGAAATACCTTCTTTTCGCACCCCTATATATGCTTTTGTTCTGGATAGTGAACGCGATAACGATCGTGACGACTTTCATTCCAGCGGTCAAAACGATTTTAGGTTATGGAAGCGGGACATGGAAAAGTCCGGAACGTACAAAAAAATAAAAGATGCACCGTTTTTTAGACAAACAGCCTGTTGTGTTTATGGTTCTTCCAGACATTTTTGCTTATAATAAGAAATTAGTTAAAAAGTAGTAAGGATGGGAAAGTGATGAAAAAAAGAATGAAGCCGTTGATCTGGCCGATTGCTGTTTTCGGTATTTTCTTCTTCGGACAAACAGCTTTTGCAGAAACTTCTGAACCTGCTCAAACAGAGCCTTCAACAACTATAAGCTCTTCTGATGCTGAAAACGGAACCTCAGAAACAGAAATGACTTCCAATGTACCGACAGATAACTCAGGAGAAACGATTTCGTCTTCAGAAGATACATCAACGAATAGTTCTACCTCTTCTGACCAAATCGATCATTTGCAAGACTTGGAAAATAAAAGAAAAGAACTCGAAGAAGCATTAGAAGCTGCAAAAAACAAATTGAAAGAAGACCAAGCAGCAATCGATCAAGATTTAGCTGATCTTAAAAATAAAGCGGGAAATGACCGTGCACAACTTGAGAAAAAGCTTGCTGAAGCGAAAGCAAAAGCGGAAGCTGTCCAAACAGATCTTGACGGGAAGATCCAACAAGCAAAAGAATTCAATCAACAATTAGATCAGGTTGCTCAAACAGCTTCTGGAAAGCTAAGTCAAACTCAAGCGGATATCACAGCGGCCAGTCAAGCGATCCATGGAAAGATCAGCGAAGCGCAAACAGTTGCTAATGATTTTGAAGCAAAAAAAGCAGACTTAGCAGCTAGTTTCCAACGAATAAAAGATATTTTGCATTCGGCAGGAGAAAAATCAGTGGCCTCTGGAACCACGACAGAAACAGTTCATCAAACGACAGAGCCATCCGAATCAACAAGTCAGACTTTACCAAAAACAAATGAAAAAACAGCTTCTGTCAATTATTCCTTCGTAGGCACAGGTGTGCTAGTTGCAGCAGTTTACGGAATCATTCGCAAAAAGAAATAAAAAAGAGAGAATGGGAAGGTAGTGAACCTCGAAGTTAGACTGAAAAATCTAACTCTTGGGTCCCACTACATGTCCCATCTCTTTTTATTTATTAAGACAGCTATTCCTACTTATCTTGTGGAGACAGCTGTTCCACTACACGTGACCATCAGCATACCATTGTCGCTACCTAATACTTCGTAGTCCATTTTTACGCCAATGATTGCATCAGCTCCTAATGCTTTTGCACGTTCGGCCATTTCCGCAAGTGCTTCTTCTCTTGCGCCCATTAGTTCATTTTCATAACTTTTTGAACGACCGCCAAAGACGTTTCGCAAACCAGCCCCAAAATCTTTCAATACATTGATCCCAGTAATAACTTCACCAAAAACGATTCCTTTATAAGCTACTACGGTTTTTCCTTCCACACTATTCGTGGTTGTTGTAATCATTCGATCACTCCTCTCTTTAACGAAAGTATAACAAAGTTCAAGATGCGCAACACATATTTTCCCAAAATTAGGAATTTATTATATACTTGAATTGTTCATTAATGAAAGCGAAACCAATCGTTAGCAACTATGTAAAAGAAAGGAAGATTCTTGTGAAAAAGAGTATTTTGCTTATTTCTCATAGTCAAAAAGTAACAGATGGTATTAAAGAAATGATTGAGCAGATGCAAAAATCCCAAGAGGTGCAGATCTTTTCTCTCGGTGGAATAAATGGCGAGATCGGATCAGACCCGATGAAAATCGTAGAAGCTGTCAATGAATCAAGTGATGCAGCTAGTTATTTTGTTTTTGCGGATATCGGCAGCGCGGTATTGAATTCGGAACTGGCAAAAGACATGTTGGAAGAAGAACAGCAGCAACGTTATCATCTGGTGGATGCGCCTTTAGTGGAAGGAGCTTTTGCAGCAGCCATCACTGCCGGTATAACGGATGATACTCAGCAAATCTTAACAGAAGCACAAAATGCCGGAAAGAAAGGATGGGAATAAATTGAAAAAAATCATGAATGATCCAAGCAATATTGTCGAAGAAATGCTGGAAGGATTAGTAAAAAGCTATCCAGAACTTGTTCATCGTGTAGAATCTTCCCGTGTTGTAGCCAAGAATCAGAAATCGGAACAAGTTGGTTTGGTTTCTGGTGGAGGAAGCGGACATGAACCATCCCATGCCGGGTTTGTAGGGGAAGGAATGTTAAGTGCAGCGGTGCTCGGTGATGTATTTACTTCTCCAACTCCAGATCAGATTCAAACGGCTATCAAGGAAGCGGATAGTGGCAAAGGAGTTTTACTAATCGTTAAGAATTATACAGGGGATGCATTGAACTTCGATATGGCAAAGGAACTAGCTGCTATGGACGATATTGAAGTAGAAAGTGTAATCGTAGATGATGATATCGCCGTTGAAAATAGTACGTATACTGCTGGAAAACGCGGAGTCGCAGGTACTGTCCTTGTACACAAAATCGTGGGCGATGCAGCAAGAAACGGTGCTTCCCTAGCAGAGTTGAAAGAATTGGGAGAAAAGGTCGTACAGGCAACTAAAACAATCGGTGTAGCGCTTCGAGCAGCAACTGTACCAGAAGTAGGGAAACCAGGATTCGAACTAGGAGAAGATGAAATCGAGTACGGTGTTGGTATCCACGGTGAGCCAGGCTATCGTCGAGAAAAGATGCAGCCTTCTAAAGTACTGGCAAAGGAACTTGTTACTAAGATTTTAGATGATTACTCGAATTTGCCAAAAGAAGCAGGTGTATTCGTCAACGGAATGGGCGGGACGCCTTTGATGGAACAGTTCGTATTCATGAATGATGTTTTAGCTCTGCTGGAAGAAAGAGGCGTCAATGTAGTTTTCCGAAAAGTCGGTAATTTTATGACCTCACTAGATATGCAAGGCCTTTCTCTTACGCTGATCGACTTGACGGAGACACAATGGAAAGATTCTTTAGAAAGCAATGTACAGACGATTTCATGGTAAGACAATCTCAAGATAAAAGGGTGATAATATGAAACTAACCGTTCAAGAAATCCAAGAATGGCTCTCACAATTTGCAGAGGCAATCAATCAGAACAAACAATATCTCAGTGATCTAGATACCCCGATTGGCGATGGAGACCACGGAAATAATATGGGAAGAGGGGTTTCAGCTTATGAAGAAGCTTTTCAAACCGATCATCCTGGAACAATTAGTGATACATTCAAAGTATTCTCTATGGCGATGATATCGAAAGTCGGTGGGGCTTCTGGTCCGTTATACGGATCTGCATTCATGAACATGATGAAAGCGACAAAAGGGGTCGATTCTATTGATTCTCAAGAAAAATTAGGAGAAGTGATCGAGCAGGGAACAGCGGGTATTCAAAGCCGAGGAAAGGCAGAAGCTGACGATAAAACGATGTTAGATGTTTGGCTACCAGTTACAGAGGCGTTGAAAGCAGGGAATCTAACAAAAGAAATTATTGACCAGGCAAAAGAACACACCAAAGACTTGGTAGCTAAAAAAGGACGAGCTTCCTATCTAGGAGAGCGTGCAATCGGACATATCGACCCGGGAGCTGCTTCCAGTGCCATTTTATTTACGTCACTACTCAATGTGATCAAAACTTCATGACCATTCCTGTAAATGGAAACAGAGGCTGAACTCGAAAAGCAATCAGTTGCTTTTTCGATTCAGCTTTTTTACAGTTGTTTCTTTTAAATAACATAGTTAAAATAAAAAAGAAAAGAGGGAACAAAATGGATTTAATGAAAGAAGACTATCAGTTATTTGACAGAGACAATTATGCATTCAAACAACTCAAAGAAATACATACACCAGATGAAGTCGAACTAATCAAACAAGAATACAAAGCACACTGGCAAAAATGGAAAGAGATCCAGCTCCAGACAGCTGCACTTTTGCCTGATACATATGGCATGAGCAAACCTAAAATCGAAAGCTGGACGAATGGCTGGAATTTACGCAGTCATTTTTGGAGTGCTTATCGAAGTGAAGATCGGCAAAACGAGAATGCCTGTCTAGCAGTTTTGTTGAATCAAAAACAATACCAAATCTATTTGATGTATCAGCACTATAAAAGTGACACGAGAGAAGGAAGCGTTGAAGGATACAATCAATTGCTATCTTTACTGCAGGAATGGAGTACCCAGGTAGCGATTGAAGATTATTATATCTGGCCTCAGCCTGAAAATGAGCTGGAAGATCATTTGCCTTTATCCGCTTATTTATCAGATAAGAGCAAGCAAGAAGAGCTGCGAGAAACAATGGGCGATCGAACCTTCCAACTTGGCAAACTGTTTTTTTCTCCAAATGAATACACAAACATCGAAGAGAAAACTGCTGAGGCACTCAAAGAACTAGCGCCATTGTATCACGCGATAAAAAAGAAGTTATGAAAAAGCTGATTTGCGTTGCGTACTAAATAGATGGCACATCATCGAATCCACTGCTCTCATGATGCAATATAAACAGACACCTGCGAAAAATCATTTTTTTGCAGGTGTCTGTTTGGTTTTTCCATCAGTCAAATCAGAATAAAAATTTAAACAAATCTAAAAACATAACAGTTAACAATCTCTAAAAAACAACAATTACTTGCGCCTGTTTATTCTTTTGTATATGTGTTTCGAATTACATAACAGAAAAAATGAAAAAATATTCATTTCGTTATCAAACAAGGAAAAGTAAGAACAAGGCTTCTTTTTTCACTGATAAGCCTATGGTAAAATCCATTTAAAGCGTTTTCTTTACGAAGAGAAGTAAGAAGGAGCAAGTATGAAAAAAATCATTTTCAGAGGAGTCATAGTCATCATCGCACTAAGTATAGGAGGGAAAATATTGATGGATAGAAGAGAAAAAGACAACGAAGAACTGCGTACCATCCAAACCGATCTGGCAAATTATTTGTATAATCATTATGAGATTTCAACAGTAGATGAAAAGCTAGAAAAGGAAATCTTCAAAGAATTTAATCAAGGTAAAGGAGACATGACTGAACAGGAATTTTTTGAAAGATTAGATTCTATAACTGAGTATATGGATATTGAGAAAATAGAATTTACAGGTTTTTCTGTAGGTCCGATGAAAGGGTTGGTAGTTGGATTTATCATCAATGATGTTTACCCAGATGAAACAACGCTAGATACGAGATTAGCCGAAACAAATAAGTGGCTGTATTCCTTCAACACTGGGAATACTAGGAATTCATATGTACTAACTAAAAAAATTCTTCGACAGATGAAAAAATGCCTGAAGAAAACATTATCTATTATGACAAGGGAGTCAAGTGATGGACCAAAACAAAGAATTCTCTAAAGCAGTATATGGCGTTGAAACAGGGAAAGTAATAGTCAACGAAAAAATCGTTGAGGATAAATATCTTGTTATTGATGTCATTGATACCGACAAACATACGATCGGAAAAGAAAAAACACCAAAGCAAAACGGTATGCAGGCCATGGTTGAGATTCCAACCAAGCTATGAAAAATTTAATAAAATCTAAAGACATAACAGTTAACAATCTCTAAAAAACGACGATTGCTTGCGTCTCGCTCATTCTTTTGTATATGTGTTTCGAATTACATAACAGAAAAAATGAAAAAATATTCATTTCGTTATCAAACAAGGAAAAGTAAGAACAAGGCTTCTTTTTTCACTGATAAGCCTATGGTAAAATCCATTTAAAGCGTTTTCTTTACGAAGAGAAGTAAGAAGGAGCAAGTATGAAAAAAATCATTTTCAGAGGACTCATAGTTGTCATTGCACTAAGTATAGGAGGGAAAATATTGATGGATAGAAGAGAAAAAGACAACGAAGAACTGCGTACCATCCAAACCGATCTGGCAAATTATTTGTATAATCATTATGAGATTTATACAAAAGATAAGGACAAAATCGATGAAGCAGATAAGAAATACAATGGTGGTAATGGAACAATAACAGATGACGAATACTTAGAGAGTTTAAAAAATGCTAGGCAATATTTCAACATCGAAAAAATAGAATTTACAGGTTTTTCTGTAACCCCTATGAAATCTTTAGAGGTACACTTCGAAATCAATGACCTGCTTTCCCACACTGCGACATTAGGAGTAAAGTCTGCAGAAACAGGTCAGTGGATCTATAGGATTGATAGTGGTATAGAAAAACCGGGGCAAGATCATTATCTCAGTAGAAAAGACCAAGAGATGAATATGAGCATACCCATGAATATCGTCACATTCTATGATGGGGGGATCGACTGATGGATCAGAATCGAGTTTTTTCAGAAACAGTTTATCAAGTAGAAGTAGGAAAAATTAAAAATGGTGATAGAACGGGGAAACGCAATGAATATTTAATTCTTGATACGGTAAACACCGACAAACATACGATCGGAAAAGAAAAAACACCAAAGCAAAACGGAATGCAGGCCATGGTCGTGGCTGAAATCAAGGATAAATACAAAGGCTATGATAAAGATGATTTGAAAAAGCAAGCCGACTACCCCAAATCCGTCATCAAAAAAGACCTGACTATCGCCTACGCAGGTACCAAAAGTTGGCAGGACTGGAAAACGAACATCCGAGAAGTCGGCTTCGAGGACAAACACGACAACGGCGCCTTCCAGTCGGCTTTAGCGTATGCCGATGCAATCGAAAAGACCTATTCTGTCAAAGACGGCTACACCATTTCCACGACCGGTCATTCTTTAGGTGGAGCGCAGGCAATCTATGTCGCTGTTTTAAAAGGTTATCACGGATTTACATATGCAGCGGCAGGCCCAGGCTTGAGTGAGAAGCAGCTCATGAATTATGAAGGGCAGATCATCAATCTGTATGACACTTCAGACATCGTGACTGGTGGCTGGCTGACTGGCGGGAAAGGCCAACTGCCATTTCACAGTTTCGGAATCGACAACGCCGGCTGGAAAAACTATGGACACGATCTAAATCAGTTCAATCTCGACAAAAACGGGAATTACATCGATAAATATGGCGATATCATCATCTATTCCGACCAACATGGAGGGGTCGCCCTCGAACAGACCTTACTCGCCCAGCAAATCATCAAAAACAAAGCTATGATCCGTCAAATGGAGACATATGGCGAAAAAAATCAATGGGAGAAAGATCGGATCAGTCAACTGAAAGAAGAAAACAAGTGGCTCCAGCTACAAATCAGTGCTTTCTCCAAGCTAGTGACTTGGCGGAAAAGATTCACAGCTAGCAGCGGCGGTCTGTCGACCAATGAACAGATCTATTTAGACGACCAGCAGGCGCTGATGATCGTGAAACATGCGGCTTCCGTCTTCGATCAAGCGATGGAACAAGTGCTAGTCATTTACCAGCGTGGAATTCGTGATTTGGAACAGCTGTGGGCAGATGGTCTTGCGATGGTCCGCAGACAGACACCGCTTTTGTCTCAGAACGAAATGCTCGATGCTCTGCGAGAAGTCGGTTGTACAAAGCAGACGATCGTTGATGAACCTACGCAGGAATTCAGGGAAAAAATCTTCAAAATCAAGCAGCTTTCAGCAGAATTCTCTACCTTGGCAAAAGAGATCGAAGCGAAAATCAATGAGCTGGTCCAACGTGATCGAGACTTGGCACGACAATTATTTTAAAACAAGGAGTAGTGAGATGGAAAAAGAAAACCAGATTCATGAAACATACCGAAAAGAACGACTGCAGCTAGAAAATCAGGAAGATCAGCTCAGACAGATGCAAAAGAACATGCAGCAGCTGGCAGAAACGACTTATTCCAATATACGTTTTTCGGTGTGTTCCTTTGAATGCCCGAAGGATTCTTTGTATTTTGCACAAAAAGAACTCAGACGTTTAGAAGAGAGGTTCTCTCATGAATTGATGCAGAAACGAAAAAAAATCTATGATCAGCAAGATGAAGTCGAACGCCGTTATCGTGCTGATCTGCAACGATTAAACAAAAAGTAACAGGAAAGGAGATAATAAGTGATCATTCTAGAGGAAAAAATTTGGGAAGATTACCAGAAAGAGATACAAAAAATCTCAGCAAGAGCTTTAGGGATTGCGATGACTCAAGACAAAGTCACGAAATGCAAAAAGGCGAAACAAGCCGCAGAGGTGGAAGCAAGTACGGCAAAAAAAGCGGTATCCTCTGCAACGACTGGATTGGAAAAAGCAGTAAAGGGTCGTTTCGGCAAACAAGTAACAGCGGCATTTAGTAAAAAAAGCCGAATGTTAGTAAGTTTTTGAACACTGTGAATCTCGGAGGTTGTGAACTTGCCGTTTAACCCTGAGTCACAAGGAACAATTTCAAAAAACAGCTTCTCATGTTTGATGAATATCGTGACTTGTATCCGAGAAGTTGACAGGAGAACACCATTTATTCAAAAAATAGGAGTTGCGACAAGGCGTTTGTCACAGCTCCTATTTGACATAAGAGGCAATTTTCAATTTTACTTATAGATAGTATCAAAAAATGATTTTAAGGCATAAAACACTCACCGCCATTATTACCGAGAGTCTGATCCTAGTGGCCGAGGTGGCAAACGGTATGCTTTTCCATGAAATGAGTATTCTGATCGTGGTCATAAACGGCATGTGTCTGCTTACTTATCGCACAAAAAGAAAAATCTTGATACAACAATTACCCAAGTTAAACGAACAAGTAGAATAACAAACAAGGAAGAAATCCAAAGGAGGAATCTGCTATGAGACATGAAGGATTGTGTGTTTCACTCGTTCCATTATTCAATCATCTCGAGATAGAAGATCAGCAAAAAATCCACTCGTTAGTGACACACAGAAAAGTGGAAAAAGGAGAACAGCTTCTTGCGCCGAATGGAGAGTCTCAATTAGTAATCGTGGCTTCTGGAAGTATGAAAGTGTATCAATTATCTGCTAGCGGAAAGGAACAGCTTTTACGAGTAGTAGAGCCGGGCGGATATGAGGGAGAGAGCCAGTTGTTAGGCGTTCCAAATGAATCTTTATTTGGCGAAGCACTAGAAAAAACGGAAATTTGCGTATTGAGACAAAAAGATTTCTCGGAACTTTTACTGCATTATCCCGCCCTTAGTCTGAAACTTTTAGCAATCAACGCTGAGAAATTAACAAAAGTACAGCAGCAGACAACTTTTTTGATGATGGAAAAAGTAGAAGAACGAGTCGCTGTCTATCTGCTTGACTTAGCTAAAGCGACAGGGAAGGATCACTTTTTCCTACCAATGAAAATGAAAGAACTTGCTGCATTTATCGGTACGACCCCCGAAACTTTATCTAGAAAATTTAAATTATTAGAGGAGAATGGTTATGTAAAAAGAGAGAATCGGGAAGTCTGGATCATTGATAAAGAACAGTTAGAAGACATGTAAATACAAAAATGACCTCCAAATGTTGGATTTTTGATCCCAATTTGGAGGCTAGCATGAAATTGAACATGCTCTTTTTTTGTTATCCTTCCACTAAATCTCTTCTCCTATAACCGATAGCACCAAGGACGATCAGTGCAAGGCTGATACAGGATAATGTAAGGAATACGGAAAGATCGAAAGAATCGTTTGGCATCCGTGGTACCCAGCTAGGGACCGCTGTTTTGGAGAACCATTCTGGTAAATCCAAAATCCCGCCAAAGTAATTGAGCGCAAAGGAGTAAGCTAAGTAGATATAAGCAAATTTACCCATTCGAGGAAGCCATCCGAATAGAAAGCCACTCATTCCGATAAACACTAAAACAGCAGGCAGAAAGTTGAATCCGGCTTTAAGAAACAGCAATAGATCCATATCTTTCGCATCCTTCATCGATGCCAAAGCAGAAAGTCCTAGCGCACCAGAACTAATCAGAATCGACAATATAGAAAACAGGATCGCTAGTAACAGATTTGTCCAATAAAGTTGGTTCCTAGAAATTTTTGTTGCGAACAGCTGATTCATACGTCCGTGGGTTTCTTCTGTAAATAAACGATTGATGCTAGCAATTGGTAAAATAGCAGCTAAACAAATCAAGACGACCATGATCGTGCTTGTAAAGTTTTTTTCAATTGAGACGCCAGATTGGATAAACATCTGTTTCATTAAGTCGTTACTTTCTAAAAACTGTTGCATATTCCCGTAGATAGAGCCGTATGCCGCCCCCATCAAACCAAAAGTGATAAGCCAACTGATGGTCATTCCTTTATTTAGATAGAATAATAAACCACGCAAGGATAGAAGAGAACGTTTAGCATACGGTTTTCCTTCACGTTCGGGGATATAGCCGGTGTTCAAGTCTCGATGTTCCTCTAAAACAAATGAACTGATTATCAAGATGAGACTGAACAAAAACAAATAAAGCAAAGGAATCCAGTTATTAGTTGTAAATGGATAGGACAAATAAGACCAGCCTAAAGGATTCCACATCGAAAGGGAGGAATCAGCTACATCTGTTATTGCTCTTAGAAGGTAAAGTCCACCTAAAAACGCTAGAGACAGACCATTCGAACTGGCTGCACTTGGCATCAGTTGTGAAGCAAACAGTGCAACGGCACTCCCCAAAATCCCCGTACTACCTACAGATAGCCCAAAAAGCCAAGCACCTTCTGCAGTGATCGAATCTGCTTGAAAAAAAATCATCGTACAGCTGATCGATATTGCTAAAAGCAAATTAATCAGAATACTTTCAGCGATGACAGCTAAAGAGTTTGCTTGACGTCCGACTCGAAAGGAACGAATAAGTTCAATCAGACCAAGCTCCTCTTTTTTTCTCGTTTGGCTCACCACATGCAAAACAGAGATCACAGCAGCAAACAAACTGCAAAAAAGCAACATTTCATTTGCATACATAGCTCCTAAAGTATACTCAGCAGCATTCGAAGCGGGAGTTGGTCCGACCATTGCTATCATTGCCGGGTTTTGCATTGTTTCGTATAATCCAGCTAACCCTTGTCCTGAAGTCAATTCTTCAAACGCAGGGACAAAACCACCAGAAAAAGCAGTGACACCGACTAGCCATATCAAGATCTTTTTCCAGTCACGGCTAAGGTTTTGAGAAAAAAGGGTAGACCAGTGTGAAAATTTATCAGTCATTTCGATTCCTCCTCATCCTTCATAGTGCCTCATGAATAAATCTTCAAGAGTCGGTGGAATAGATTCAAATTTTTTCACACCTAATTTGGAAGTTTCAGCTAAAATCACATCGAAAGCTTCGTTGTCAGCAGCAAATTGAGCAAGGTGGCCTTTTTGCACAAAATCATGGACACCGTTCAATTGTGCTAAGTGGCTGTTATCTGCTTCTGTTTCTATAGTAATGGTCGAGCGGGTCAAATGACGCAATTCATCGAGTGTTCCTTCTTCTACGACTGTTCCCTCGCGGATGATCACGACTTTATCTGCCAGCCGTTCGACTTCACTGAGAATATGAGAAGAAAGCAGGATGGATTTGCCCTGTTCTTTCAGTTTTTCAACTTCTTCTTGAAAAATGGTTTCCATCAAGGGATCTAAACCAGAAGTAGGCTCATCAAATAAATAGAGATCCGAATCAACAGCTAAAGCAGCAATCAAGCCCACTTTTTGACGATTTCCTTTTGAATAGTTTTTTGCTTTTTTCTTAGGATCAAGAGAGAAACGTTGAATCAGTTCGTCCTTTTTTTGAGCATTCCCTTTTCCATGAAGCTTCATGAAGAGATCGATGATCGCTCCTCCAGTCAAATTTCCCCATAAAGAGATGTCACCTGGAACATAAGAAAGACGTTCATGGATAGATAAACTATCTTCCCATACATCTTGACCAAAAATCGTTGCCGTTCCGCCGTCTTTTTTTATAATCCCTAAAAGTGTCCGAATCGTCGTGGATTTTCCAGAACCATTTGGTCCGATAAATCCAACGACTTCACCTGAATGTACGGTGAAAGAGACATCTTTTAAAGCTTCGAAACGACCAAAGCTCTTTTTCAAATGTGTGACTTTGACGATTTCTGCCATAAAAACCCCACTCCTTTTTCTTAAAATATATACTAAAAAAGATTAATCAGTTTAATAAAATGGTTTTATACCTTTTTATAAAACTTTTTTTTATATTTTAGTACATAATATTCTTTTTATAAATTTCTGTCAATGAATTCATAAACAAGGAATTGCTAGCTTGATACTTTCTCAATAGATAGTTATAATAAACCTCAGAATAAATTTGAACTATATATATTATAAAAGTTTAAAATTACGGGAGGCTCTATAAATGAACGGTTTTGAAAAGAGAGCACAAGAGAAAAAGAAAGAGATTTTACAAGCAGCTTTTGACTTGATGAACACAGACATAGGAACCGCTGGAGTGACGATGGATAAGGTTGCTGAGAGCGCTCAGGTAAGTAAAGCGACGATTTTTAAATATTTTGGCAGCAAGGAAGGGCTGATTTATGAAGTATTTTTCACATTTATGAATGATTTAGGGCAAGAAGCGAAAGCGTTGATTGCGGAAAATCTTCCATTTGAAGAAACGCTGATTGCTATGAGTGAAAATAAAATCCGCTATCTCAATCGAGTGAACAAACAATTTTATATCGATTTGATGACATACTATACAAAAAAAGAAAAAAAAGAATTTTCTGACGCGATGGATGCGTATACGCAAGAAAGTTTCAGTATCATGCTTGATCTTTTCCACCGAGGACGTAAAGAAGGAAAAGTGGATTTGAAATATTCGGATGAGTTTTTGATCCTCTATTTTCAAGCAATGGTAGAAGGAATTTCTAAGCCGGAGATATACGCAAAACTGCTTCCATATACAGCAGAATGGACAGAAGTCCTGATCAAAGGTATCGCGCCGAAGAAGAAATAAAGCATAAAAAAAGCCGAAACTGACGATAAAATGTCAGTTCGGCTTTTTTTGTTTATAAATGATGTAAAATCAAGCGGATTCGCGTGCTTCTTTGTCGTAGACCTCATGAACATTGATGAATGGATCAAGAATAGGGTTTTGTCCGTCTAAATCTGATTGGAACCGAATGCCATCAATATTGATTCGAGCATTTCGATAGAAATCCGTACCTAATTGTCCCCAAGCGGGAGTAGAAGCATCTACATTGCAGAAAATATCGAAACCTTGACTCTTCAAGTAAGCAAATTTTTGATTTTCTGCTGAATAAGGCTGCCAGTCGCTAATATCTGCACCAAATGGATAAATCAGGATATTTGTTTTTCCTAGGATAGGTGCAACTTCTTGCTGCCATAATTCATTGTCTTTTTTGACATCCTCTAATGAAGCTTGAGTCATATTCAAGTGTCCCCAGGTATGGGAAGCAAAGCTCCAACCATCTTTCTTCAACTGATCAGCCACTTTTTTAGCTTCTTCGCTCTCTTTTTTTGTTTTTTCGTTATCTCCGTATTGAGACTTGGATGTTCGATAACCTAAAACACCGTTGTAACCTGTCAGGGCCAAGGTGCCTTTTGCGCCTCGATAAGAAAAATCAGGATGTTTCTTGACAAAAGCATCGATCAGAGGAACCATGTCAAAGTCCCCAATTTCTTCCTTATCATTCTCTTTATAAACATTTTTGATTTCATTGTTATTTGATACGACTAATCGGCTAGGAAAACCGGAATTATCCATATATTCATAATAGCTGACATCATCTTGTGAAAGAATTAATGGTTTTTTTCCTTCAGGTAGCGCAAGCCCGTTAAAGGAAAGATTCCCTTGTTCGTCTTTTTGGATCAAATCATTCAAATTGACTAAAACAAAATCATTTTGATAGAGTTGTTCGATTGAACGGTTGAATTCTTCAACAGTTACCATATAGTCTTTGTATCCTTGAGCCTGTTGAGAGTGGAAGGCTTTTTGTGGGTCCACGATCAAGCTGTGAAAAAAGACGTGAGAGATCTGAGTAGGATCAGACCAGTCAATTAGTTGTTCTTTCTCCTTTTTCAGTGTTTGAAGAAGCTGCTGTGTTTCCGCAGATCCGTTTTTACTGTTTTTCTCCAATAAAGCAATCGCTTGGTCATAATCATAGCTTTGTGCCAGATTTTTTGCTTGAGTCACTAGCTGTTGCTTATCATCCATTGGCTCTTTTGTCTTTTCTGTTATTTTTTTTTCATGAATAATCGGTTCTTTTTTTGTGTATGCTCGGATGACAAAAAAAAGACTTAAAATTAAAATAACGACAGTTAAAGCAGAAGTGGCTCCTAAAATAATTTTTTGCTTTTTTTCCATATACCTCGTCCCTTACTTTTTCATTTTTTTACTCGTCCCGTTCTTCATTGTAACGAAGAAAGAATAAGAGGAAAAGTAAAGTGACTTCTCGATAAATTGCAGAAAAAATACAGAAAAAATAGTTTCTTTTAACAATAGTTGAAAATAAAATGTTCGGGATTAGAGCGGATTCAAAAAAGAAAAAATGAGGAATTTAAAAAAAATATCCTTTTTCTGTTGACAAAGAAAAAGTTGCGCTCTATGATAGACACATATTAATAATAACAAGACGAAGATTGAAACGAAGTAGTTGTTAAAGCCAATGTTTCAGAAAGCTGGTGGTTGCTGCAAACCAGTACATGCTTTAAAGCGAATTACATTTCAGGAGTCTCTGGCAGTGATTGCCACGCGACAGCGTTAAATGTTCGAGAGGTATGTTGGATATCTAGACATACAAATTGGGTGGTACCGCGAGATTTCGTCCCTTGGCTATATGCCAAGGGACTTTTTTTATTTTCCATCCCGAAGAAATACTTAATGACGCATGCTAGCAGGTTCCTGCTTTCATAAAAAAACTACACGGAGGTCAGTAAAATGAATATTATTGATGAATTAACTTGGCGCGACGCCATTAATCAGCAAACAAACGAAGAAAGACTTCGCGAGCTCGTTGAAGAAAAGAGCATTTCACTTTATTGCGGCGTTGATCCAACTGGTGATTCGATGCATATCGGACATTTGATCCCATTTATGATGATGAAAAGATTCCAATTGGCAGGCCATCATCCATATATTCTGATTGGCGGCGGAACAGGAACAATCGGCGACCCAAGCGGCCGTAAAACAGAACGTGTGTTGCAAACGATGGAACAAGTACAACATAACGTGGATGCACTTTCCAATCAAATGAGAAAATTGTTTGGTAAAGACGCAAATATCACATTTGTGAACAACTACGACTGGTTATCAAAAATCTCTTTACTTGAATTTTTGAGAGACTACGGTAAAAACTTCAACATCAACACGATGTTAGCAAAAGATATCGTTGCCAGCCGTTTGGAAGTAGGGATCTCATTCACAGAATTCACTTACCAAATCCTGCAATCCATCGACTTTTTACATCTGCATAAAACATACGATGTACAACTACAAATCGGTGGAGCAGACCAATGGGGAAATATCACAGCTGGTTTAGACCTGATCCGAAAATTAGAAGGACCAGAAGCAGAAGCGTTCGGTTTAACGATTCCATTGATGTTGAAAGCGGACGGAACGAAATTCGGAAAAACCGCAGGCGGTGCCATTTGGCTTGATCCTAAGAAAACTTCACCATTTGAATTCTACCAATTCTGGTTGAATCAAGATGATCGTGATGTAGTGAAATACTTGAAATTCTTTACGTTCTTATCTCAAGAAGAAATTGAAGAATTAGCGAAAAAAGTAGAGACAGAACCTGAGAAACGTGAAGCACAACGCCGTTTGGCAGAAGAAGTTACAAGATTTGTGCATAGTGAAGAAGACTTGAAAGAAGCGCAAAAAATAACGCAAGCATTGTTCTCTGGAAATATTAAAGAACTAAATGCGGAAGAAATCGCGCAAGGATTCGGTAAAATGCCGAACGTTGAAATTTCAAGCACACCTGAAAATATCGTGGAGCTACTTGTTTCCACAAAAATTGAACCATCTAAACGTCAGGCACGGGAAGATGTTTCAAACGGAGCTATAAGTATTAACGGTGACCGCGTTACCGATTTAAATTTTGTCATAAATCCATCCGATGAATTCGATGGTAAGTTTGTGGTTATTCGAAAAGGTAAGAAAAATTACTTTTTGGCCAAAGTAATTGATTAGAATTTAGTAAGTTTTTGCCTTGAAAAAGGGAAATACTATTACAACATTCCAATTTTGAAACCCATCCTAAAATAGAACGCTGGTTGTCGTTAATACAATCTTTGCGAGGGAGTTTACTTTTGTAAATTCCCTCGTTTTTTTTAATTATTTCAAAAGTGCGAACAATTCGAATAATTGATACATATTAAAATACGATTAAAAAACGGTCGAAAGCTTAGTTTACAGAATAGGAGAACAGGTGTAATGTAGGGCTCGACAAAATTTAAATATTTTTTTTAGGAGGGTTTCACTATGAGTGAATCATTGTCGAAAGATCTAAACCTAAATGCCCTATTCATTGGGGACAAAGCTGAGAACGGCCAAATCTATAAAGCTTTGTTGAATGAATTGGTGGACGAACATTTAGGCTGGCGTCAAAACTACATGCCTCAAGACATGCCTATCATTACGCCAGAAGAAAAAAGCAGTGCTAGTTTTGAACACACTGTGAATAAAACAAAAGATGTTCTATCAGAAATTTCAGCGCGGATGCGTACCCATTCCGTTCCTTGGCATAATGCCGGACGCTACTGGGGTCATATGAACTCTGAAACATTGATGCCATCTTTACTAGCGTACAATTTTGCTATGCTATGGAATGGTAATAACGTTGCTTACGAATCTTCTCCTGCAACAAGCCAAATGGAAGAAGAAGTAGGCATGGAATTTGCAAAATTAATGAGCTATAAAGATGGCTGGGGACACATCGTTGCTGATGGTTCTTTAGCAAACTTAGAAGGACTTTGGTATGCCCGCAACATCAAATCATTGCCACTTGCTATGAAAGAAGTGACACCTGAACTAGTTGCTGGAAAAAGCGATTGGGAATTGATGAACTTGTCAACAGAAGAAATCATGAACTTGTTAGACAGTGTTCCAGAAAAAATCGACGAAATCAAAGCTCACTCAGCACGTAGCGGAAAACATTTAGAAAAATTAGGAAAATGGTTGGTTCCACAAACAAAACACTATTCATGGCTAAAAGCTGCCGACATCATCGGTATCGGTTTAGACCAAGTAATTCCAGTGCCAGTTGACCATAACTACCGCATGGACATCAACGAACTTGAAAAAATCGTTCGTGGTCTAGCAGCTGAAAAAACACCAATCTTAGGTGTAGTCGGTGTTGTAGGATCAACAGAAGAAGGAGCAATCGACGGTATCGATAAAATCGTTGCATTGCGTCGCGTATTAGAAAAAGACGGTATTTACTTCTACTTGCATGTAGATGCTGCTTATGGCGGATACGGTCGTGCGATTTTCTTAGACGAAGACAACAACTTCATTCCATTCGAAGATTTAAAAGATGTTCATTACAAATACAACGTCTTTACAGAAAACAAAGATTATATCTTAGAAGAAGTACACAGTGCATATAAAGCAATCGAAGAAGCAGAATCTGTAACGATCGACCCACATAAAATGGGCTATGTTCCATATTCTGCCGGTGGTATCGTCATCAAAGATATCCGCATGAGAGACGTTATCTCTTACTTCGCAACATATGTATTTGAAAAAGGTGCAGATATCCCAGCATTACTTGGAGCGTATATCTTGGAAGGTTCAAAAGCAGGGGCAACAGCAGCCAGCGTTTGGGCAGCACACCATGTCTTACCTTTGAATGTCACAGGATACGGTAAATTGATGGGTGCATCAATCGAAGGGGCACACCGTTTCTACAACTTCTTGAATGACTTGTCATTCAAAGTAGGTGACAAAGAAATCGAAGTTCATCCATTAACTTATCCAGATTTCAACATGGTAGACTACGTATTCAAAGAAAAAGGCAACGACGATTTAGTTGCGATGAATAAATTGAACCATGACGTATATGATTATTCTTCATACGTGAAAGGAAGCATTTACGGTAATGAATTCTTAACTTCACATACTGACTTTGCTATCCCAGACTATGGCAACAGCCCATTGCAATTCGTGAACCAACTAGGATTCTCAGATGAAGAATGGAACCGTGCCGGAAAAGTAACTGTATTGCGTGCCAGCGTAATGACACCATACATGAACAAAGAAGAACACTTTGAAGAATATGCTGAAAAAATCAAAGCAGCTCTTCAAGAAAAATTGGAAAAAATCTACGCAGACCAATTATTGGCAAGCGAAGCAAAATAAGCAAGGTAATCATGTTAGAAAACAGCTTGAATGCTAACTGTTTCTGACGCATGTTTGGATCTGAAGAGCAAGGGGTGACCTAAGCTCTTCGATCCCTTTGTTTTGAGGTTGTCTTTGAAGAGCTCCTTCAAGCAATAGACTCAAAGAATCCCCTCAAATATTCGCTGAATTGTTTCGTTTATTGCTGAAACTACTTCAAAGACACCGTTATTTTATCCAAAAAATCAAGGAGAGTGTCAACGGTGAGTAAATCTGAAGTAAGTAAAATGGGTCTTGGGACCTTTATCGGTCTGACAATGGCACTGTGTGCAACGGTTCGGAGTATTCCTACGTTAGCCGCAGTCGGTTGGACATTGATTTTTTATTCAATTTTTGCAGTTTTGTTTTTTGCCGGTCCGATATCAATGGTTTCCGGTGAACTTTCAACGATGCTTCCTCAAGAAGGCGGTCCTCAGTTATGGGTAAAAACAGCACTGGGCAGCAAATGGGGATTTGTCGTTGCATGGCTATTATGGGTGCAAATGTTCCCAGGTATGGTAATGGTCGCTTCTACTTTAGGACCATTGTTAGGAAACACATTTGGTAATGTAGAACTTGGCAATAATCATTGGTTCGTTTTAGGTTGTATTTTAGTTATTTACTGGATCATCACGATCTTGAACTTGAAATTCGATATGGCAAAAGTCGGCGGGAACATCGGTGTATGGCTAGGGGTATATATCCCAGTAGTCATCATGTTCGTTTTAGGTGTTTTGGCAGCCTTCAAAGTCGGACTAGTCTCAAACGGCTATCTAGGTGACTTTTCATGGTCAAAAGCTTTCCCTGACTTGGAACATATTGATTCATTGAAATACTTAGCTGGTATCACATTTATTTTTGTTGGGATCGAAATGAGTTCTGTTTACATGCCTCGTTTGAAAGACGCAACAAAAAATTATACAAAAGGCGTATTTATCGCTTTGATCGGATTAGTTTTATTGAATGTCATCAATGCGATGCTTGTTGCCAATGTCGTACCAGATGGAAAAATGGAATTAGCAAATATCACGCAGCCAATCTTGATTGATTGCCAAATCCTAGGCTTACCAGAAGTGATCGGAAATATCTTCAGCTTCATGGTATTTATTGGTGTGCTTTTACAATTATCAGCTTGGGTTACTGGACCATCAAAAACAATCATCCAAGTAGCTCGTGAAGGATTCCTTCCACCAAAATTCGGATTCCATAAAGAAAACAAATACGGCGTATCTAGAAATGTCGTTCTAACACAATCAATCGTTATTTCATTATTTGCTTTGCTTTATGGTGTAATGGATGACGTAAGTGCTGTATTCTTGACACTTACAAATGCTACAACTGTTATTTATTGTATCGTGTACATTTTGATTGCTGTTTCATTGCTTAAAATGCGTAAGAAACATCCAGAATTCGAACGCCCTTACCGAATTGGTAAAAACGGAAACGGCTTAGCTTGGGTAGTCAGCTGCATGCTGATCTTCTCTATCATCGTTGTCGTATTTGCTACATTAGGTACAGCGACATTGAGTGATGCATTATTAGTAGCAGCTATCACAGTGGTCATGTTCGTTATTCCATTGATCATCAATCACTTCAAGAAAGATTCTTGGGGGATTGAGGTAGAAAAAAGTTTAGAAGAAAAATAAAAAAATAAGTCTTTCAGCCGACGATCTGTCGCTGATTTAGTAGGAGGTCCTGCCAAGTGAATAGTTTTTTCATGGCAGGGCCTTTTCATTTGAAATAGGAGATCGACGATGAATAAAAATATTTCTTTAAAAGAAAGTATCGCTGTATTGATCGTGTTGTTGGCACTCCTAGGAGTACTGATCATCGGATTCCAACTCTCGCCACATATCCCGATCCTTGCAGCTTTCATGTGCTTGTTGTTTTATGGCAGATTTAAAAAGTTCTCATGGGATGAGATCCATGACGGGATCGTCAAAGGAATCACTCCGGGGATCATCCCAATCCTGATTTTTCTTTTGATTGGCGTCTTGGTTGCCTCTTGGATTCTATCTGGAACCATCCCTACGATCATGGTTTATGGTTTCAAACTTGTCTCTGTACGTTTCTTTTTGCCGACAGCATTTCTTGTTTGTGCAATTGTCGGAGTGACAGTCGGCAGTTCATTTACAACGATTTCGACGATTGGGATTGCTTTTTTGGGAATCGGACATTTGCTTGGATTCAACGATGCAATGACTACAGGTGCGGTCGTTTCTGGTGCATTTTTAGGGAATAACTGCTCGCCTTTATCGGATACGACGAACTTGGCAGCTGGTATCGGTGGAGTCAATCTATTCGAACATATCGCTGGTATGCGTTATACGGATTTTCCGGCATTCGTCCTTTCGTTGCTTTTTTATACGATATTAGGACAGAACAGTCATTCAGCCGACCTAGCCAGTATCAATGAAATGATCCAAAATATGAAAGCAAGCTTTTGGATCTCTCCTTGGACATTGATTCCGTTAGTTATTTTATTTGGCGGGGCAATCAAAAAAATTCCAGCTATCCCTACATTATTAGCAGGATCGACAGCCGCCCTCGTTCTTTCCTTTATCCATGAGAAAAGTTTGACAATTGGAAAAGCAGCAGACATCTTGATGAATGGTTATGTCGCGCATACACCTGATCCTAAGCTAGATGAACTGCTTTCTCGAGGCGGTATCATGAGTATGTTGGGCTCAGCCAGTTTGATTTTACTGGCATTGGCATTAGGTGGTTTATTGATCAAATATTTGATTGTTGAGACCATCGTGCAAGAATTAAAAGAAAAGATGGATCGACCTTCTCGTTTAGTCGGGTTTACTGCCTTGAGTTGTATCGGAGTCAATCTGATCGTTGGAGAGCAGTACTTGTCCATCATTCTTCCAGGAGAAACATTCAAACGCTCCTTTGATGAGGTTGGCTTATCAAAAAACTATTTGACACGGACGCTAGCAGATTCAGGAGCAACCGTCAATTCTCTTGTACCGTGGGGAGTTAGCGGCACATTCATTATGGGGACGATGAAAGTTAGCGCGTTGCATTACTTGCCATTCGCTTTTTTCTCGATCCTTGCTCCTGTCTTTACAATAATAGGCGGTTTTTTATTGAATCGCCGACATGTGAAAAATTGAAGAAAAGATCAAAAGGTTGTGACTATTTTTGTCACAGCCTTTTTTGCGAAACTGGCGATTTATACGATTGAAAACTATCTTTTCTTCAAAAAGAAATAATAGGAATAGAAGCTTTGATAGTTGCGATAAAATAAAAATGGATAGATAAAATTCGAGAGAAACATGTATTGACGTAGCAGATGAAAGGGGTAGATTTGTTAGTGTATCAGGAGTGCCGTTAGAAGAACAAAAGGAGAGAAAAGATGGAATTATTAGAAAAAGAAAGTATTGATTTTTATTTGGAGCGTGCTTGGACTGTGTTACGGTATGCTTTTTTCAAGGAAGAAGAATATGACGGGCTAAATAGTCATCAGGAGGCAGTTTTAGAATTTCTCAATTACTCAAGCAGATTGTGTGCTGGTTGGTCATGGCGAATCAAAGAAGGGCTTATAGTTTCTAAAAAAATATATACACAGAAACTTTACGAATTCAGAGAAGAAAAAATCAACTATACGGATATCCAATTTTTTGACAAGATGAAAAAGTATCCTATTTATGTGAATAAAGAAATGATGAAGGCGGAAAGGATCACACCTGAATCATTCTGGGCAGAAGATAGTATTTATCGGGCTTCTTTTCTTGAAGCAACTCAAGGAGCAGAAGGAACGGAGGAAGAATTTAACCAGTTGAATGATCGTCTTTTCCCAGATAAAGATCATCTGCATATTTACCTTTGGAATAATGAATTTACGAATTATTATAATAATGGTCGTTATTGGGATGGTGCTTATGTGTGGTCAGTGTATGACGAAAAGAGAAAGCGATTCACTGTTTTTGATGCTAGTTTAGTGATGATTTGATTTTTTCAGGCTAAAAATAAATAAAAATTTTGAAGAGGAAGGAGCCGCCCTTGGCGGCTCCTCTTTTACAGTTCTTCGTAAGTCAGGATAAGCGGTTAGGATATAATACTTTCGTTTTTTCCATACGATGTTGGGCATTCTTTGAATAACTACTTTAGCGTAATAGATCGAGTCGTATTGAATATAGTTGTCAAGGTTTAATCTATAAAATCCCCACCCTAATGTCTTTCCAAGAGCAATCGATTTATACGATCGATAGATTACACGATTACCATCTTGTAAAGAACAATCACCTAGAGGTAACTTGATCGTACCCTCTAAGTATTTTTTATTGGCAGTATAGATCGCGCAGTTGATAAATATCAAAGCTTGTTCCGTAGTATGGAAGGCAGCGGAATAGGTTATTTCTTTTAATCGGGCTTGTAGGGCATCCGCAGTCTGTCCCACATGCCGTTCCATCGTATGCCCTTTCCCGCCGTCTGCATACCATTCGTCATAGTACAAATCAAGAGGGGAATACCATTCGAATTCATCGTCATCATCGTCATCCCCTTTGAAGTTTTTGATTGCTTCAAGGACGCGAGCTAGACTCAACGCATTCCATGCAGCGCCCATTGCGCCTTCAACTAATGTTTTACCTGTTCCATCTTCTACGATGTCTCCAGTTTCTTCATCTAATACACCTCTTCGCCCATCGATCGTGATCGAGTCATCTATTGGGATGGCTGCTTCACTGTAAGCAAAATCGATCGCCCCCCACTGGTATTCTGGAACGGCTACTCGAGTGTCAGCGTACACGAACTTTCCTGTTGCATCAAGGACAACCGTTTGTCCGTATAAGGTAGCGATTATACCAGAAGGATCGAAGCTCAATCCGTTTTCAGTCGGTGCCAAGACTTCCGCTAAGTTCTTTTGTATATCGGCAGTGCGTGTATGATAGGCTTGCGCCATTTGCTGAGCCGTCTGGACAGCGACTTCTCTTGAGGGTGTTTCGATCACCCCAAATTCAAAAGTGGTGTTTTGCTGGATGTATTCCAGAAAGTCTTCTTGAGTCGCGATCTGGCTCATCAAGACAGACATCGGGACACTTAATTCGACTTCATGGACAAAGGAACCGTGACTACCCCGATGGCCATAATTGTGACCGGAGATCGTTAGTAATGTTGTATCACTGCCGACTCGAGTTTCCATGACACGAACCATTTCCAGTAAGAAGAATTGATCTTCGATGAACATTCGATCAGCTACCGAGGCATCACGTCCGATCACGCCAGTCCGAGCCGTTTCAGTAGAAAGAGAACCATAAGAGATCAGTTTACGAAAAGCCGGATGGTCATTGATCGAAAAGCGATAAGCACTATGATCCGTTGTTCCTGTCAAATATTCCCGCATCAATGCATGACTGGTCACGTCTTGCGCGTATCTTTTTTGCAGACCTTGCGAGAAATTATAGGTACTAGTAGTAGAATCAATTCCCGAAGTGGCAAAAGCGGCCAATTCTTGTTGCAGGGCAGGATTATTGGAAGATAATTCATACAAGCTCGCATTCGTTTTGAGTAAGTCTGCAGTGGCGACGCCTAAGGAGGAACCTAATTGGTAAAAACTATAACCAAGTCCTGCTCCTAGGATAGCAGAAACTACTGCAGCAGAAGCAGGGAGGGAAACCAATGCAGAACTTAATGTAGCACCAACAGCAGAAAAAGGAGAGAGAAAAGAGGAGAAACTGACGCCACCGGTTAAAGGAACCAATGCTGCGTTGTGCGGATCTGGTTCTTGGGTAGTGACAGGGATACGAGAGATAGACGGGAGTTCAGGAACAACTTCGGTCGTCGCATGTTGTTCTGCTTTAATCGTATACGTTTCTTGGGCGTGCGTTTGGACAGGCGTGGCAGCAAATGGCAGAAGTGTCAACACAACAAAAAACAAATGAGTGAGTTTTTTCATGTTTTCTCCTTTCAAGAACACGTGCGGCTGATCGACAAGGGGGTCTTTTGCACCTCCGTTCATTCGTATTCGCTTACACATTTAATTATTCTTGAAAAAACAAAAGAATACAAGGCGTAATAGAAAAAATCAATTTAAAAAAATGTTTTTTATATTATTGGTGTTTCCTTCGTGTATTCTCATGGAAGACAGTAGTTATGTCAAATAATCGTTTGTTTTGGACGCATAATCGTTCGCATAACTGATAAAGAAAAAGAAGGGATAGATTTATTTATTTTAATATTAATGTTATTTAATGTTTTCTTTTCAAACTTATAGAAATAACATATTTTATGTAAAAAACTGACCATAGGATAAATGGTCAGCAAATTCAGTGATTTAACTAAGTTTCGTGCTTTCTAAAGGAACGACTGTCTCTCTTTTGATCAAGCGATGAGGGATGACCAAACGTACGCCGCTACTTAATTCTTCATGAATCAGTTCACGCAGTTTTTGCATAGCGACACGTCCTAATTCGGAGATATCGATATCGATGCTTGTAAGGTAAGGATGTGTCAATGTTGAGAAGATCGAGTTGTTGAAGCTAATGACAGAAAGTGTCTCTGGAATGACATAACCATACATTTGTGCCAACTGCATCGTGCGAAGGGCGAAGATATCGTCAATGACTACCAATGCTGTGGCTTCGTTTTCTTTCAACGTTTTCTCAAAGGTCAGATAATCTTCTGTATGTTCCAGTACTACACTGGAAAACGCAGGAAGATCAGCCATCATCATCGCTTTTTGATAACCGAAATATCGTTCGAAATACAAACTCTCATGAGTCGTATTCGTCACGAATAGGATATTCTTATGTCCGTTCTGAATCAAAAATTCTGTTGCTTGTTTGCCTAGAAGTTGGTTGTCATTATCTACATAAACGATTTCGTTTTCGTGATGATAAGGCTGTCCGATCAAAGTGAAAGGGATATGGTTTTGGTATAAATAATCAATGACAGGGTCTTGACTATCTGAATACACTAGAATAAAACCATCTACTTGTTTTTGTAGATGCATACGCTGGACGTTCTCTAACAGTAAATCAAAATTTTTAGCAGTAGCAATCGCTGTCGTCATATCATAATTCCGCGCTTCTTCGTTGATTGCTTCCATGATCTCAAGATAAAAGGGATTCCCGATCCGCTCTTTTGAATCAAGAGGAGGTAAGATCACGCCGATGGCACTGGAAATGCGTTTTCCTAGATTGCGGGCAGTCATGTTAGGAACATAACCTAGTTCATCCATGATTTTTCGGACTTTCTTCTTTGTTGCCTCGGAAATACTAGGATGATCATTGATAACACGAGAGACGGTCGAGGTAGCAACACCGGCTTTTTTCGCCACATCTTTTACGGTAATAGCCATGATAAAAACACCTTTCTCTTGTTATTGTGCAGAGAACCGATAAATCGTCTGACTGATCCGTTCTTGACCAGGATAGAGGTTGATCGATCCAAAGTTGGGGAAATGAACGATATCAGGGATTTCTTGCGGTTCGATTGCTAATCCGTAGTTTGAATGCATCTGTTTTCCGTTGACAGAGAAATCAGCTTCAAATCCAGTCGTAGAAAATAATACCATACTTTTATTGGAAGTTGCTATAGTCATTTGACGACCAGAATGCTTCTCGAATAATTGTAAGGAAGTTCTGGAAAGCCTAGGATGATGCAAAAGAAATACATCATCTAGTCCAGCTGGATAACAAGCAAGGATTTCTTGCAGTGTTGGAGATTTTCTAAAGTCGATGGGCAGGTCTTCTTTTTTCGTCCAATTTCCAGTAGGTAGTTTTTCTTGATCTAATTCAAGGATACCATCTAAGAAGACTGTTAACTGATGGTCATAGATGTCTCTTTTTCCATTTCCTGAAAGGTTGAAGTAGGCATGATTGGTCGGATTGCAGATGGTTTCGACCAGGCTACTGGCAGAGGTCGTCATCTCTAACTCGTTTTTTGTCAAACGGTAAGTGATCGTAGCAGTGATTGGTCCTGGATAGGTAGAAAATTCATCTTTTAAGTAAAAGACCACGCCTATTGATGAAGGAGTTTTGAAAACTTCTACTTCCCAATACTGGAAAGACCAGCCTTTCGTGCCACCGTGGATATGGTGTGATCCGCAGTTTTTTTCCAATCTATGCTCACCCCAAGAAGCATCTCGGATCCTTCCAGCTACAGGTCCGACAATTGCGCCAAAAAAGCTTTTATCTGTTAGAACATCTTCGAAACGATCGTAAGACAATAAAATATTTTCTGATTTTCCTTCTTTGTCTGGCGCGAAGATTTGATGCAGGCGGGCACCATAGTTGAGAAGAACGACTTCTAAATAGTCGTTCTTCAACGTGATTTTCTTTATTTCAGTCTCTGGAACTGGTACGACGGAGATTTCTGGATTATCCATGGTCATGCCACTTTTCTTTCAAGTAATCGATCGTAAGAAAAGTCGTATCAGGGACAAGCGGGATCTCCTCTCCAAGGTCTTCAGCACGTCCCACGCCAATTGGTTGAGCACCACTTGAGAGGATGGCTTGGATACCAGCTTGCGCGTCTTCGATCCCGATACATTCTTCTGCTTTTAGTCCGACAGCTTTTGCTGCAAGGAGAAAGATATCTGGCGCAGGTTTTCCGTTTGCTGCTTCTGCCGGGTCGGCAATAGCGTCAAAGTAAGGTGTGAGACCCATTTTTTCAAGTAGGAAAGGCCCATTTTTACTTGCAGAAGCAAGAGCGATCTTGATTTTTTCTTTTTTTAAAGAATCTAGTAAAGGGACGACTCCAGGGAAGACATCTTTTGGTTCGATCGTCTGGATCATCTCTAAATAATAATCATTTTTTCTTTTTGCTAATTCTGCAAATTCTTCCTTTGAAAAAGAGTGTTCTTTTCCGCCATAAGCTAAAAGCAAAGAGAGAGAGTCTTCTCGGCTAACGCCTTTTAGCTGTTCGTTGAATGTACGGTCGATCGTAATGCCGATTTCCTGACCAAGCTTTCGCCAAGCACGATAATGGAATTCGGCAGTATCGGTAATGACGCCGTCTAAATCGAACAATACCCCTTTAAACATTTGCTTCCTCCTTTCTTAGCGTTATTTCTAGGCGATCTTCTAAAGTGTAAGACTGTTCATAGACGAAAAGTTCCAGAGGCATACCTTCTAATAACTCGAAAGTAACTTGTTCGTCTGTAACTGAGATGAATAATAAACGTCCGCGATAATTGATATGGAAAGAATAAGCATTCCAGGTTTTTGGCAGAAATGGTGCGAATTTCAATTGATCATGGGCGGTTTTCATTTGAGCGAATCCTTGGACGATCGACAACCAGCTGCCAGTCATGGAAGTGATGTGCAAGCCGTCTTCTGTGTCGTTATTGTAATTATCCAAATCCAAGCGAGCTGTTCGTTGGTACATTTCTACAGCTTTGTTTTCCATTCCTAATTCTGCTGCTAAAATCGAATGGATACTTGGTGAAAGGGAAGACTCATGGACAGTCATTGGTTCATAGAAATCAAAGTTTTTTTGTTTTTCTTCTTTTGTAAAAGTATCGTTGAAGAAATAAATCCCCTGTAATACATCTGCCTGCTTGATGAAGCAAGATCTAAGGATTTTGTCCCAAGACCAATGCTGGTTCAGAGGAAGATCGCTTGTGGGAATATCGGATACAGGCATGAGATCTTTATCTAAGAATGTGTCATGCTGGACAAAGATCCCCAATTCTTCGTCCACTGGGAAGTACATGTTCTCTGCGATATCTTTCCATTTGGCTAGTTCTTCTTCGCTGATAGTGATAGCAGCTTCTTTTTGATAAGTTAAATAATTTTCTCGCGTGTAACGCAAGACCCAAGCTGCGATCGTATTTGTATACCAATTGTTATTGATGTTGTTTTCATATTCATTTGGTCCAGTCACTCCGTGGATCATGTATTTATTTGCTCGTTTTGAAAAATGGACACGGTCTGCCCAGAAGCGGGCGATTTCTGCTAAAACTTCTAGACCTTCATTTTTCAAATATTCTGTATCACCGGTGTAATTCGTGTAATTGTAGATTGCATAGGCGATTGCACCATTTCGGTGAATCTCCTCGAAAGTGATTTCCCACTCGTTATGACATTCGACGCCAGTGAAGGTGACCATAGGATAAAGCGCGCCTTTTAATCCTTGCTGCTGAGCGTTGTGGATCGCTTGCGGCAGCTGGTTATGCCGGTATTTCAGAAGATTCTTAGTTACTTCGGGTTTGGCTAAAGCGAGATAAAGAGGGACTGCATACGCTTCTGTATCCCAGTAAGTGGCACCGCCGTATTTTTCTCCTGTGAATCCTTTGGGTCCAATATTCAATCGTTCATCTTCGCCGTAGTAAGTAGAGAATAGTTGGAACAAATTGAAGCGAATACCTTGCTGTGCTTCTTCGTCTCCTTCGATGACCACATCGGCAAGCTTCCATCGTTCTGCCCAAGCCGCTGTTTGTTCTTCTTTTGCTTGGATATAATTGTTTGTCTGATTTGCTAATTCTGAGAGGGCTTTTTCTGCTTGCTGCGCTTCTGGGATATCTCGACTAGTAAGAACGATGATTTCTTTCTCTACTGTCCATGTCTCGCCTTGAGATAATTCAGCAGACAGGCAACCATGTAAGGCTAAAGTATCTTCGTGATAGTCAGGAACGACTGCTTTTCCGTTAACGAAATGACGCATTGCTGCAGTAACAGTGAATTGTTCGATCCCAAAGTTATTTGGAATAGTTTTAGTTGTCAAATAGCCGATTTCTTCTATGGTTCCACGATCGATCTCATTCCAAAAATGTTCATCATAGTTGCTGTCTTCGTTTTGGACATTTCCATCCAATTTCGATACGAGGTCGACTGTTCCATTACCTTCAAGCATTTCTATAGTCAAATGGATGTAAGCTGCTTCTTTTTTGATAATGCTCAAAAAACGTTCAAATGAAATACGTACTTTATTAGTAGAAGTAGTGATTGTGAATGTACGAGATAGCACACCGTTTTTCATATCTAGTTCCCAATAAAAATCTTCTGGTTCCAAAGAAGCCAAGTCGATCAGTTGATCGTTGATCGAAATATCTATTGCGATAAAGTTCAAGGCATTGATCACTTTTCCAAAGTACTCTGGATAACCGTTTTTCCACCAGCCGACACGTGTCTTATCAGGATACCAGACACCTGCCAAATAAGTACCTTGATGGTGATCCCCTGAGTAAGTTTCCTCAAAGTTCCCACGCATCCCCATATAACCGTTTCCAATACTTGTCAGAGATTCTTGCAGTCGAAGATTTTTTTTATCTAATTGGGTCGTGCTGATTTTCCATGGATCAATAGCAAATAGTCGTTTGATCTGTTTCATTGTTCTCCTCCTAATGAGCTGTTTTATACGTTCATAATAAACGCAACCGATTGCGCAAGTCAATAGACAATAAGAAATATTTCAAAGAAAAAAGCATAAAAATAAATTTTTTTCGAGCTATTTATAGAAGGAAACTTATGTACTATAGGTTTTGAAGAATGGTATAGACAGAAGAATGAAAAATAAAGCATTTACAAAAAAGAAAACGTACGCTATAATACATTTAACGAAACCGATTGCGTAAAGGAGCTAAACGGAATGAAAAAGATATTTAGTTTTGAGTTTTGGCAAAAATTTGGAAAGGCTTTAATGGTTGTGGTGGCAGTGATGCCGGCAGCTGGATTGATGATCAGTATAGGGAAATCAATTCCTTTGATCAATCCTGAGTGGACGCCGCTTGTTACAACGGGCGGAGTAATAGAAAATATTGGTTGGGCAATTATTGGTAATCTTCATATTTTATTTGCTTTAGCAATAGGAGGAAGTTGGGCAAAAGAACGAGCAGGTGGGGCATTTGCTGCTGGGATCTCATTTATTCTGATCAATCGGATCACTGGGGCCATCTTTGGTGTCACAAGCGACATGCTTGCGAATGAAGACGCGTTTACTCACACTCTTTTCGGTACGAAGATTATGGTTAAAGGGTTCTTTACAAGTGTGTTGGAAGCACCAGCTTTGAATATGGGTGTATTTGTAGGGATCATCGCTGGTTTTGTCGGGGCAATGGCTTATAATAAGTACTATAATTATAGAAAATTGCCGGATGCTTTGTCTTTCTTCAATGGAAAGCGCTTTGTTCCGTTTGTCGTTATCTTATGGTCAACGATTGTGGCATTGATTCTTGCTGTTGTGTGGCCAAACGTACAGGCCGGAATCAATAATTTTGGTTTATGGATTGCAGAATCCCAGGAAAGCGCACCGATTCTAGCACCGTTTTTATTTGGTACATTGGAACGTTTGCTATTACCGTTCGGATTGCATCATATGCTGACGATTCCTATCAACTATACACAGCTTGGCGGATCGTACGAGATTCTATCAGGTGCACAGGCAGGAACACAAGTTTTTGGACAAGATCCGTTATGGTTAGCTTGGGCCACTGATTTAGTGAATCTTAGAGGTGCAGGGGATATGGCGCAATATGAATTTGTGCTGCATAACTGGACACCGGCCCGTTTCAAAGTAGGACAAATGATTGGTTCTTCGGGTATTTTGATGGGGATGGCATTTGCGATGTACCGTAATGTCGATCCTGATAAGAAAGCAAGATATAAATCAATGTATTTTTCAGCAGCGTTAGCTGTCTTTCTAACAGGTGTAACAGAACCATTGGAGTTCATGTTCATGTTTGCGGCTGTACCATTATATGCCATTTATTCAGTCATTCAGGGAGTGGCATTTGCAATGGCAGACATTTTACCATTGCGGGTCCATTCATTTGGAAATATCGAATTGCTGACGCGGACACCGTTAGCTATCAAAGCGGGTCTAGGTGCAGATCTTATCAACTTCGTGTTATGTGTAATCGTTTTTGGTGTTGTTACTTATTTCTTAGCAAATTTCTTAATCAAAAAATTCAACTTTGCTACACCTGGGCGTAACGGAAATTATGACAATGACAGTGAAGAAACCACTGTATCTAACAGTGGAACAGGAACAGCAGATCAGCAAGTGGTCCAGATCATTCATTTGTTGGGCGGAAAAGAAAATATCAAAGATGTCGATGCCTGTATGACTCGTTTACGTGTAAGTGTAAACGATCGGGAAAAAGTTGGGACTGAAGAAGCCTGGAAACGAGCAGGAGCAATGGGGCTAATCGTCAAAGACAATGGAGTCCAAGCAGTTTATGGACCAAAAGCAGATGTCTTGAAATCAGATATCGAAGATTTGTTGCAATCAGGAGCAGAGATTCCAGAGCCGCAAATGGTTTCTACAGGAAATGGACAAGCAGATAGTAAGCATTACTTAGGTATAGAACAAGAACTAGTTTCCGCAGCTTCTGGGGAAGTGATTCCATTAGCTGAAGTAAAAGATCCAGTATTCTCACAAAAAATGATGGGTGATGGCTTTGCTGTTATTCCAACGTCAAGAGAAGTTGTTGCGCCGATCGCTGGAAAAGTTACAAGTATTTTCCCTAGCAAACATGCAATTGGGCTAGAAACGAAAGATGGCGTCGAAGTTTTGATCCATATGGGGATTGATACAGTCCAAATGAATCAGTCAGCTTTTGAGATTGCTGTCAAAGAAGGACAAGAAGTAGGAACAGGAACGAAATTAGCTGAGATGAATCTTGAGGTGATCCAAAACGAAGAAAAAGATCCAACGATCATGATCGTATTTACGAATGATAAAGTGGAAGAAGTAGTGATCAAGCAAGTAGGGACAGTGGCAGCTGGTAAAGTGATCGGCTCCATTAAAATATAAGGGGAGGTTGTGAAATCAGCGCCCTGACCTGAGTATTAGAGAGGCAAAACGGAAAAATAGCTCCTCATATTTTGTCGTTTTTGAGCTAATACCGAAGGTCAGCTGATTGAACACTGTTTACTGGGGAGGTTGTGACAAAATTTTGTCACAACCCCTTTTGTTTCGAAATGAAAAGAAGGAGAAGAACCATGAAATTCATGACATTGAACACACATAGCTGGCTTGAGCCAGAACCAGAGAAAAAATTACAGGAATTAGCAGAGAAGATCCTGTTAGAAGATTATGAAGTGATCGCTTTACAAGAAATCAACCAATTGCTGGAATCTGAAGAAGCAGACCCTGCAAAACTAATGAAGTTCTGTCCAGTAGAGAATCAAGTTCCTATCCGCAAAGATAATTTTGCCTACTGTTTAGTCCAGCTTTTAAAAGAACAAGGAAAAGAGTATTTTTGGAGTTGGGAAATGAGCCACATCGGTTATGATAAATATGAAGAAGGAAATGCGCTGCTTACGAAAAGACCATTGGAAAGTCAGGTCCTCACCGTCTCCGAATCTCAAAAGAAAGAAGATTATCGGACGCGCAAGATCTTGATTGGAAAAACAAAGATAGATGATCAAGATATTTTTGTCTCTAGCTGCCACTTTTCTTGGTGGATAGATAAAAAAAGCGGCTTTTATTTTGAGTGGAAAAACTTGGAAAACTACTTTTTTGAAACACGCGCACCACTTTTTTTCCTAGGTGATTTCAATAATCCAGCAGATTCTGAAGGTTATCATATAGTAAAGGAAAGTGGTCTTCTTCTTCAAGATTCGTATGTTATCGCGAATGAAAAAGGCAAGGCTGCTACTGTGGAAAAGAAGATTGATGGTTGGGAACAAAATACAGAAAAATTGCGTATAGATTTCATTTTTGTCCCTGAAGGAGTACAAGTAAAAAAATATCAACGGATTTTTGACGGGATCGATAGCCCAATCATCAGTGATCACTATGGGGCTGAAATCGAAATAGATGGACGATGAACGAACAAAAATATGACACAAAAAAACTAAACAAAATAAAACTCTCCGATCGATCCTACCGTTCGGAGAGTTTTTTTGATTGGATGTATCATCCGTTTTGACTAAGCATGTAGATGCTTGTATCTATGATAAATAAATAAGCACAGCAAGGTAAACCAGCCAATCAAAGTAAGAGAAAGAATGAAATAGAAATAGATTGGCGTTCGATAGTGAAGCGTGAGCTCGTTGATCCCTTTTTGCTGATTCACAATTGGGGTCCCGATATCCGTTAATTCATAATCAGTCAATGTTTTTCCATTTTGCTGTAGTACAGTCCGATCATAAACGATAACAGGGATATGAACCGTTTTGTCCCCAGTATTTTTCCACTTGATTGTCAAAAGACCGCCTGGATGTGTTTTTATGAAAGTTGTTTCGTTTTCTAATATTTCTTCGTTATATCGGTCGTATTTGTTGTCTTTTGTCTCCTTATAGATTGGGAGATAGTCAGGGGTGGTTTTTTGGAAAACGAATAAGCTGGTAGACATATCTTTACTGAAGAATGTTTTCCTTGCTTCTTCCGGTGTATCGAAGAGATAAGTATGTCGACTGACAAATGTTTCATTCTCCCACTTTTCTAGATGCTGGTATAAGTTTTGGATCGTCTGTGCAGAAAAAATAAGAATACCCAATATACCTAAAAGACGGAACCACTTTTGCTCAGACCATTGATTTAGTGATAGGGCAAGGTAAAGCAGAAGCAATAGCGTAAATGGGACGAAAAATCGAAATGGAAATTGAATTAAGCTAATAAAAGGTACATTTTTTTCGATCAATGTCGTCCATGGAATCAAGCTAGTAGAAAGAAAAAAGAAAACAAGACTTGTATACAACACGATTTTTTGGAACAAGGTGTTCTTTTGTTGAAAGAAAATAAAAAGCAAAAAACCTGACAATATCAATATCGGAAAGGCTTTAGGGTAATGAAGCCAATAACTGCCATCTAGGTCAATCGCCTTTTGACTCATTTCTCTGTTAACAAAGGGGGGAAGAATCTTATTCCCGCTGTAAACAATAGCTAGTCCTGCCCAAATATTTGCTGTCAGGACAAAATAAAGCAAGACCGACTTGATCAGTTGAAGCAGTGCTTTTCCTTTTTCAGTCTGGTTAAAAAAGTAATAAAGATAAAAAGGAATATACATCAAGGCTAACATGATCGAAGACAGCAGATGAATCTGCGTCATAAGTCCAACTGAGATCGCAACTTTGATCACAGGAAACTTTTTATGAAGGACGAAATCAACAATAGGGATCATGCATAAAGGATAGAAACAAGTCCCCCAACTAGTGAATCCTTGATTGATAGACCAATATTGAATAGAATACGTACTCATGAATAAAACGGCTACTGGTACACTTACCCAGTTCCGAACATTGACATATCTCAGTAAAATCAGCATAGAAAATCCTGAAATAAGATAAAGAATGAAGTTTGAAAGAATCTGATAGTGAAACCAACTACCTGCAAGCAACACGATCAATCCTTGTAAATAAGCAAAAAATGGGCCGTAAACGGCATTAACGATCCTACCGCTTTGCTGGAATCCATAAAGGGAAGGAAAATAATGGAAATCCCCATGTTTGATTTGTTGCGCAGCATCGTAGAACCGATTGTAATGGAAGGGGGCATCAGCACCCAAAATTAGTTTATGTGTGAATAAATGAGGCATGAGAAATACCAAAGCAATGAAAAAAATTGCTAAAAACGGGCCATATTTTTTCAATTGTCGAACTCCTTTGCAAACTTTAGATAAATTCATCATATATCCTATGCGATAGGGAGGCAAGAAATTAGAAAATTCATGAAAATATTTATGAATTTTACAAGAAAAACACAAGTGAAATTTCTAAGGAGAGAGGATGTGACAAAGCCATGTCGCCTCCCTTGTTTTGGGTAATAAGCTCACTAGCCTAGAAAATATGAAAAGCTATTTTCTGACTAGCGCTCTTATTACTCAAAGCATAACGCAGTTTTCACAACCTCTTCCTTAAGCGGTCTTCAAAAGCTTGCATCTGCGGTAATAAGTCCAACCAAACGAAAAATATGAGGAGCTATTTTTGTTTGGTTGTTCTTATGACTTGATGCAGGACAGCTTTTTCACAACCTCTGATTCACGGTGTTCCAGAAGTAGCTTCTTCAGAAATCTCTTCTTATTTCTTGAAGCTAACCACTTCTGTCACAACCTCATCGGCTTTCATTTTCTATTTTTTTCCTGAACCCATATAATAAAAGAAAGAACAAAAAAACTTGCAAGGGAGGAAACATGTGAAGCAGAGAAAGCAAAAACAGTCTCGTCGGCTTTTGTTTCGTTTATTTTTATTGATATGTATCGCCGTAGGGTTATTAATCGCTTTGTATCCATTTTATGTGGATTCTTTAAATAGTCTTATGGATCAAAAACGAATGGAACAAGTACAAAAACGAACCGCAGCCGAAAATGAAGCGCAACGAAAGAAAATGGAGGAGCAAAACCAACGATTAACTGACCAAGGATTCAATCCTGGGGCTGATCCTTTCGATGAACAGAACAGAAATGAAAGCACGACATCCAGCCAATTAGAGGAATGGCTGATCGGAAGTGTCAATATACCTAAAATCCAAATAAGTATTTCACTTTATGACCGGCTTAACGGCATGATTCTTGAGAATGGAGCAGGCGTCTTACAAGGAACTTCTTTCCCACTTGGTGGAAATTCGACGCATTCAGTGATTTCTGCTCACAGCGGGTTACCCAATCGACGATTATTTACCGAGTTAAATCGCTTAGAACACGGAGATACGTTTATTTTGACTGTTTTGGGGGAGAAATTGGCTTATCAAGTTGAAAATATACAAGTGGTACTGCCAGATGACACGTCTGTTCTAACGATTGAAGAAGGAAAAGACTTAGTCACCTTGCTTACATGTACACCATATATGATCAACACGCATCGTTTGCTAGTGACGGGACATCGGATTCCTTATAGTGAATCGGTAAAAAAGGAAGAAGAAAAAGGAAATCAGGAAAGAAATTTGCGACAGTTGCTTATTCTTGCAGGAACGATAATAGCTGTAGTCATACTGTTACTGTTTATTGGTCGATTGATTTATCAGTATCGGTTAAGTAAAAAAGTGCTTGATTTTTCATTTATTATAAGTGATTCAGCAGGAAATCCAGTAAATGGTGGCTCATTTATTTTGAAACATAAGAAAAAAACACTTACTAGAAATGGTGTGCCGTTTTCAGTGCAAAGCGATCATTATGGGAAAGTCAAGCTGGATCAATTGCCTGGTGGGACTTATCGAATCGTATCAGTTGATGATCCTAAAGTCGCTGCATCTTTTGGTATCAGAAAATTAAAACAAGAAAAGATGTACTTTTTTGAGGGGCGAAAACTAGTGAAAGAACTTCAAAAAAATGGTTTTTGGTTTAAACTCAATGACTAAGTAAGGAGAGAAAAAATGATTCGTACAACAACAGAGTTGTCTGCTGAAGAACTGGAAACTGTTCTATCGATTTGGCTGCATGCTAATTTGGATTCTCATGGATTCATCTCACCAACTTATTGGGAGAATCAAGTAGAATCTGTTAGGAAAGCTTTACCAGATGCGGTGATTTACTTAGCAGAAATAGATCAAGAAATCGTCGGTTTTGCTGGGGTGATCGATCAGTTCATCGCAGGAATCTTTGTAAAAAGGGAATACCGGCAACAAAGAATCGGTACGCAACTAATGAAAAAAATAAAAGAAACCAATAAAACATTGACTTTGACAGTTTATCAAAAAAATCAATCAGCTATTCATTTCTATCTTTTACAAGGCTTTACCGTTCAAATACTGCAAAAAGATGAAGCAGTAAATGAGGAGGAGCTTGTGATGCAATGGAATCAAACCACTGATTTTTGATGAACAGAATAACGAAATAATGCTCCCAGCCTATTTTTTTGCTGGGAGCATTATTTCATTTTGAAGTCACTATTTTAACTGTGTGAAGATGCAGTTGTTACAATCTTTGATAAACAGTGTTCAAAAGCTTGCATCTGCGGTAATAAGCCCAACCAAACAAAAAATATGAGGAGCTATTTTTGTTTGGCTGTTCTTATTACTTGATGCAGAACAGCTTTTTCACAACCTCTCCACTAAACAGTGTTCAATCAGCTGACCCTCGGTATTCGCTCAACAAACGGCAAAATATGAGAAACTATTTTTCCGTTTGTTTCTCTAATACTCAGGTCAAAACGCTGATTTCACAACCTCTTGATAAACGGTGTTCAATCAGCTGCTTCTCGGTAATAAGCCCACTAGCCTAGAAAATATGAAAAGCTATTTTCTGACTAGCGTTCTTATTACTCAAAGCGTAACGCCGATTTCACAACCTCTCTTTCACAACCTTATTTTACTCGTTTATAATTTTCATCGAAATATTTTCCGCTACGGATATCATCAGGCATTCCATCATATGGTGCTTCACTAATAACATCTTCATTGTCTATACCTGCATCACCCATATAAGTGATCGTAGCAAATTCAGGAACAAGTAATTTTGGATAAGTTTCATATTTTTCACGAGCTGCTTCCATTTCTGCGATATGTTCATTTTGGAAAGTAACAGTGATTTCTGGATGTTCTTCAACCCATTTAGGGAAAAAGATCATTCCGTGAAGTTTCTTTTCATTTGGCATAAAGTCTAATGCAACGTCTGTCCCTGTTGGTTCTGTCCAAGTAATTTTGAATACGCCATCTGTCAATTTAACGATATCAGCTTCTTGGTCTTTTACCCAACGACCTTTGACCATTCCGCCGTGGATACGGTAATCGACAGTATGGTCATTTTTTGCATACCATTCATATTCCCAACCGTTGTCATACGTATAAATAAAGTGAGTTCCAATAAAATCTTCCAATTCTTTAAATTCTTTCATGTTTAAGCATCTCCCTCTAAATTAAAACATGTAATAAACTACATGTTTTTGGTTACTTGTTTATGATAGAATGGATTTAAAGATTTGTCAAGGAGGAAAAACTGATGGCAAGAAAAAATACACTTCGCTATATTTTATTAGGATTATTAAGTAAGAAGCAGATGACAGGATATGAATTGAATCAATCATTCAAAAATGAAATAGGAGAATTTTGGCAAGCAAAACATAGTCAGATTTATCCTGAGCTGGCAAAAATGGAAGAGCAAGGAATCATTCAGCATCAAGTAGAGATCACAGGCGAAAAATTGGAAAAAAAAGTTTATGAATTAACAGAAGAAGGGAAGGAACAATTAGCAGAGTGGATTCATACACCGACCAATGAACTGCCGGTTAATCGAGACGAATTCGTTTTAAAATTGTATTTCGTCAAAGACGTAAATGATCCGGCATTAGTAGAAATTATCCAGCAGCAACGTGATCTTCATGAAGAAAAACGCCTTCATCTATTAGAGCGGAAAAAAACAATCTTTCCTACAGAAAAAGAAAAACATGAAAATTACGGACATTACTTGATTTTAGCGCATGCGATCAATCGGGAAACAGAATATGCAAGTTGGCTGACAGATGTATTGGAAGAAGAAAACAACCGAAAAAAATAAACTAAAAAATATCCGAACAGTGATGGATGCTTCCTTTCTATATGAAAGAAATGCAGATCACCGTTCGGATATTCTTATGTTCAAGCAGGCTTTTTCTAAGTGTTATATGTATCATCTACTTTTTAAAAAGTCTGATGTTTAGGAGATTAGCGGAGCTTAGAGTTCTTTTAACAGCTGCTCGTAGTCAGCTTTTTCATCGACAGGAAGGAGTTTGTAAGACAATTCGTCTGTCTCGTTGTCATGAATGATGTACATCTTCGCATTCTCTTCTTTGAAGTTACCGATTTGTAAAATCGTATAGCGTTCGTCGATCAATTCGATATCTTTGATTGCTTTTGAAAAAACTTTGCGGACATGATGCATTTTCTTTTGTCGGATTTCTGCCTTTTCTGCAGCTTTAGATAAGGTAAATCCGTCATCTAAGTATTTTTTGATCAGTTCTACTTTTATAACTGTAGGCAAACGATATTTTCTAGGACAATTCGCATCAGCTTCGATCGAACGAATGAATCCCTTTTGTTCCCAATACCGTAATTGACGTGGAGACACACCGACGATATCACTTAATTCACTGATGCCAACAACCAATTGATCGTTTTCCAACAAACGTTTAAGGGAAGCCCCAACCATTTTTGTCACTCCTTTTGTCCTCTTACTTTCTTTAATTATATCTGTATTAACTAATGTGTCAAGTAGGTTGACAAATGGTGGATTTAGGACTAAAGTATTCTAGTAGTTTCAGAAAAAATTCAGAAAGAAGGAGAAATATGAGTAACAACCAACCCGTAGATATTTACGGAAAACCATATAATCGGACACTTTTAGTTGTTGTCTTATTAATTGGTACATTTTGTACCGTTTTGAATCAGACCTTATTGACGACAGCTTTTCCTACATTGATGAAAGCTTTCGATATTTCAGCGTCTGATGTGCAATGGTTAACGACTGGTTTCTTGCTAGTCAACGGGATCATGATCCCAATAACAGCATGGCTGATCAATAAATTCAGTTCAAGAAATTTATATCTTTCTGCCATGACGATCTTTTTGATCGGAACGATTACTTGTTTTACAGCACCTAATTTTAGTACATTACTAATCGGTCGCTTGATCCAAGCTTGCGGTGTGGGAGTATCGATGCCATTATTGCAAAATATCATGTTGTCTATTTTCCCACCAGAAAAAAGAGGATCAGCAATGGGGATGTCAGGAATCGTTATTGGGCTTGCTCCTGCTTTAGGCCCTACATTATCTGGTTACATCATTGATAACTACCATTGGCGTGACTTGTTTGGTATGGTACTGCCAATCGTTGTTCTTGTCTTGGTTTTAGCATTCTTCCTAATGAAAAGTGTTATTCCATTGTCAAATCCTAGCATTGATATTTTATCAGCTATTTTGTCAACGATTGGATTCGGTAGTTTGCTTTATGGATTTTCTAGTGTAGGTGATGATGGCTGGGGAAGCTTGAAAGTAATTGGTTTCTTAGTCGTTGGTGTGATTTTCATCGCCTTGTTCTCATGGCGTCAATTACATTTGGAACATCCATTCTTGGAGCTTCGTGTATTCAAATCATCTACATTTACGATTGCAGCTGTTTTAGCTGGTGTAACGAATATGGCGATGGTAGGGGCAGAAATGGTCGTGCCGTTGTATATCCAAAACATTCGCGGAGAATCAGCATTCCATTCTGGCTTGATGTTGTTGCCAGGTGCTTTGATCATGGGGGCTATGATGCCTGTTACAGGTGCGATTTTCGATAAATACGGCGCGAAACGTTTAGCCATTACAGGGATGTTCATTTTGACAGCCGCAACTGCACCATTTGCTTTCTTGACAAAAACGACTCCAGTTTTATATATCGTGATCCTTTATGCGATCCGTATGTTTGGGATCTCCATGGTCATGATGCCGGTAACGACTTCTGGTATGAATGCATTGCCAAATAACTTGATCAGTCACGGGACAGCGGTAAATAATACATTCCGTCAAATTGCAAGCTCGATCGGTACAGCTATTTTGATCAGTGTGTTGACGAATGTGACAAAAGCAAATATCCCAAGCAAATCTGTATTGGACAATACACCATTAGCTTATAAAGATCAGGCAATTAATGCCACACTGTCAGGTTACCATGCCGCGTTTATCGTAGCGATCATCTTTGGGATCCTTGGCTTTATTATTGCCTTTTTATTGAAGAAAAAAGAACCTGTTCTAACGAAAGCGGGGGATAATGCATGATTATTGGAGTTTTGATTGTCAGCTTGCTTGCTTTTGCTTTAACGAACGTGTTCGCTAAAAAAACATGGCAAACCTTTTTATCTTTGATTTTCGGACTACTCTTCGTCGCTTCACTAAGTTTGATCGTCGCTAATTTGTCCAATCACTTTGGAATGGAAAAAGTAACGGAAACGAAAACAGAAAAAATTGTTTCCAGTGCTGATTCCCAAGGAGCAGATATGCTTTTGTATAAAGCTTTAGGGAATGGAAAAGAAAAAGTGTATCTTTACCGAACGAATGAAAAACAAGAGAAACCAAAAGCAACTGGTACGGATAACGAAACAAATAAAGTAGAAAAGACAGACGGCGATGCTGAAAAAGTGACGAAAACTACTTATTGGGAATACAAAAACGATATGTATAAATTCTGGTTCAATATTGCTGATAACAATCACGAATATGACAGCCGAGTGAATACATTCAAAATCCCAGAGACATGGGTAGAATTAAGTACGGACCAAGCAGCCAAGTTAGCTGAATTAGTGAAGAAACAGCAAAGTACGATGGAAAGTGAAGCAAAAGCTTATGTGCAAGACGGTATGGTAAAAGCAATGACTGAAAATCCGCAAATGAGCAAAGCAGAACAAGAACAACGTACGAAAGCCTTAACTGCTGAATTCCAACAACAAGCATTCGCGAAATTAGTGAAAGAAGCAAAAGGCGAATAATATTTTGAACACCGTGTAGGAGGTTGTGAAAAAGCTGCTCTGCATCAAGCAATAAGAACAATCAGATAAAAATAGCACTCCATATTTTTCATCTGATTGGGCTTAGTGCCGTAGATGCAAGCTTTTGAACACCGTTTAAGGAAGAGGTCGTGAGCCTGCCGTTTCACTCTGAGTCACAAGGAGCAATTTCAAAAAACAGCTTCTCATGTTTATTGAATATATTGAATATTGTGACTTGTGACCGAGGAGTTGGTAGGAGAACACCGTTTATTCGAAAAAAGGAACTGCGACAAGACTTTTGTCGCAGTTCCTTTTTTTTTTGCTATACTAGATGTAAAAAATAGGAGAAATAAAATGAGGAAAACTTATTCTTTTGAATCAAAAATCTATGCTTCCGAAGTCGGCAAGGGTGGCGCATATATTGTTTTTCCATATGATATAAGAGAAGAATTCGGTGCTGGAAGAGTGAAAGTCCAAGCAACTTTTGACAATGTGCCGTACGAAGGCAGTATCGTGAATATGGGCGTGAAAAATTTAGATGGTTCGGTCTGCTATATCCTTGGACTACGAAAAGATATTCGTAAAAACATCGGAAAAGATATTGGTGATATCGTAGTAGTTACAGTGAAGCAAAAATAAAAACAAGAGGTTATGACAAAAGATGTGTCACAACCTCTTCTTTCATAATGGTTTTTCACCATCTGTATAATAAACTGGTTCTTTGATATGGAAATCTGTTTTTTCCAACCAATCTAAAATCTTGTAACCTAACTCTTCTGACATCGGAAAAGAAGCGTTGATTTGTGCATTGGAGATATGGTCAACATGGATACCGGAAGTGATTGTACAGCTTCCTGGAACGGCATTTTTGATGATCACAGCTATTTTTTCGGCTAAGACATCGTCTTTGTGGAAACGACCATCGTGGCTAGGGAAACGTACAGTTTGGATCTCTGTATCACGAGAAAATGTAGTGACTGTTCCGATATGTGGTGTATCTCCGCCTGTTAAAGTAATCAATAAGTCTTTACCGATTACTTTAACAGCAGCTTGGATCGTGAAACCTAGTTTTGTTACTTCAACTATCGTTTCTTTTTCCATATTAATCACCTTGCCAACGTTTTGAATGTTCATTTACAATCCCAAATTGATCCAAAAGTTTCATTGTATGGTGATCAACAAGATCTTGGATCGTTTGAGGCTGATTATAAAAAGCAGGGATCGGTGGTATGATTTGCACACCTAGTCGTGCTAATTTAGTCAAGTTTTCCAAGTGAATGGCATTTAATGGCGTTTCACGAGGGACAATGACTAACTTTCGTTGCTCCTTCATTGTTACATCAGCAGCACGTGCAATCAGGTTGTCGCCTAAACCAACAGAGATACCTGCGACTGTTTTCATACTTGCCGGTACGATGATCATTCCATCGGTCAAAAATGATCCGCTGGCGACAGCAGCCCCTAGATCTTTGTTTGAATAATGGTAATCAAACAGGCTTTCGAATTCATTTAGGGATAAATCGGATTCCAGCTTTAAGTTCTGTTTTGCCCATGGACTGATGATTCCGTGTGTTTCTACCATCGGATATTCTTTTAGTTTCTTCACTAGGTTGATGGCATAAATGGTGCCCGAAGCGCCACTTACACCAATCACGATTTTTTTCTTCCGTTGTGCCAATTGTTCCATTTTCCGCACTCCTTTTTATGATGTCAAAACAGTTGCAGATCATTCATTATTTCAAATATTTTTCCCAATCTTCTACTTCTTGGAATTTTGCACGTACAAAATGTTCTTTCATATCGAAAGGAACTGTACCGTCAAAGATAGTTTTTGCACTCATCCCACGGAAACGAATAGAGCCAGGATTATATTCTGGTAATTCTGATGGGTCCAATGGATGGTTTCTCATTCCTGGGATCACAATGACGTCTTTATCTCCTTGGAACCGAGTGTTGAAAGTCCAAACTACATCGTTCATGTCGAAAATATCAACATCTTCATCGACTAAAATGACTGTCTTCAATTCTTTGAAGGCTGATAAAGCAAGAATAGCTGCTTGGCGTTGGATACCTTCATCCGCTTCGTTTTCTTTACGGATCTGCATGATGGTCATCAATTTACCGCCACCTGCAGGAGGATTGTAGACATTTACTACTTTTCCTGGAATAGCTTTATCAACCAAGGCAAGAATACTTGCTTCTGTAGGAATACCGGCCATAGATACGTGTTCTTCACTTGGACCAATCGTTGTTTGCATGATTGGATTGTCTTTTCGATGAGTAACTGCTTTGACTTTCACTACTTGTACAGCTGGATTAGCATCCCCAGTATAGCCAGGAAATTCTGGCATTGCTTTTCCTGAGTTCGTGTTGATATCTTCTTGCATTGTTTCATTTGGCATGATTTCTGCTTCAATGATAAATTCAGCACGAGCAATACCCACTTCATCGACTGCTACACCATCAACGATTTGAATAGGTTCGTTACGCAAAGCTCCTGCACACCATAGTTCGTTGTAGCCAAGTGGAGTGGTAGGTGGTTCGAAAGTCGTACCAATGGCAATTGCTGGATCTAAACCAATATTGATAGTGATAGGCATTGGTTTATTCAATGCTTCAAATTGTTTTTGGAAGTGACCAATGTGGCGTCCACCAGGCATGATGTACATACCGATCGTATCTTTGTCTTCTAGGACCATACGATGGATCGTTACATCGCTCATTGTTTTTTCTGGATCTGATCCTAAGACTACACCCATCGTGATGTATGGACCTGCATCTTCAGGAGTATTTGTAGGTGCAGGCAAAATGTTGCGAATATCGAAGTCTGCATCGGTAGCTAGATGAACGACTTCTTGTGCTGGAGCGTCTGCTTTGTCTACTTTCACAGGTTTGATTGGATTTTCTACAGCGTCTTTCAAGAAACGGCCAAGTGTTCGATAATCATGGTGCAAAATTTCACCTACACGTTTACGACTAGCCATTGTCCCGATGTTCACACGTGTGCCGGGGAAACCTTTGATATTGTTGAAAGTGATAGCTGGTCCTTCTTGAGTCGGACGTTTTACTGTACCGCCAGCACCGATATAACGGTAAACACCAGATAATTCTGCTTCAGGATCGATTTCAATATCTGTTTCGTGATATTGACCTGGAAGTGTTTTTAGTTCTTCGATGACTTTTCTTAAATCATACGGTTGATCTGTTATGAGAAATTCCTCCTTAGTTGTCTTTACGTATCTATAGTAAAAGGTGCAAAGGAGGAAAACAATTCAACTTGTTTGATAAAATATTCCTTAATGGAATGAATACGTTTTTTGCTAATAGAATAAACTATGATATACTTACAGCAATAAGAAAGCGCATACTAAATGCTGATGGAAGGAAAGTGAAAAAAATGGAGGAGTCGTTTCCTAAAGCAGTAAAAGTAGAAAATATAGCGAATATTTTGAAAGTTACATTTGAAAACGGGGAAGTAAAATACGTGAAATCTCATTGGACAGAAGAGATAACCGATGCCTTGCAATTTGGAAAAAAAGGAAGAGGAAAAAGAAAAAATCTTCTCGCTTTGTCTACTAATATGTGGATTGGGACTGAAGTAACGATTGAAGCAGATGGAACAGTATTCATAAATGGAAAAGACAAATATACACCGCAAGAACTGTGGCTCAAAGGGGAAAACCATATTCCAGAATTATAAATAGGCAAGAGGTTGTGACAGAAGTGGTCAGCTTCAAGAAATAAGAAGGAATATACGAAAATTGCTTCTCAAATTTTTGTGACATTTCGGCTTATTTCCGAAGAAGTTACTTCAGGAACACCGTGAATCAGAGGTTGTGACCGAGGAGTTGGCAAGAGAACGCCGTTTATCGAGAGGTTATGAAAAGCTGTTTATTCGCAAAAAAGAGTGGTGACAAAATTGTTGTCACCACCCTTTGTAGTAATCGGAAAAAACGAATAGCTTTATTCTGCACGCAAAGCGATAGCAGCGTCTTTTTTCGCTGCCATTCGTGCAGGAAGATGACCGCCAAGCATCGTCAATACAGTAGAGACAATCACTAGAATGATCGCATGGACAGGATTTAGTTGCGCAACATTTTTTAGATCCGTCATGCTGTACAAGATGCTATTGATAGGGAATGTAGCTAGCCAGGCAATAAACACACCTAGTATCCCAGAAGAAATACCTAAAATACACGTTTCTGCGTCAAATACGCGAGTGATATCTTTTTTCCGTGCACCTAAAGCTTTTAGTACACCGATTTCTTTTGTCCGTTCAATCACAGATGTATAAGTAATGATACTGATCATGATCATACTTGTTACTAAAGAGATCCCTGCAAAAGCAATGAGGACATAAGTGATAGCATCCATCAATCCGCCAGTCAGTTCAGTCATCGTTCCAGCTAAATCAGTATAAATGATTTTATCTTCATCTGATTTGCCTTTATTGTAGTCATCTAAATAATCCAAGATTTTTTCTTTGTCTTCAAAATTGTTCGGATAAATCATGATACTTGAAGGCAAGCTGTCTCCACCTAAATAACTAAGCAATGTTTGTTTGGTACTTTCGTCAACTTTTTCAGTAGTTAAGACATTTACATCACTGTCTTTTTGGGCTTTGACGATTTCTGATTCTTTGTTTTCATTGACGATTTGAGTCGTTAATTGATCACTATAAGCGATTCCTGGTGATAAGAGATTCATTGTAGAAGAAGACTTCACCCGTAGGATTCCTGAAATCTTTAATTCATCTGAAGCATTCTGATACATCGCATCATAATCTGTATTAGGGATAAAATTCCCAGTTGGAAGTTTTGTATAGTAAGTATTGTTGTTTACTAATTTGAATGTTGTACCGACGATCTCATCGAAATCAAGTTTTTCGTCTTCCTTCACATCAAATCCAAGATTTTTCAATGCATTGATATTAGTATTATTGTTGCCGTCTACGATCAGCACGACATCTGTTGCTGAGGCTGGATAACTTCCGGCAAGTAAAGAATAATTATCTTTTAAAAAGTTTTCTTTACTAGTGTCAAGCTGTGTAGGGAAACTTGACACTCCCACCCCTGTCATTGCTGACATCGTGCTAGACAAGGAAAGAGATTCCGCATCAGGGTTTTGATTCGAGAAGCTGACAGGCTGTACTTTGCCATTTACATCACGTAAAAGATTGATTCCTGTTGTACGAGTAAACCCAATATTATTACTTAAATTAGGATCGATGTCTGTTACATAATCGACGTATGTTTGATCGATTTTATTCGTATGCTGTGCCTTGTCTTCTTCGCTGACTTTTGCTGTGATCGTTTTGCTGTCTGGATAATCTGCTTTGCTTGCACCCAATCCAGCATCGTCACGGGTCTGGTTAGTCGTTACCTTAGAAATAGTGATCGGAAATTTCGCCATTGTTTCAGCTTGTGTGTTATCGATTTGCTTTTGGAAACCAGAAGAAAGGGAAAGGACGATCGCGATTCCGATGATCCCGATACTGGAAGCAAAGGAAGTCAAGAAAGTACGTCCTTTTTTTGTTCGGATATTGTTGAAAGAAAGCTTCAACGCTGTCCAAAAACTCATCTTCGTTCTGCGCAGGTTAAATTGATCATCTTTTGGTCGTTCGATGTGAGGATGGGAATCTGTTAAGATTTTACCATCAGAAAATTCAATGATTCGGTCTGCATATTGATTGGCCAGCTCAGGATTATGTGTGACCATGATCACTAATTTTTCTTTCGATAACTCTTGGATCAGTTCCATGATCTGAATACTTGTTTCTGTATCTAAAGCTCCAGTTGGCTCATCACACAAAAGGATATCTGGATCATTGGCTAGCGCTCGAGCGATTGCTACCCGCTGCATTTGTCCACCAGATAGCTGATTTGGCTTTTTGTGCATATGATCTGTCAAGCCGACTCGATGCAAAGCATCTTCTGCCCGTTTTCGTTTTTCGTCTTTAGAAACACCACTTAATGTCATCCCAAGTTCAACATTTTCAATAATGCCTAAATGACCAATCAAGTTGTAACTTTGAAAAATGAACCCGATAGAGTTGTTTCGGTAGGCATCCCAGTCGTTGTCCTTGAAGTCTTTAGTAGACTTTCCGTTAATTACCATATCACCGGAATCATAATTATCTAGTCCACCAATCACATTCAGCATAGTCGTTTTACCAGAACCACTAGGACCTAAAATCGCTACGAATTCTTTTTGTCTGAAAGCAACAGACACACCATCCAATGCTTTAGTGGTGGTTTCGCCGACTTTATAATATTTTTTTATATCTTTTAATTGAAGCATAATCACCCTTCTCCCGTATTGAAATATTCGGTATACTAATAAGTATACCAGAACAATAAACGTAGTATACGAAATAAATGTTAACTGAAGATGAACTGCAAGAAAAAATCTAGAAATTTTTCAAAAAACAGAGGGAGAACAATGAATCGTATTTTAATAGTAGAAGATGATCCGCAATTACAGTTGCTTTACCGTTCTGTGTTGGAACGAGCGGGCTTTTCAGTTATCACTGCACTGAATGGAGAGGATGCGCTGAAAAAACTAGAAGCGACACGTATAGAATTGATCATTACAGATATCATGATGCTGAAAATGGATGGCTATGACTTGCTAGACTCATTACGTAGCACCAGATTTGACACACCTGTTCTAATGATTACGGCAAAGGCCGATTTTGAGGATAAGAAACGTGGGTTCAAATTAGGAGCAGATGATTATATGACAAAACCCATCGATGTCAACGAGATGATCCTACGTGTGGAAGCATTGCTTCGACGTTCAAAAATCAATTACAGCAGTAGCTTGATGATTGGACAAACAAAATTAGAGCTGGATACTTATACAGTGTTACAAGATCAGCATTCGTTGATTCTGCCTCAAAAAGAATTTCTGCTTCTGTATAAATTACTGTCTTATCCCAATAAGATCTTCACTCGCCAACAGTTGATGGATGACATTTGGGGATTAGATACGAATACAGAAGAACGAACGATCGATGTACATATCAAACGTTTAAGGACCCGTTTTGAACAGACGGAAGACTTTCAAATCATGACAGTACGGGGATTAGGCTATAAGGCGGTTATTTAAAGATGAAAAAAAAGCTATTTTCACAATTATGGATCTATTTTGCTAGTATCGTCTTCATTTCGATCTTAGTGACACTGCTGTGTTTTCTCGGTTTTATTTTCTTATTGTCTCGGCATTCTATCTCACCTGCTGAATCGGCTGGAAAACCAACGCTATACCCGTTATTCGTCTTTGCAGGGTTCAGTATGATCGTGGGTACAGGAATATCGATTTTTGTTGGGCGGCGTATTCTGCATCCAATCAGTGCACTAGGGACAAATATGAGTCTGGTAGCAACGGGAGATTTTTCGATTCGAATGGATGAGCATCAGAAAGTAGCAGAAGTACAGCAACTGTATAAAGATTTCAATGTTATGGTCCAAGAACTCAATAGTATCGAAACATTGAGGAATGATTTTGTGTCCAGTGTATCCCATGAATTCAAAACACCATTAGCAACGATCCAAGGATATGTACAATTGTTACAATCCCCAAATCTCTCTGACGAAGAACGCTAAATATTTTTATATCGGATTATCGAAAGTATCACGCAGCTTTCACAATTAACAGAGAACATCTTAAAATTGAACAAACTGGAAAACCAGCGTATCCAACTGGAAAAGAAAGAGTACCGATTAGATGAACAAATCCGAGAAGTAATCGTTTTTTTGCAGCCTAAATGGGAGAAAGAACAGCTAGAATTAGATATCGAACTTGCTGCAGTAAATTACACAGGCAATGAAGAGTTTTTGTACCAAGTGTGGTTGAATATCATGGATAACGCCATAAAGTACAATCAAGTCAATGGACAGATTCATATCAAACTATTTGAGACAGCCACAGAGATTGTACTGGAAGTGACCGATTCAGGTGTAGGAATGAATGAAGAGACCAGAGATCGAATGTTTGAAAAATTTTATCAAGGAGATACAAGCCGTCAAATTTCTGGGAATGGGCTAGGACTTTCACTGGTCAAAAAAATTCTAGAACTGCATGATGGACGTATTGATTATAGCAGTATCGAAGGAGTAGGAACGACAGCAATGATACGGTTAAGTAAACAATAGGAAAAAGAATAAAACCCCCTAAAATTCTATTGAAAGTTTTTAGGGGGGTGTTTTTTAAAAATAAAAGTTATTTTATTTGTGTTTAACCCTTTATATTATGAATATTTTTTATATGATTAGTTATTTAACGTTTATGAATCTAAAACGTTTTTTTATTATTTACTTTTATTATTTATCAAATTAAATGCTATGATTTTCTTGTGAAAAGGAAAAAGGATGGCTGTTGAAGAAGAAAAAGGAAAAGTTAATGTACTTATTTGCAATACGAATAATGAAGGCGGGTAGGAACAATTTTGTGAAGAAGCTTTTTTATAAAGAATGGAAAAAATAGGAAATAAAAATAAAAAAACAATTAGCAGTCTTCCATGAAAAAATATTTTGTAGCTGGTTTGTCGTTTATTGTCTTTAGCTCGGTGGGTTTGCAAAATATGACTGTTTTTGCTGAAAGTCAAGTTATTAAAGAAGAAGGCACAGTTAAATCTGAAGATATCTCTCAAGAAGACATTGAAAAAATTGATAACGTCACAGCTAAAGATGTGGTTGAACATGCAAAAAATTAGGTTATAACCCAGAATTAATATGGACACGTCAGGAATTGCAAGAAGCCTATCAATCAATTCAGACAAGAGCTGGTGTAAATAGACTAATTACTATGAGTAATGATTTAAAATATTTGTATATGAGCAGTTTTACAGCAAAATTGGCTCTTTCTGGAGGGGCTGCAGCAGTTGCTGCATTGTTTCCTGGGATTGGAGTTTCAATAATTGCCACAGCGGTTACCATTATTATTGCAGAAAGAATTAATCTTGACAGAGGGATTATTGTTAGACTTTCTAGAAATAAAACAACAAATTTACTTGTTCCTACAGCAGTATGGCAACAGGGATGAGGGCTCAATCCATTTTATCAAGTGTGATTTTTGTGTTTGGTCTATTTTGGGCAGGAGTAGGTGATGGAGATTTTTCTTTAGACAATTTTTTTGTATTTAGTGGCTTGTTCTTACTGTTCTTTAGGCATAAAATCGCTGCTTTCTTATTGAAATACGAGAAATGATAGATGTGTCATTGAAACAAAGACATGATGCAAAAAAGAGAGCGAAAGTCATGAGTTGCTCTCTTTTTGGATGGATAGATAGACAGAAAATGAAGGGCTTAGTGTTCTTCTTGTCTCAAATACTCCCAAAATGTATCTGAAGCCAAAGAATGTTCACCGATTTTACGCGTAAATGCGAGATAACTTTCTTTTGTTGGAGAGATGGGGAGGATCACAGTATTTTCTTTTAACAGATTTCTGACTGTTTTTTCCATAACAATAGCAATCCCCATGTCATTTGCAATCATATTGATGATCAAGTCGATCCTAGATCCTTTATAAGAGATTCTCGGTTCAAATCCAGCTTCGCGACACAAGTTCAGCACAGGTTGATACAAGTTCGTAGTAGGGCCAAGAACCAAAAAATTTTCCTTTTTCAGTTCACTTAGATCCAATTTCTTTTTAGCAGCTAAAGGATGGGTTTTAGGCAGAACTGCTACAAAATCGTCTGTTTCAGTAGGTAGCCACTCAATCGAACTTGGTGGGGCCTGGAAGCTCCTGGCAAAGTGGATCGTATCACTATGTTCATTTGTATCGTCGTAAGTCAGTTCGATACTTTCCACTTCTTTCAACTGGACCGTAAATTCAGGATGGCGTTTCAAAAATTCGGTAATTTTGGAAAAGCCTTGGTAATTGATCATGGTTGGTATCGTTAAGATATTTAATGAAAGATTGTTTTCTTGCGTATAGGTTTCAAGCACTTCTTGCATGGCATGGTATTGTTCTACGACATTTTTTACATAAGGGAGCAACAAGCTTCCAGCTTCGGTCAACTCGATTTTTCTATGGGCACGTTCGAATAATTTGACGTCTAGTTCTGTTTCTAACGAAAGAATCTGTTTAGAAATGTTTCCTTGGGTGGTGAATTGTCGTTCAGCAGTTTTGGTGAAATTCATTGTTTCGGCTAAATCAAGAAAAACTTCAAATTTATGGATATCCATCATATTCCTCCTACTTATTCCAATAAAGAATACTTTAACACAAAAAATGAATTGGTGTAACCTACTCTGTCTGGTACAATCTTTCTTGCAATGAAAGCAATGATTGCAGAAAATTTTCTGTAATAATTTTCGCTTTATAGAGAAAGAGAGGAGTTTTTTTGATGCCAACTGGAGTTTTGATCAATGTAGGTTCCGTTTTGCTTGGCGGACTAATTGGCGGATTAGTAGGAAATAAATTAAGCGAACACTTTAAAGCGCAGCTGACGATGGTTTTTGGTGTGTGTTCGATGGGGATGGGGATCTATTCCATTGCGCCAATGAAAAATATGCCAGCTGTTATTTTCGCTTTGGTGATAGGAACAGCGATTGGACTGATTGTTCATTTAGGTAATGGGATAAACAAGGGTGCTGCGTTGATGCAAGTACCTATTTCTAAAATCTTCCCTAGCGAAAAGCTTGGTATGACCCACGATGAATTTATCAGCACATTAGTGACGGTCATTGTTTTATTTTGTGCAAGTGGTACGGGGATTTATGGAAGCTTAGATTCTGGGATGACTGGAGACAGTACGATTTTGATTTCTAAATCTGTCCTTGATTTTTTCACAGCAGCAATTTTTGCATGTAATTTAGGATATGTCGTTTCTGTAGTAGCGATTCCCCAATTCATTATTTTTTATATCTTGTTCTTATTAGCAAAATTTATTTATCCATTGACTACACCAGATATGATCTTAGACTTTAAAGCTTGCGGTGGATTCTTGATGGTTGCTACCGGTTTTAGAATGATCAACGTGAAAATGTTCCCAGTAGCTGACATGATACCAGCGATGATCGTTATTATGCCACTAAGTTGGATGTGGACGAATTGGATTATGCCACTGTTATAATAATAATCAAAGAGAAGCCATTTTTTACTGACTAAAAGGGATCAAACCTTTTAGTCAGTTTTTTTGTATTTGACAAACTGATTTTGAAACTATATTATATGTTGTATAATATAGATTGGAATAAAATATTACACTTGAGAATAGAAGGTGACGTAATGCACATCCAGATTCCAACTGTTCTTCTTGATGGTACTGTGTTAGCAGCATTAAGCAAAGAAGATATGTATGGTTATGCCTTAACAAAAATCGTACAAGAAAGTCTCTCAGTCAGTGAATCTACACTGTATCCGGTTTTGAGAAGATTGAAAAAAGAAGGGTATCTTGAGACCTATGATGAACCTTTTGAAGGCAGGAACCGTCGATATTACTCGTTGACACCAATAGGAAGTCGTCATTTAGAAGAAATTATTGATGAATGGATTGTTTTTCGAGATTCTTTAGACCGGTTATTGGAGGAGAACACAAATGAATGATTATTTGAATGAAGTTGTGGATCATCTTCAAGAAATTCCTGAAGACGATCGTTTTGATTTGATCCAATATTATGAGGAATATTTTTTAGATTCCGGAAAAACATTAGATCAGGTCATTGATGAATATGGTACACCAAAGCAGTTTGCTTTAAAATTAAAAATCAGTTACTTTTCAGAAGAAGAACAAGCAGAAGATGAGTTAGTGAGAAGTCCAAAAAGACAAATACGTCTGATTTGGTTAATCATTATCGGTTTATTTGCTTCTCCTGTCCTCATTCCACTAGCATTGGGGTTTATATTGGTTATTGGGGGACTATTGATTGCTTTGCTGGCGCTCATTTTTAGTATCTATGTCCTATGTATCAGTATCTTAGGTATTGGCTTATTCATGATCATCTCAGGAATCAGTGTGTTTGGTCAATCGATTCTGAGTGGGTTGTTCTTTATCGGTGTCGGTCTGTTCGCCACGGGAAGCGCAGTATTTATTTCGCCACTGTTGCTGAAAGGAACAAAATGGCTTTTTTATGTCATGATGAAATTTGTTAAATGGATGGGGCGGCGTTTTATTACAAAAAGAGATCTGCATTCAGCGGGCGTTTGAAGGAGGACAGATAAATGAGATTAAAACATTTTTTGATTACCGGTATTATCCTGATGGTTACTGGCGGACTCCTAGCAGGTGCAACTTATACATTAGGCGCTCAAAAGAGTCTGACTTGGGATAATGGTCCTCGATTGATCAATATGGTGACGGAGACGAAAAAAATCAAAGAGGCAAACAAAATCGTCATCCATGCAGAACATCAAACAGTGTCAGTCACACGCGGATTGGATTTTGAGATAAAAACGACCTACGATAAGACAGAAAAGCCAGAAATAAAGGAGAAAAATGGTGTATTGACCGTGAATGCAGTCAAAAAATCAGAAGGTGAGATTATTGGTTTGGAAGACACCAGTGCACAAATCACTATTGTTGTCCCTACAGATCAGGAATTATCTGAATTGACGATTGAAGGGAATAATAGTGCGATTGACATCAATGAAGTATCAATCAAAAAAGTGAATACTACGACACACGATGGTTGGGTATCATTCAATGAACTTACGGGAGGAACAATAACGGCGAAAGATGAATTAGGTTCTCTTCGTTTAGATGAAGTCAAGGTGGATAACTTGACCGTCATAGGAGAAAGCAGCAATTTACATCTAGAAGACAGTTTGGTCAGTAAAGAAGGAAAAGTTACTCTAAACAGTAGTAATTTATCTTTGCATGAGATGGAAAACAGTGGCTATACTCTCCAAACATCTGGTGAATCTCATATTGAAAAAGACTACCAGCCAATAACAAATACGTTGTTAGAGCAAGGACAGAAACGGTTGAAGATTACTGCCAAAGACACTTCTATCAATATCATGACAGATCAAGAGGACAATGAAACAGATTGATCTAGCAAACAACTGGATAGTTTAAGAAAAAACAGCAAAGATCGGAAGGATCTTTGCTGTTTTTCATCGCTTAACACACATAACTATAGTAAAATAAGTAAGAACATATCTATAAAGAAAACAGGGTGAAAAAGTATATGAAGGCAGAAGAAGGTCAAAGAGAAAAGTTAAAAACAGAAATGGAAAGATTACATACTTATATCACTCAACTAAGTCAAACCTTCTATGATCCAGATAAAGAAAAAGTGATGGTCAACTATCCGAACAATTCAGAAGGTCGTCAATTAGAGCAAGTATACCATGAAGTTTTCAAACATTTATTGACGGTGAAGAAAGAACTGGACTATTATTCTTTACCGATTATCGATACAGGAATATTGAAGTATGATGGGGAGAAGGAACGATTTATCTTTAAATCTGTTCGGGAAGATTTGCCTCTTTCAGCAGGGATGGATCTAGAAATCTTGGTAGAAGACTATTTTACAGAAGAAAAACACTGGATTCGAACAAGATTGGATTATTTGCCGCAAGCAGCCGGAGGAACACAGGCAAGCGGTTGGTACATCACTGAAGACAAAGATTTGGAACTAGAAGGTGCAATGGCGCGAATTCGAAAAAAGGATTAAAAAGCAACGCTATATATTTATTGAAGGATAAAGGAGCGCAGAAAGTAGAATGAGAGAAAAAAGAGCAATTTATATCAATGGTTATGCAGGAATCGTCGGTTTGGTCGTATTAGCTTTAGTTGGTTTATTTTTCTTCTATTTAGGCATGTGGCAAGCGAAAGTTTGGGCACTATTTTTAAGTATTTTTCTTTGGTTGATCGCGTTACTGTTGCTAAGTTCGGCAACTGTAGTCAGTCCTAATCAAGCAAAAGTGATTTTGTTTTTTGGACAATATTTAGGTACGATCCGGGAAAATGGCTTTTTCCTTACGATCCCTTTGGCACAAAAAATGACTGTTTCGTTGAAAGTTCGGAATTTCAACAGTTCTGTTTTAAAAGTCAATGATTTAGACGGAAACCCCATCGAAATCTCAGCGGTAGTCGTGTTTAAAGTCATTGATACAGCAAAGGCATTATTCGATGTAGCGTATTATCAAGATTTTGTAGAAATCCAAAGTGAGACGGCCATCCGGCATATCGCTAGCCAATATCCGTATGATACCTTCAATGATGATGATTTAACGCTTCGAGGAAACACTACGGCAGTGTCTGACGAGTTGAAAAAGGAGTTGCAAGAGCGTTTAGCAGTAGCAGGTGTCGAAGTAATCGAAACACGTTTGAACCATTTAGCCTATGCAACAGAAATCGCCAGCGCCATGCTGCAACGTCAACAAGCAAGAGCTATTTTGTCTGCTCGACAAACCATTGTTGAAGGAGCTGTCACGATCACTCAAATGGCTTTGGAGCAAATCGAAGAAGGACAAGAAATCAATTTCACCGATGACCGGAAAGTCCAATTAATCAATAATTTACTTGTCTCAATCATTACAGACAAAGGAACGCAACCCGTTATCAATACAGGCGACATGAAAGACCGTAAGTGACATACTTTTTGTAAAATAGGAAGAAGGAGTTTAGGACGATTGTCTTAAACTCTTTTTTAGTTGTTTAAAGAAAATGACAAAATTGAAAGAAGAATGATAGATGATTCGAAGGCAGAATTGTTCGTTTTTTTCTATAATCAATATATAAAGTAAGAGAGAAGGAAAAAAAGTGAAAAAACTTCTGATCGGACTACTTGTTTTCATCGTTGTGGCACTTGCAGGGGTGAAAATCGCAGATTACGTAGTGATGGGCGGAGAAGAATACTATGTACAGATTACGACAGATGGTGCAAAAACAGTATCCAAAGCAGACTCTGGACAAGAAACAGTCAACTATAGATATATCCTGCCTGGTTATACAAAAGAGGGTAAGGAAAAAGAACTAGATTTCAATGGGCAATTAACTCGACCGCTTCGTAAAGGAGCATATTTAAAAATCACCTGGAATAAAAAGAAAGGTGTCACTTCATATGAAGAAGTCGAAAAAAAAGATGTGCCGAAAACAGCACTAGAAAAACTAATTAAAGGGTAGGGAAAGAAAGAAATGAACAAAATAGTCGAAGTACAGAATGTAACAAAAGTATACGGGAAAAACAATGAGAAAAAGACGCAAGCATTAAGCGGCATCAGCTTCGATGTAGAAAAAGGTGAATTTATTGGCATCATGGGGGCTTCCGGTTCAGGTAAATCAACACTTTTGAATATCTTATCCACATTAGACAAACCAACAGATGGACATATCCGAATCAATCAAAAAGATGTGACGACATTAAAAGGAAATCAACTAGCAGATTTTCGTGCGAATGAAATCGGCTTTATTTTCCAAGATTTCAATTTATTAGAAAGTTTGACAGCACAAGAAAATATCGCTGTTCCTCTTTCTTTACAAGGTGTCAGACCAAAAGAAATCAAGCAACGTGTCCAAAAAATTGCAGAACGTTTATCGATTGCTCATATTTTGGAAAGCTATCCTTCTGAGATTTCCGGTGGACAAAAACAACGGGTCGCTGCCGCACGTGCGTTGATCACCCAACCAACGATTTTATTAGGCGATGAGCCTACAGGTGCGCTGGATTCTAAAAGTGCCCGTGATCTTTTAGATACGATGGACGAATTGAATACAAAAGATCATGTATCGATTCTTCTAGTGACACATGATCCGTTTTCTGCAAGTTATTGCCAACGTATTTTATTCATCAAGGATGGCGGTATCCATCAAGAAGTGAAACGTGGAGATCAAAGCCGGGATTCCTTCTATCGGGAAATACTATCTATTCTTGGAAACTTGGAACAGTAGGGGGAGATTGACTATGCTTTGGAAATTATCACTTACTGGGATCAAGAGCCGTTTAAGAGATTACTTGGTATTATTCTCAGGATTAGTTATGGCATCTGCTATTTTTTACATGTTTGAATCAATGGCGAGCAACGAAGCCTTTTTGAAAAGTAATACGATCGTTGCAGCTACAGTTATCATTTTCCGACTAGGTTCTGTTTTACTAGGGATCATTACCTTCGTTTATATTTTGTATGCGAATTCCTTTTTGATGACGATGCGGCAAAAAGATTATGCCATGTTTATGATGCTAGGAGCAAAAGGCAGAAAAATCGCACAGATGATTTTTTCTGAAACATTCGTAGTAGGGATCGCGGCTACTTTAGTGGGTTCAGCTGTCGGTGTAGGATTGACAAGTATTGTCCACCAATTATTAGTGGATCAGTTAGATATCAATATTTCGCATTTTACACCTTTTAGCATTCATGGGTTGTTGATCACCGTTTTGTTTTTTGCTATTTTGTTTTTATTAGCAGCTATTGTTAATGCTTTTTCGATTGTCAAAAAACCGATTTTAGCATTGATTCGTGCGGATCAGACACCAACAAGAATCAAGCAGCATAAATTCTTGTTCTTCCTTGAAGTAGTACTTGGGATTGCTTTTCTAGGCTGCGGTTATTATATGATGAAGCACGTGAAGACCTATCAAGTTTTTGGTATGGGAGTAGCTCTAGTCACGATCGTGTTAGGAACTTATTTCATTTTCCACTCTGTGATCATTTTCTTCTTATCATTACTAAAGAAATCAGAACAGATTTCATTGAAAAAATTGAACAATTTCACATTGTCACAGTTAAGTTTTCGTATTCGTGAATATACACAAATGCTCTCCATGGTTGCTATGCTGTTTGCTTTAGCACTTGGTGCTTTGACAGTAGGTCTAGGATTTAGAAATGAAATTTCGGAAATGACGGAAAATGCTGCTGGTTATGACCTAGTGATGAATAATCCTCGGGCAGAAGATCAGCAAAAAATCAAAGAACTATCACCAACACTTTCTGCTTCTTATACTCAAAAAGAAGATGCGGGAACGATTTACTATAATGCAAGTGAATTTGTGGCTCAACCATTGATTATGATAAAATATGAAGATGGAACACCGCCAAAAATCACGAAAGAAAAAGTTCCTGCTGAAAAAATGAATGAACTGACTGTACAAGATGAGCTTCGTGGCTATGAATTGCCTGAGCAACAAGAAAAAGAAATCAAGGTAGTCAGTCAATCGGAATTTGATCAACTGAGCTTGCCACAATCCACTTTACAGCTAGTTCAGGTCAAAGACTTCCAAGCAAACTTGGAACCAATCCAAGCACTTGCTACACAAAATAAAACGAACAATCCATCTTTGCAAAAAGTAGAGTACAGTAACCAGAAGTATGAAATGTATGAAGGATATAATAGTCTATTCTCTGGTTTTGAATTTATGGGATTCTTCTTAGGTTTAGCTTTCTTGACTATGCTTGCTAGCTGTTTGATGTTCAAGATCTTGTCAGGAAGCAAGAGTGACATCGCTCGTTATGAAATGCTTGAAAAGATAGGAACACGACGCGGATTGCTTAAACAATCGATCCGTAGAGAAGTAGGTGTGTTATTCTTAGCACCAGGAATCTTAGGTGTAGTCCATGTCTTATTCGGATTACAAATGTTTGGTCTATTCATGCAAAATCCATACAAAGATATTTGGGTGCCATTTACGATCTTCTTCGTATTGTATTTCATCTACTATGTACTGACGACATGGTTGTATACTGGAATCGTATTGAAAAAGAGGTTGTGACAATATTTTTGTCGCAACCTTTTTTTTTCTCGGTCTTTTATTAGAATATAGTAAATTTTTTCTCGTTACTCACGGAATAAGCTGTTAAGAAAGCGGTTTCCATGTATACTGGAATCAGTACAAATGAAAGAAAAGAGGTTGCAAGGAACATGGAAATCAATGAACAAAATTTTGGCGGAAACTATCACTTGATCACGATCACGAATCAAAATGGGACATCTTTGTCTGTCAGTGATCTAGGTGCACGAGTCGTCCATTTTCAAACAACGATCGATAATGAAAAACGAGAGTTGGTTCTAGGCTTTGATGAAGCAAAAGAATATCTGGAAAAAGACCCTTATATTGGAGCTTCAATCGGACGTATGGCTGGACGGATCACGGATGGCACATTCAAATTAGATGATGAAACATTCAAAGTAAAAACAGATCCAGATACTGGACATTGTTTACATGGCGGTGCACCTAGCTTTGAAGCCAAGCAGTGGCATTATACAGTTATTAATGGTGAAAACGAATCCTCGGTCATTTTCTATCAGACTAGTCCAGACATGGAAAATGGATTTCCTGGCACGTTAGACGTAGAAGTACGGTATACACTGACGAATGATGATACATGGCGAGTGACAGTCCAAGGGATCAGTGACCGGAAAACGGTATTCAATCCGACAAATCATGTTTATTTCAATTTAACTGGTGATCCAGCACAGCCAATCGACGAACATACGCTTTGGTTGAACAGCCGATTATTCGCTACGCTCAATAAAGATACGACGCCTACAGGAGAAGTGGTTTCAGTAAGCGGTACAGCATTTGACTTTCAACATCCTAAAAAATTAGGTGAGGTATTCGCCAGTGATTTTCGCCAATCAATGATGGTAGGCGGTATCGATCATCCATTTTTATTGAAAAAACAACCCGATCTGCTAAAGGCAGCGGAATTGACGAGCCCTGATGAAAAAGTATCAATCCAAGTAAAAACGGATGCTTCGGGAATCGTGATTTTTACCGCAAATTTTGGAGAAGATGGGCCAAAAATGCGTGGGAAGAAATTAGTAAATCATGGCGGTATCACATTTGAGACTCAAGAATTGCCAGGTGCGGAGCGGCTTGAAAGCTTTGGAGATGTCACTCTGGAACCTAACCAAGTACGCGAATTTGTAACGGAATACAAAATAAATATAAAGAAATAGAGTAAATTAAAAAAGGGAATGTGACACTGTCACACGCCCTTTTTTATTTATTCTATTTCTTTAAAGGCAGATCAAGCCAGAATGATTTGTCTAAACTTAACAAAGTTAGTACCGGAACAGTTGCAGCTTTAACTGTACGAGTAGTTGTTTCTGGTATCTGTCTTGCCGTGAAAGTGTTCCACAAATCCCAGATTGAAGCGACACGGAAGATGGAAGCAGCATTGTCGACGCGTTTTATCGTTGAAAATTCTAATCCTGTGATTGGCACGCCATCTGTTGTCCATTTGATTGGCACATCGAATCGCTTAGACATATGGAGGATTTCAGTGCTTGCTTCTTCAGTTGTTGCTGCTTCTTTTTTCGGTTCGTCATATTTTGTCAGGTCGTACGCTTCGATGATCGCGTTCAATTTTTGTGAATATTGGCGATCTGTAGCATAACGTCCTTCCAAATATTTGGTTGCTTCTTTGTAGTCTTTTGTTTCCGACTTCCAAGTTGGTTTGTAGAAGTCAGGATTGCCAGTCAGTCCATTTTTGATCAAGTCGGCATAGTCTTCCAAACTTTCCTTGTAAGAAGGATACTTACGGAATTGGGCGCGGATTTGGTAGCTTTGTCCCGAACTATCTTGTTCAAGTGTATTGAAGGTCACGCTGCTTCCTTTATACGATCCTTTGATACCAAAAAGGTTATGATTTGGTTCGCTTGATAATAAGCTGTTTCCAGATCCACTTTCAAGGATAGCTTGAGCCATCATGACTGATGCGTAGATTCCTTCTTTTTGGCCGATTTCCTGTGCATCATCTGCAATCTTTTTCAGGAACTGATCAGTTGTTTGGTTTTGACTGAAATGGAACGAGCCATCTAATCCATCTAAAATAGATGAGCCGCCTGTCAGCGAACCTGAAGCAGCAGGTAAACCTGCTAAGTTTACTCGGACAGCAAAATCAGGCGTGAAATCTGAAATAGAAGTTACTCGAACTTTATCTCCTGGTTGGGGCGCATGGATAAATTGTCCGTTCCCAATATAGATACCTACATGGTGAGTAACACCGGAAGAAGGTCCCCAGAAGACGAGATCGCCAGGTTGGGCCTGACTTACTGGAATCTGCGTACCTGCATATTGCTGTTCGCCTGTCCAGCCACCGATATAATGACCGGTTGCTTTCATATATACGTAATAAGTCAAACCAGAACAGTCAAAAGTATTTGGACCTTTTGCTCCCCATACGTATGGTTTTCCAAGATGCTTGAATGCTTCTCGAACGATTGCTTGTTGGACATTCGTTGCATTTGTAGGCAATACAGCATCAATTGGTGATTTTACAACAAAATCAGAAGAAGCAGAAGATGGATTCTCTATACTGCTTTGATTTGCTGTATTTGGACGAGACGAAGCATTGTTTGTTCCGCCATTCGATGAACCATTGTTTGGATGGTTTGGTTCTCTCTGAGTATTTCCATTGTTATTCGATCCAGATGGGTTTGTTTGATTCGAAGAATTCCCGCTGTTCGAATTATTGTTATTATTGTTTGAATTATTTGAACCATTATTATTGTTGTTATTGTTGCTATTGTTGTTATTACCCTCATCTGGTTTATTTGGCGTTTCCGGATCTGGTGTACTAGGGACTTCTTCACTAGGATCAGTTGGTTCCTCTGTTGAAGTATCCGGTACAGGTTCAAATTCTGCAGTAATAGATAAATTGTTCGTACCTACTGTAAAAGTCTTTGCCTCATAGTTCACTTCTTTAGCACCATTCACAGCGACTGAAGCAATTTGTTCACCTTCAGCTGGCGTAATAGTGTAAGTCACCTTCATTCCTGCTGATAAACCTTCTACCGTTCCGCTTTCTGTGATATTCAAAGGTTGCTGTTCAGCGGTATCCTCTGACGAAGCAGTTAGTTGGATCTTCCCAATCAAAGAAGGAGCAATCGTAAGGGTATATGTCTCGGCTGGCTTTTCATTTTCTGATGGATCAGCCGGATCAGTTGGTTCGGTCGATTCTGTTGATGAGTCAGTTGTTCCGGTTGTGCCTTCTGCAGAAGAATCCGTTGTTTCGCTAGTAGCTGAGCTGGAAGTAGATGTACCTGTTGTGACTGTTTGATCGGTTGTTTGATTATCTACAGCAAATACGGCATTAGTCGACAAAACAGTAGGAGCAATCAGCCAAGTAGCAGCTAGCAAACGCATCGTTTTTTTGTTTTTCATAATAAACTAGTCCTTTTCCTTTCATTGATTTTCTGTTTTATTCAGCATTCATAAGTTATTCGTTTGAACAGATAATCGTGTCGAAAAGCTTTTTCATTCCATGAATCTGCTTGAGTATTCTAAATAAAACAAGTTGTAAAAAAGCAACGAGCAGTCATTCGTTGTGGTTTGATGTTCATTTTATTGCATAAACCATCTTTGTTTGGGGATAAACAAGTGGGGATAAAAATGGTCATGCATATGTAAATTATACCAAAGATTGGAGAGTATCACAAAAAATTTATAAAAATAACGATCCTAAAAAAGAAAAAAACTGAAATATGTGATAAGCATCTCATACTTCAGTCTTTTTTCGTTCATTATTCGTAAGACATCAGGTCTTCATCAAACCCGCTAACAAGGGTGGTGATCATTGCTACGACTAGACTAACAGCCAATCCTGCTAAGTACCAGAAAAAAGTACCGGAAATAAAGGCTGGCAATGTGGTCAGACTACCAAATACAAAAGCGATCGCTTTCACTTGAGCAAATCCCATGACAGCTCCACCAGCAGCTGCACCGATGCAAGCAGCAACAAATGGTTTTTTCAATGGAATCGCGATTCCGTAAACAGTAGGCTCGGTCACTCCCGCAAGTAAAATCGAAGCGAAAGCAGAACCGGAGATCGAACGTGTTTTTGAACGTTTACTTCGTAGGAATACCCCTAAAGCTGCACCAGCCATTCCAAAATTAGCTGCTCCTGTCAGCGGAACGATACGGTCGAACCCATAAGCTGAGATATTGCTGATCATGACAGGATTTACAGCCCATTGGATACCAAATATCACCAAAATGTTCCAGCCTCCAGCGATGATTGCTCCACTGATCGGACCGTTAATATCCATCATCCAAGTAATTGCTGCAGCTAAGCCTTCACCAAGATAAACACCGGCAGGTCCGAAGACCATTAATGTCAAAGGAACCGTGATGACTAATGAAAGTAAAGGTACAAATACTAATTGCATGTTTTCGCGAATATATTTTTTAAGGAATCTTTCGACAAAAGAATAAAAGAAAATACCTAAAATCGCCGGCATGACAGTAGACGTGTACTGCATCAGTACTACAGGGATCCCCAGAAAATCAGTAGCTGCTTTTCCACTATCTGAAAGTAAAGAGGTCAAATTTGGCTCAATCAGCGCTGCAGCAATGACAGCCGCGATATATCCATTTACTTTAAACGTTTTGGCGGCAGAAAAAGCGAGAAAGATGGGCAGAAAATAAAAGACAGCATTCGACGCGGCAGACAAAATATGATAAGTCCCGCTCGTTTCACTAAGCCAGCCAATCGTAGTCGCTAAAACAACCAGACCTTTTAATATACCAGAACCGGCAAATAGGGGAATGATTGGCGTAAAGATTTCCGATATCAAACCAAATAGTTTTTCGATCGGATTTAACTTTTCTTTCGGAGCTGAATGATCGATTTGACGTGTCAATTCCTTATAAGCAGGGGCCAATCCCTGATCCATAATTACTTCTGCATATCTATCGAGTAAAATGAAATATTTGATAGAAGGGATTTGCTGCTTTAATTTTTCTACATTTGCTGCTGGCTGTTTTTGTAATTTGATACGAAGCCGAGTCGCACATGGGAGGACAGAATCAATATTGTCTTTTCCCCCTAACTGATCAATCAGCAGATGAATCTGTTCGGACAGTACCATCTGTTCAGGATTCATTGTCGTTTCCATTAGAAGACCACTCCACTCACTAAGATAATATTGGCATAAGGTGTCATCTCGCCTGTACGAATAAATGCATGGCAGTTATTCAAGTCTTTTTTCATTTCTTCATGTGGGATAAAGCTAATCGGTGTATCTGGTAACAGTAATTTGATTTTTTCCAATATTTCCGGATTCATTGTCTTTATTTCTTCCGCCAATTCAATGGATTGTACTTCAAGTTCTTCTAAAACGTTTTCTAAAACAGATAAAAAACTTGGAAGTCCATTTGAAACAGCTAAATCTATTTTTTCAGTACCAAAGGGAACAGGCATGCCTGCGTCCCCGATACTTAATTTGTCAAAGTGTCCCATTTGCGCGATTACTCGTGAAATATCTGAATTGATTACTTTTCCTTTTTTCATGTTTGTTTCTTCCTCTCGTTGTTAATTTATGACTGCTGATTGTTCTAAAGCTTCACGGTAAGGGATAGAAGGTTGCGCACCATAAGACTGTACGGCAATAGAAGAGGCTAGATTTCCATAAAGGATCGCTTCTTTCAAATTACCAAGATCTGGCTGAAGTGTGCTACTCAATGCCCCAATAAATGTATCACCTGCGGCTGTCGTATCGATAGCATCTACTTTAAAAGCAGGGACGATACCTTGTTCTTTTTCTGTGTGGTAGAAAGCACCGGTACTACCCAATGTAATGATTACTGTTCCGATGCCTAATTCATGCATTTTTTCAGCTGCTGCGACCAAACTGTCATGGTCTGTAACTCTGATTCCTGTAATAATTTCTGTTTCTGTCTCATTTGGTATAATGATATCTGTCTTTTCGAGTAGTTCAGTAGGAATGGTTTCTCTAGCTGGTGCAGGATTCAGGATCGTTGTTTTTCCTGCGTCTTTTGCAATAGAAAAAGCTAGGATCGTCGCATCTAAACTACTTTCGAATTGAGCAATAATAAAGTCACTGTTTGTAATCAATTCTTTGTTCTTTCGAACTTCTTGTTCATGGAAAGCATTATTTGCGCCTGCATGAATCAAGATACTGTTTTCTCCTGCTGCGTCCACCATAATCATTGCTTGTCCGGTTGCGGCGCCCTCAATTTCAGCAATTCCAGATGTATCGATGTTTTCTTTCGTCAGTAGATCCAACAATTGCTGTCCTTCACTGTCAGTTCCAACACCTCCAATAAAAGATGTTCGTGCGCCTGAACGTTTGGCTGCCACTGCTTGGTTGGCGCCTTTGCCTCCGCCAGCGTGAAAAATCTCATGTGCATGCATCGTTTCTCCTGGTTTTGGCATTTTGGTTAAACGAAGGGTAGTGTCCATATTAATACTTCCAATTACTGTAACCGTGTTCATTTCACAAACCTCCAACTATCTCATTCATTTTGATGGGAAGAATTATTTTTCAAAACGTTTTAGTAAAACGTTTTAATAGTTCGATAAAAATATAGCACACCTTGAAAGCTATTTCAAGGGTGCAGTCGAAAATCTTTTTTCTAGTCGTACAGGTAGCCGTTTTTCTTCCCACTCTTTTTCTGGGAATTGGATTCGATCTAACAATAATTGGGCAGATGTTTGCCCCAATTCGAAGATTGGTTGTGCGATCGTCGTCAGTTTTGGCTTGATATATTCGCACATGTCTATATTATCATAGCCAATAATGCTATAGTCTTCTGGGATGCTTTTTCCAGCTTCCTCTAATCCGCGATATAATCCAAAAGCTAATTCATCATTTAAAGCAAACACACCAGTTGCAGCAGAATCAAGAAGTTTGGCTGTGATTTGGTAGCCGCCTTGTTTTGAGAACTGTGTAGGCAAGAGGATCAGACGGTCGTGAGGGATTTGGTAAACATCAAGAGCAGATTTAAACCCATCAATTCGAGCGTGGACATTTTCTGGCAGATTTTCAGGATAGATAAGGGCGATCGTTTGATGTCCTAGACTAAGCAGGTGCATACCTGCCAGATAACCACCGCGAAAATCGTCTGTTCGTACGGCATCACTAAATCCTTCAGATTTTTTTTGATCCAAAACAATGAAGGGCCGGCCTTGTTTTTTCAAATTTTCGTTGATTGCATCTGTAGAGACAGCAGAAGTCGCGATAATGAATCCATCCACACCTCGACGTGTGAGTTCGGCTAGGTACTCGATTTCTTTTTGATGATCAGAATCAGCATTACATAATATCGTGACGAAGTTCTGATTGTACAAGATATCTTCAATTCCTCGCATCAATGTACTGAAGAATGGATTCGTGATATCAGGAACGAGTACGCCAATCGTTTTCGTTTCCTTGGTAATCATTTGTCTAGCAAAATAATCAGGTTGATAACCTAATTCTTCTTTAGCAGCTAAAACTTTCTGAACGGTTTTCGGACTGAATTTCTCCGTATTTCCATTTAATATCAAGGAGACAGTTGTGATTGAAACGCCGGAAAGTTTAGCGACTTCTTTGATTGTGATCTTTTTTTTCACCATGTTCATACTCCTATCTAAATCCTGTGGTTATTTTCCCATGAAATCAAAAAGAAGTAAATGAAAATCATATACGCTAGTACCCTATTTACTTTGTTGGATCGCTTCGATTATTTGTTTCGTTGAGCGTATTCGTGCAGTTTTCGGAAATATCTTGTTTATGAGCAATTGATGCGATTCTTTGTCGCGATCACTACAAGCATCTTCAGCAAGTACGACATGATACCCGTGTTGGAAGGCATCCAATGCAGTAGCGTATACACCGTTTGTTGTCGCTACACCGCTTAAAATGATGGTTTCAATTCCACGACGACGAAGTTGAAGATCAAGAGAAGTACCAAAAAAAGCACTTGGATTGTATTTTGTGATAGTCAACATATTGTCTGTATCTTTCAAAGAATCCTTCAAAAGTAAATCAGTGAATTCTGGAGGTACAGAAGCAGCAGTCATTCCACCCATATCAGTTTGTTGACTCAAATAAGGGAAAGTGGAGATGTCTACATTCACTAAAACTTTCAAGGCAACGGTATGTTTCAATGCTTTTGCTAACAAATCATTGTTTGTCAGAATAGATGCTGCAGTGTGTGGAGAGAGTGTACCGTTATTTACGATCCCTTTTTGCATGTCGATCGCGACAAAAGCAGTTTTTGATAAATCAAAAATCATATTTTCCTTTAAATCATTCATGATGTTCCTTCTTTCAAATAACAATGTTTTTTATGTAAGTAAATCATAAATCGTTTATTTGTCAACTAAATAAAGAATTCCTTTCTTTAGTCTAGAGAAATTCAATGGTAAAATAAGTGTGAGAAAACGTATTCGATGCATAGATAAAGCGAGAAATATCGTGAAAATGGAGGAATCAGCGTGAAGTATGTCGAAGTAAAAAATGAATACAAACGATACAAGATGGGAGAAACGACCATTACAGCAAATGACGATATTTCTTTTTCAATTGAAAAAGGCGAATTAGTGATTATACTTGGCCCAAGTGGAGCGGGAAAGTCAACGATTCTTAATATTTTAGGTGGGATGGACACACCTGATGAAGGACAGATCATTATTGATAACACAGATATTGCGCAATTTTCAGACAAGCAGCTTACTGCTTACCGACGAACAGATGTAGGGTTCGTCTTCCAATTCTACAATCTCGTTCCTAATCTAACAGCAAAAGAAAATGTGGAATTGGCAACGGAAGTTTCCCCTGATGCGCTTGATCCTGTAGAAGTATTGACGCAAGTGGGCCTAGCTCATCGATTGAATAACTTTCCGTCCCAATTATCAGGAGGCGAACAGCAGAGAGTTTCCATTGCTCGAGCATTAGCCAAAAACCCTAAACTGCTTTTATGTGATGAGCCGACAGGTGCACTGGATTTTGAAACAGGAAAGCAAGTATTGAAATTATTGCAAAATGCTAGCAGACAACATGGCAATACTGTTTTGATCATTACACATAATTCTGCTTTAGCGCCCATCGCTGATAGAGTCATCCACATCAATGATGCAAAAGTAAGGTCAGTGGAATTGAATGAGCATCCTTCATCCATTGATGAGATTGTATGGTAGGAGGATTTTATGAAAACAAAAACATATCTTAAAGCAGGTTTTCGCGAAATCCGGCAATCTAAAGGGCGGTTCATTGCAATCATCCTTATTGTCATGCTAGGAACACTTTTATTTGTAGGTGTCAAAACTGCTGGACCTGTCATGCAAAAAACGATGGACCACTATGTTGGTACAGCAGGACTTTCTGATTTGCAAATCGTTTCTACTGGTGGTTTGACACAAAAAGATATCGCTCAAGCAGAAAAGATCCCAGATGCAAAAGTAGAAACAGGAAAACAGATCTATTATTCCAATACTGGAAAAAATGAAGTGATCCAAATCTTTTCTTATAACAAAAATAGCAGGCAGAACAAGCTACAATTAATTGATGGAAAACGCCCGGAAAAACCCAACCAACTTTTATTAGATGAAAAAGCGGAGAATGCAGGGTATAAAATCGGAGATGTCTATCAGATTGATTCAGATGAATTGAAAGAAAAAGAGTATACCATCACTGGCTTTGTCCGTTCTCCATTGTTCATCAACAATTTGGAGAGAGGATACGCGAATGTCGGAAATGGTAGCGTTGATTATTTTGTCTATTTGCCTGAATCCAATTTCAAGTCAGATATTTATTCTGTCTTATATCTTGATTTTACGAACGTAAAGAATTTGAATACGTACAGCAAAGCTTACAAAGATAAAATGGAGCAAAATCAAGAAAAGGCAGAAAAGTATTTACAAGATCGACCCGAAGAACGCTTAGAAGAGCTGAAAAAATCGGCAAACGAAGAATTAGAACCAGCACAGCAAAAAATAACAGAAGGCAAAGCACAAATAGCGCAGGGAAGAACACAGTTAGAAGATGCTAAAAAACAGGTAGCGCAGCAGTCAGCAGCTATCCAGCAGCTTCCTGAAGAGCAACGGACAATCGCTGTACAAACTTTGTCTCAACAAGAAGCTCAACTCGCTGATCAAGAAAGGCAGTTAGTTGAGAAAGAACGAGAACTAGCTTCTGCAGAGGAAGAATGGAACGAAAATGCAGAAAAAATTGAAAATTTAACTAAACCATCATACCTATACAATGAACGTTCAGAAAATGTCGGGTTTCAAGAATTTGGTGATTTGGCTGAACGTATCGCAGCAATCGCCAATGTTTTTCCTGTTTTCTTTTTCTTTATTGCCGCATTGATCACTTTTACGACAATGACGCGTATGGTAGAAGAAAACCGTAGGGAAATAGGAACATTGAAGGCGTTAGGTTATACGAAAGTTGAAATCGCAAAAAAATATGCAATCTATGCAAGTCTAGCTTCAGGAATAGGCATTGTTTTAGGAACGATATTAGGAACGAATCTTTTACCAAGAATCATTTTTGAACTATCTAACGAGCGATATGACATTGGGAGTGCTCTTGTTTTTTATGACTGGCCACCGATTTTACAAGCAGCTGCCGCATTCTTCATTGCCGCATTTGGCGCTGCAATGATTGTTTTGTTCAAAGATCTAAGAGAACGGCCTGCTGCACTGCTTCATCCGAAAGCACCGAAGCCAGGGAAACGTATTTTTCTTGAATACATCACTCCGCTGTGGTCACGCCTTAGCTTTAATCAAAAAATCAGTTATCGAAATCTCTTCCGATACAAGTCAAGAATGCTTATGGCGATTATCGGAATTGCTGGCTGTGCCGGTCTGATGGTTGCGGGCGTGGGATTGAGAGATTCTCTAAGTTCTGTCTCAGCCAAACAATTTGGACCGATCATTGACTATCAAGCAATCGTTACATTAGATTCATCCACGGAAGAGAGTCGTCAAAAAGCAGTGGATATGTTGCAGCAGCAAGAAAAAGTAAATGAGATCCTAGCTATTCATACTCAAACCGTAGAATTGAGAAAAAAAGGGCATGCTTCGCAAAGTCTGACAGTGATCGTACCGAGTAAAACAGCTGATTTTGATCGTTTTATCCATTTAACAAATCTTGAAGAGAACCCACGTTCCTTACCTAAAGCAGGAATCGCTATTACGCAAAAAGCAGCAGAACTATTTGACTTATCTACAGGAGATCATATATCGCTTTATGATGAAAATCAAAAAGAATGGAAAGTCGAAGTAAAAGAAATCGTGAAAAACTATCTAGGCAGCTTTATTTATCTGTCCCCTGAATATTACGCTTCAGTGACTGATCAATCGATGACGGATAATGCATTTTTGGTGCGTACAGATAAGATGACAACGAAAGAAGAAGAAATGCTTTCCGAGAAACTGCTTGCTACAGACGCTGTGACAAATACGTCTTTCATGTCCAAACAAATCGAAACGCAAGAAGAATCAATGGCAAACTTAGACTCGGTTGTATTAATCTTTGTCGTATTGTCAGGATTGCTGGCTTTTATCGTCTTGTATAATCTAACTAATATCAATATTTCCGAACGTGTACGCGAATTATCTACGATAAAAGTCCTTGGATTTTTTGATAAAGAAGTCACGATGTATATTGTTCGAGAAAATATCATTTTTACTCTCTTAGGGATCATTGGAGGATTTGGTGTAGGATATGTATTGACTGACTTTATCTTACAACAAGCATCTATGGAAAATGTCATCTTTCCATTAGTGATTACATGGTGGGCTTATGTTTTATCAGCAGGATTAACCATCGTATTCACGGTTATTGTGATGATTGTTACCCATTTCAAATTAAAGCATATCGATATGATTGATGCGTTGAAATCGAATGAATAAAAACAGAGGTTGTGAAATCAGCGGTTTGACCTGAGTATTAGAGAAACAAACGGCAAAATAGTTCCTCATATTTTGCCGTTTGTTGAGCTAATACCGAAGGTCAGCTGATTGAACACCGTTTAAGAAAGAGGTTGTGACAGAAGTGGTCAGCTTCAAGAAATAAGAAGAAATTTAAGAAAACAGCTCCTCATATTTTTCATTTGAAAGGACTTATTGTCGTAGATGCAAGCTTTTGAACATCATTTATAGAAGAAACAAGAACATTTTGCTATTTTAGACAAGAGACTAGACAAATACATGTCTGATCTCTTGTTTTTTATTGGACAACACCCTCTTAGGAAGTATAAAGATAAATTTTACAAACGCTTTCGGTTCAGTTATAATAATAAATGATAACTTGTATATATAAGTTGTGATAGGTAAGAAATCAGTTGAATGGAGGCAAATATCCATGACATTTAAAGACAAAGTCATTTATCAAATCTATCCCAAATCTTACAAAGACAGTAATGGTGATGGAATTGGAGATTTAAAAGGAATTAAAGAAAAACTGCCATATTTGAATGATTTAGGGATCGATATGATCTGGCTAAATCCTATTTATCCAAGTCCTCAAAAAGACAACGGTTATGATATCTCTGATTACACAGCCATCGATCCTATCTTTGGTACGATGGAAGAATTCGAGCAACTAATAGCTAAAGCAAAAGAATATCAAATAGAAGTCATGCTCGATATGGTATTGAATCATGTTTCGACAGAACATGAATGGTTCAAAAAAGCACTAGCAGGGGATCAGTATTATCAGGACTTCTTCATTTTAAGAGAAGAACCAACGGACTGGGTATCAAAATTTGGTGGGAGTGCTTGGTCGCCCTTTGGAGATACAGGAAAATATTATCTGCACTTATATGATCAGACACAAGCTGATTTGAACTGGCGGAACCAAGCAGTAAGAGAGGAATTATTCAAAGTAGTTCGTTTTTGGATGGAAAAAGGGGTAAAAGGATTCCGTTTCGATGTTATCAATGTTATCGGTAAAGACGAGCAATTGAAAAACAATAAAGAAAATGATGGTAAACCTGAATATACGGATAAACCAATCACCCATACGTATCTAAAAGAATTGAACCAAGCAACGTTTGGGACGGATTCCACTATCATCACAGTCGGTGAAATGAGCTCTACGACGATCGAAAATTGTATCTTGTATACAGAACCTAGTAGAGAAGAATTATCAATGGTCTTTAATTTTCATCACTTGAAAGTCGACTATGAAAATGGCAATAAATGGTCAACTCCTCCATTTGATTTTTCAGAATTAAAGCGACTGTTCCATACTTGGGGAGAAAAGATGAGTGATGGTAATGGCTGGAATGCTTTATTTTTTAATAACCATGATCAGCCACGTGCGCTCAATCGGTTTGTAGCTATCGATCAGTATCGAAAACAAGGAGCAGAGATGCTAGCAACCATGATCCATTTAAATCGTGGAACACCATACATTTATATGGGAGAGGAAATCGGCATGGTCGATCCAGACTATTCCTCAATTTCCGACTATATTGACGTAGAAAGTTTGAATGCTTACAAGTTGCTCCTTGCACAAGGATTCACAGAAAAAGAGGCGTTCCGTCGAATCAAAGCAAAATCTCGTGATAACTCTCGAACACCCATGCAATGGTCCGATGCAGAACAAGCAGGCTTTACTACAGGAAAACCTTGGTTAAAAGTTGCAGGTAAGCTAGAAGAGATCAATGTAGAGAAAGAACGATCTTCTGAGGATTCTATTTTGTCCTATTATAAGAAATTGATTCGGTTGAGAAAAACATATCCAATCGTTGCACAAGGCGATTATCATGCTTATGGAGCAGATCATCCGCAAGTTTATGGCTATCTTCGCCAATTTGAAGGGCAGCAGCTGCTTGTATTAACAAATTTCTATGATAAAGATACAAGGATCACCATTCCAGAAGGATTCACAGAAGCCGATATTCTTATCGATAATTATTCCGATACTGTTCTTCATCAAAATCTGGAGCTAAAACCATATCAGGCAATTGCTTTACTAAAAAACTAAAACCAAAAAGTATAAAACGCCGATCCTACGAGTATTCTCGTGAGATCGACGTTTTTTATTTTATTTAAAATAATCTTCTTCAGAAAATGAAGAGTGTTCATATTCTCCTTTGTCGCCATAAAATTTATTGTAGCGTTGTTTGAATTTACGGAAAATAAAAGTAACGAGTAATTTGACTAACGTATAGATAGGAATACCGAAAATAACGCCCACAATTCCCATTAGATCACCCATGACAAGCAAAACGATTAAGATCGTAATCGGATGGATCTGCAACCGATCACCCATTACTCGAGGAATTACCAAGTCACCATGGAGAAGCTGTACGGCAAACCAGACAATGACAAATTTGACAGCCATAAAAGTAGAGTCTTGGAATGCAATGATCAAACCCGGGAAAAAAGCGATAAACGGTCCAATATATGGAATAATACATAATAACCCAGCAGAAATAGCTAAAACACTGGCAAATTCTAATCCGATCAGTAAGAAACAAACCCAGTAGACTGCTCCAAGGATAAATGAAGCAATGATCTGCCCCTTTAAAAATGAACCCAATTGTTGATTAGCAATCTTTGTCAAATTTTTAAAATCTGTACGAAAGGCTGGTGGGACAATCGCTAAAACTGACTGATAAAATTTTTGAGGATTTCTCAAAAGAAAAAAAGTGACAATGGGCCCAGTAAATAAAGTAATGAAAATAGCTGTAACAGTTGAAAAAATATTGCTGATCCGTTGTGCGCCACTTTCCCAATAATTTCCAATAAAGCCAGCTATATCAGACGTCACGTCATCAATAGAAGTAAAAAATTGATTAAATGAATCGGCAAAAGGTGTTTTCTCCAAAAATTGACGGAGACTCTCTTGGAAATCTTGAAATAAATCTGGCAAACTGCTAATCAATGTTTTTGTCTGTTCTTCAAGAAAAGGAACAAGCCATACGCTTCCAAGCCCCAATAAAAATAAAATAATCACATAAACAATAATGACTGACAGGTTCCTCGAAAGGTGCTTGCTTAAACGTTTGATGACTGGTTCCAAAAGATAATATAAGATCAGCGCAAACAATAATGGGGGCAAGATAGTAGCGATAATAATCCCAACAGGCTTGAATATAAATGAAATCTGATGGAAAAAATAAATGATCAGTGCCAGCAGGATCACCATACCTAAAACATAGTAAGAGGTTTTGCCTCCCAAAAAGCGGATCAAACGATTCGTTGTATCTGTTTCTTTTTTCACTAATTTTCCTCCTTTGTCTATAACTTTATTATAGACAAAAGAGGGGATAAAAGGAAAATGATAGAGTTGATTGAAAAAATATCGTGAATCATCCATACGAAAGTTCTCCTCAATTAAAATAAGAAAACGCTTGACAGCTCTTTTAGCCCTATGATAAATTAAATCCTGTTGCTAAAACGTAACTATTACGATTTGTTAGAGGCGAATCGGAACATTCAAATGAAAGAAGATGAGAAGGAGTGTTATAAATGAAACGACTGATAGGTATATTGGCTACACTGGTTTTAACAGGTATGTTAGCTGGTTGCGGGGCAAGTGGAGAAGCAGGGGACAGTAAGGAAAAATTGAGCGTGATGACGACCTTTTATCCTATGTATGATTTTACAAAAGCAATCGTCGGGGATGAAGGAGAAGTAGAATTATTGATTCCAGCAGGGACTGATTCCCACGATTATGAACCTTCTGCTAAAGACATGGCAAAGATCCAAGATACAGATATCTTTGTTTATAATGATGAAAATATGGAAACATGGGTCCCCACAATCCAAAAAACATTACAAGAAGGCAACGTCCATACGATAAAGGCGACAGAAGGTATGCTTTTACTTCCGGGAAGTGAAGAAGGACATGATCATGACCATGAACACGGGGAAGAAGGTCATACACATGAACATGAGCTAGATCCGCATGTATGGCTAGCACCAAGTTTAGCAATCAAGCAGGTAGCAAGCATACGTGATCAGTTGATTGAAGCTTACCCAGAAAAACAGGAAGTATGGACAAAAAATGCAGCAGCCTATACCGAGAAACTTCAAGCACTCCATCAGCTTTATCAAGAAACATTTAAGCAAGCAAAACAAAGATCTTTTGTCACGCAACATGCTGCATTCAACTATCTGGCATTAGAATATGGATTGAATCAAGTATCTATTGCTGGTCTTTCTTCTAGTGAAGAACCCTCTGCGGCGAGAATCGCTGAACTGAAACACTTTGTTAAAGAACACGGGATCAACTATATTTATTTTGAAGAAAACGCCAAAGATAGTATTGCCAGAACGTTAGCAAACGAAGCAGGTGTATCTTTAGAAGTATTGAATCCTTTGGAGGGGCTGACGAATGAACAAATAGAAAATGGAGAAAACTATCTTTCTATCATGGAAGCCAACCTCGAAGCGTTGAAAAAAACGACAGAGACAGAAAACCTGTTAGAAGATACTTTGACTCCCAAAAAAGAAAAGAGCGTCTATAACGGTTATTTCGAAGACGAGGATGTACAAGATCGCTCTCTTTCAGATTGGGCAGGAACTTGGCAGTCAGTAGATACGTATGTAGAAGATGGGACATTCGATCCTGTTTTTGAATATAAAGAAAAATTGAATCAGGATAAGACAGCACAAGAATATAAAGAATACTATACGAAGGGCTATCAAACAGATATTGCTTCAATCAAGATCGGTGAGAAAGAGATGCATTTACGTTTAAGGATGGAACAACGAAACGTTCAAATTATCGTTATGTAGGGAAAGAAATCTTAACCTACGAGGCAGGAAACCGTGGTGTAAGGTATCTATTCGAAGCAGAAGATAAGGAAAGTGGCGCGTTTAGATATATTCAATTCAGTGATCACACGATTGCACCGGCTGACTCCGAACATTTTCATTTATATGCAGGAAATGAAAGTCAAGAGGCATTGCTAAAAGAAATGGAAAATTGGCCAACATTTTATCCAGACACAATGGATGGCCGTGAAATTGCACAGGAAATGCTTTTGCACTGAGAAGCAAAAAGAACCGAAGGGTTTGGATCGGCTGATTATTTAGTCGGTCCAAACTATTCGGTTCTTTTTATGAAATTAACTTTTTTAATCCACGGATAGAGACAGGGATAGTCTCACCGTTTGCCAACGTGACTTCTCTGGTTTTTTTATTAATCGACCGCACGTTTTGTGTATTGATAACATAAGATTTATGACAACGAATAAAATTCCGATGCATTTTCTCGATTTCTTTGATCTTCTCGTAGAATTGCAATTGAGCATGAGTCAAATGAACTTCCAATTTATGTGGTGCGCCTAACGAAGTAGAAAAATATTGGATTTCTTTGATCGGTAAAAATTTGATCTCATCATTGAACTCTATTTTGAAGATATCTTTTTGGATCTGGGACATTTGAAAATCTTCAAAAATTTTGCTCAGGATCTGCTCGACATTTTCTTTTAAATCATAAAGGTCTTCTTTCACAATATAGTCAGTCGGCTCAATGTTGCTTTTTAAGATTTTCATCGACATTTCCGTATGAGAAGTCACATAGATTATTTTTCCTAAAGGATCTAATTCACGGATCAATTTACCAATCGCTACGCCATCCATTTCACTGTCTTCTAATTCAATATCTAAAAAATAAATACCAAAAGAAGAAGTTCTGATCTTGGCCGCATTGAGAAGTTCTTCCGGATCAGAGGTAGAAATATGAACATAACTGTCTAAGTTTTCAATCATGATCCTGTTTTTGATCACCGTTGATAAAACTTCCAATTGTTTTGGATCGTCTTCACAAATATAAATGGGAATCATATCATTACTCCTTTATTTTATTTGTATATAAATCGTTTGAGAAAAACGTTGGTTTTCAATTGATGTTTCAAGGAAAAGATAAGGGTTTGTCTTTGTCAATTCATCCAAGATAAACAAGCCAAGTCCTTCGTTTTTTGGATTTGTTTTTGTTGAGAAACCTTTTTGTTTCAACTGGTTTAACGGTAATGTATTGGTTGTTGTATTGATTACACGAATCATCACGGAATGATTTTTCTTGATGATTGTCAATTCGATCTTTTTCTTCTTTGCAGCACTAGCTCCTTCAATCGCATTGTCCAAGATAATACCAAGCATACGTACAAGGTTTACCGTATGTTTCGTATCCAACTCGATTGGCTTAGGAAAATGAAGCTGGACGATCAATCCTTTTTCCTGTGCCATCATAAGTTTTAATGACAGCAAACTGCTTATTTCAGGAACTTTCATATTATCCAACATACTTAGATTGGCCGGGAAAAGGTTCATCATCTGGCGTGTAGGCAATATCGTTTGATCGTAGTACGACCGTAATCCTTCCAAGTCGCCTTCTGCAATATAGCTGTGAAGAGAAAAGAGCAGATTTTGGTAATCATGTTTGAATTCTCTCAAGTCTTGATAGTTTTTTTCCAGATCTTTGATATAATCCTGCTGCATCCTGACTTGTTGCTCTAACAACTGATCAGCTAATTTCTTATTAGAGATTTTCCAATAATAAACCAAGATGATCAAGCCGACACACAGATAGAGAATGAAAAAACTAGTATTCAAAGCTAAGACATCAGGTGTTTCACCAGAAAAACGGGTATAAAAAATAATGATATAGTATGTAAATAATATCAACGTCCCAATCGTACCGATCATACGGCGGTCCACTGTGTGAAACCAAGTCTCTAACGATTTTTTAAAACAAAAAGCTAATAAAGCAGATAAAAGAGCGGATAAGGCAATGTGAAAATACTGCAAGGAATCTCCTGGTTCAACAACCGCAGATTTCAAAACAAAAAAATCGCCGATGCTTGTTAAATGATCTCCTAAAAGCGACGTCAATAATCCACAAGGAAGCGCGTAAACTAATTGTTGACGCGAAGTCGAAAAGAAGAAAAAAGTAAGCATCAGCATTCCTATAGCAATTAGAGCAGTAAAAATCCCTAAAACTGAGTAGACCCATCCAATCAAAACGCAAGAAATCAGAGTGACTCCTACAAACAGATAGTTGTATCGGATATGATGGTCAATCAATAAGATACAAATTGTGTAAATCAAATATTGCAACGCTATGGACCATAAAAACATAAAGTACAGCTCCCATTGATTTTTACCAAATTATAGCACAATTAGCGTATTATTTTTTTAATTTTTCAGGGATTTTGAATTCAGAACTCATACCAAAGCAGCAGCCAGATACAAAAAAGTCAGATAAGTTAGTTAATTGTTTAATGATTGTTTTTTTCATGAAAGATTCCTCCAAAATTCATCAAGTATTTTGTAATAGGAAGCAACGTAGCTATTTCTAAAACAATCCCAAGTAGCAAATAGGTAGAAAAGTAAGAAGCTGAGAAAAATAAAGTGATGAGAGAAAAAATTAGAAACATGCTGATTGCCTTCTTTAATAATGGTGGACGTTTCTCGGGTTCAATGGGATTGATTGCTGTACCTCTTGATCCATAGCGAAGCAGTAACAAAAAGCAGCTGATTAACAAAAAGACCATCATTGGGAAGGAGATAGTCAATTGCAGATGTTTCATCACCAAGGGAACGCCCCATAAATAAAGCAGTGTCCACAGCAGACAAACGAATTCAGAGTCGGAATGCAATCCATAAGCATATCTGCGGATGCAGATATAGGAAAGAAAGGTGATTCCTGTTTCCGCCCATGAGCCCGTCACCAGAGAAAAGACTAGAACGACCGCTAGTTTTCCAAGGTTGTTCAATAAAACTTCTAAGGCAAATTTTACTTGGACATACACCATATCTTCTTCCGATTTATCTCCGCTGAATAAGGTTTCTAATAATTTGTTCACAACTTTATCTTTCATCTCATACGTACCTCCACCACAAATTCTATGCTAAAAAAAATAAAAAACGTGTTTTGTTTCATAAAAAGTGGTTTTGACATCAAAACCGTCATGATTTCCTTAAATCCTTTCCAAAAAAGGTGACAGTTTTGATACGAAAAGTACTTTTTATGACAAGTTTGTGTTTTTTTGATTATTTTATGTTAAAAATTTACTGACCTTAGAAAAGGTGATGGAGGGATTCTTATGGAAAATGAACAATTGTTTGAAGTCGGCGAAACATATGCATTTAAATCTGATTTATTTGAATCACCAATAAAAGGAAAAATAGAAAAAATCTATGAAAATAGCGTGATGATACGTGTCATGAATTGCGCAGCAGAAGACAATGATACCGCTCATAATCTGCACTGGCAGTTAGTTGTACGCAAATCAAGTACAATAGAAGAATAAAAACAGATAAAATGTTGAGAGCATAAAAGAGTAGAAGTTCATCCATTCTACTCTTTTATTTTCATGAATAGGCGTGACTTCTAGCTACTATTGGCGAAGCAGTCTTTAAGGAGCAGATAAAGTCAAGGCTTTTATTTCTATAAATGAAGTAGTAAAATGAAGAACAGATTTTATTACAGGAAGGATGCCGATAATTGTGATCATTGTTGCAGGAACGATCGGTGCAGGGAAAAGCACACTGACTGAAATGCTTGCCCAAGATTTAGAAACAAAACCTTTTTATGAGAACGTGGAGGATAATGAAGTATTGCCACTGTTTTATTCTAATCCGGAAAAGTATACTTTTTTATTGCAGATATTTTTTCTAAACAAACGTTTTTTGGCGATTAAAGATGCTTTCAGCCATGATGATAATGTACTAGACCGCTCTATCTACGAAGATAGTATGTTGTTTCATCTGAATGCCGATTTAGGGCGTGTTTCTGAAGTAGAAGTAAAGCAGTATGAGGGCCTTTTAGAGACGATGCTGAAGGAATTAGAAGAAATTTCGCCACAAAAGAAACCGGATCTACTGGTTTATATTCGTGTGTCTTTTGAAACTATGTTAGCAAGAATCAAAAAAAGAGGTCGGGAATATGAACAGCTAGAGCAAGATCCTGAACTCTATTCCTACTATAAAGAACTCAATCGACGTTATGAAGAATGGTATGAACAGTTTGATATATGTCCCAAAATAGTAATCGATGGGGATAAATACGATTTCGTAGCCGATCCAACATGTGGAGAACAAATCGTACAAGAAATCAAGATGCGGGCAAAGAAAATGACAGAAGAGGCAGATGCCCAATCGATCCGCTACACTACAAATAACCCGAAAGCAAAGGGTATCTTTACAACTGAATAATAAAAAACTAAGCAAATTGCTCACTCACAAATATTTCTTTGTGAACAGCATCCTGCTTAGTTTTTTTGATTCAGGGGAATCAAAAGGTGAAACGGTTCGTATGATAAAACTGCCATAACTGAAATGTCTGAGTGAGGGCCATGATCAAGAATAAAATAGAAACAATCAAAATCGAATGGGCGCCAAACAAATGATGACAGAATACAAGGACAATAGCCCCTGCGATAAAGGCAAGAACGACAGTTAAATAGTGGAAAAATCGATCAAAATCTGCTTTTTCTTTAGAAATACAATAATCATATAAATTTGTTGCTACCCCTTTTAAATTTCCTGTTGTGAATAAATTGGTGTAGGCACGCCCGTTGATTTTATCAAAAGCCACCCACTGGATCGAAGCCGTAAAAGCAATTAAAATCGTTACTAATGCGGGATGTTCATGGACAGGTGTCAAACTAACAAAGAAAAAAATCACCGCTTCATAATATAGAACAAATAAACGCCAGAAATGTTTTTCTTTTTTTCTAAAATAATCAATCAAATACTTTGTTAGAAGAATCCCTAAGAAAAAGAAAAGGGTAGACAATACTTTTTTGCCAACGCTTAGCCACTCTCCGTCAAAAGCTTGGATGATCGATAGGATGATATTGCCAGTTTGGGCAGAGGCAAAAGCACCATACTGGATATAAGTATAACTGTCCATTGCTCCTCCGATAAATGTCAGCAAAAGACCTATTGTACGCCCCTCGTGAAAGGAAGTCTGCATTTTTTTCATCACCTTTTATGAATATAATTTTGTCTTCCTTATCTTAGCATAAACGATTGAAAAAAAGGAAACATTTTCAGAAAACCAAAATCATCTCGCTCCCCATTTTCATTTTTAGAAAGGTCTGTTAGTATAAAGAAAAAAATAGACAACGAGATTTTAAATAATCAAATTGGAAGAAACAACTTCAAAGAAGAAAGATGGGAAGGAAATCAATCAGTTGGATGAAAAAGAAATTCTCCGATTACAAAAAGAACTGAATCGTTGGGAGAACAAATATAAAAAGCTTCAACAAGTCTTTCGGCTACAAGAAGAAATCATTGCTACCTATGAAGCGGCTTATGGAGAAGCCCCTGGACTTATTGAGGAAGAGATGCAGGAAAAAGAAAGCAAAGGAAACAACTCTTTCTTTAAAATGATGGAGAAACGTTCTTATAATCGCTTCAATCAAGAACAAAAAGCAGCTATCACATACGACATGGAGAAACATCTTCGAATCATAGCGGGAGCTGGGAGCGGCAAGACGCAAACAATCTGTGCAAAAGCGGTGTACCTGATGACACAAAAACAAGTAGACGAAGAACGCATACTGATGATCACTTTTACACGGAATGCTGCAAATGAACTAAAAAAACGAGTAGATAATTTCAGCCAAAGGAAAACTGCTGTCCATATCGGAACATTCCACAGTATCTTTTTTAGGATATACAATGAGATTTGTCGAAAATTCCCTGAAGTGGCAATGCAAGGGATACAAGGAGACTTTTCAAAAGATACTGCGCAAAAAGTAAATGCTGTTTTGCAACAGCTGATACGTAAATATAATCTTTATCTATTTGATCAATATGGAGAAAAAACGATTGCTTCTCGCTTAGACTATTGGCAGAATATGAACCTATCAATAGAAGAAATGATTCAGTTAGTTAAAGAAAAATATGATTCCATTGATAAGAATACAAGACAACCGATATCAGAACGACTGTATGGATTGCTCACAGAACTCCAAGAACAAAAAAGAAGGCAGCAATTGTTAGAGTTCAATGACGTACTCCAAAATTTGAAAAGCGCTTTGGAGAATGAAGAGATTCAGCACTATATTGGACAGAAATATGATTATCTATTTATTGATGAATTTCAAGATACTAATCCACTTCAATGGGAAATCGTGAAGCGGATGACAAAGGAAAACGGGATCAAGTTAATCGTTGTTGGAGATGATGACCAAAGTATCTATGGATTCAGAGGATCAGAGCCAGCGTATATCAAGAACTTTGAAAAAGAATATCCTACTAAAACTCTTTTCTTATTAACTAATTACCGCTCTCGGGCAGCTATTGTCCAAGGAGCGAATAGATTGATCAGCTATAACAAAAATGATCGGATACCAAAGGCGATGATTCCAGCACAAAAAGAAGCGGGTGTTATGGAGGCTTATTTGTTCTCAGATACAAAAGCAGAAAGCCAGTGGCTGATAAGTCAAATTCAGTCATTTATTCAAAAAAATGGGAAATATAAGGAATCGATCATATTATACCGATCGGCTTCGCAAACACAGCAACTTGTCCAATCTCTGCTAAAAACGAATATTCCTTTTGTACTGGAAGCAGATAGTCCATATGAAGGTATCTTTGGTATCAAGTCTTTCCAACAGTTCTATCAAAAAATCGTTCATTGGCAAACAGCTCAGAATCCGCAAAAGAAAAATCAAACCTATCAGCAATTGCTGCGGCAGCTGATGGTAGACTGCTATCTGAAAAAAAGTGAATGCGATCAATACTTTTCTCCTAAATATCAAAATACAGCCATTACGGATTATATTTTGTCGGTAAGACCCAATTTAAAATCCAAATCTGCAGAAATCCGCCAGTTTGAGGAAGCGTTGCGTAAAACAGACCAGCATCAAGAAGTCTATTCGCTTGTACAAAGCTATCTTCATCTGCCACGTATAGCTAAGGAAATCGATCAGAGTGATCAAGAATGGATACGAGAAGAAGTAAAGCAACATGCTACTTTTAGAAGTATCCAAGCCTTATCGCAAGAAACCCAAGCAACAGCTAAAGAATTAAAAACCCGCTTGATTGCTTACAGACAAGGAAAACTTGATGCGCTATGTATCCAGAGCATTCATAAAAGTAAAGGTCTTAGTTACAGAAATGTCTTTTTAATTGGCTGTAACGAAGGAAGTTTGCCTTATAACGGAGCAACAGAAAAGAAAGTCATCGACTCTAATGAAATAAAAGCAGAACCAGTGACGACGATAGAAGAAGAACGAAGACTATTTTATGTTGCGATGACTAGAGCAAGAAATCGTCTGTATCTATGTGTACCTCAAATGAAAAATACAAGAAAATTGAAAGTATCGAGATTTGTCAAAGAAACCGGTAGTCGTATGAAAAAAGGAAAGTGATGGAAAAGAGGTTGTGACAGGAGTGGTCAGCTTCAAGAAATAAGAAGGAATTTACGGAAATTGCTTCTCAAATTTTTGTAAAATTTCGGCTTATTTTTGAAGAAGCTACTTCTGGAACACCGTTTATTCGGAAAAAGGAGGTGTGACAAGATTTTTGTCACACCTCCCTTATTTATTTTTGAAAAATGAGAATACTATTATTAAAATAGGAAGTACATAGAATAATTCTCATTATTTAAACGTAAATAATCGATTTTTTTCGACTTTTTTTATTTTTTATTAGCTAATAATTGGTATTTTAAAAGAAATTGCTGTAGAATTGGATTATAATTAAAAAGGAGTGAGAAAATGATAAAAGTATATACTTCGCCTAGCTGTACTTCCTGTAGAAAAGCAAGAGCATGGTTGCAAGCGAATCAACTTGAATTTGAAGAGAAAAATATTTTTGCCGAACCGTTAACAGAAAGTGAGATCAAAAAGATTTTAGCAGCGACTGAAGGAGGAGTTCAAGATATTATTTCCACTCGGTCGAAAATTTACGAGAAGTTGGGAATAGATTTTAACGAATTAACTTTAAAGCAAATGATCGTCCTATTCAAAGAATATCCTTCATTATTGAGACGACCTATTTTGATTGATGAAAAAAGAATACTAATCGGATTCAATGAAGATGAAATCCGTTCATTTGTCCCTCGTGAAATTCGGTGTGTTGCTAGAAACCTAATCTATTTACAAAACAATAACATCTTAAATTCATAGGGAGGGAGTCTTCGTGGAAGTGAAAGTCTACGGATCGGCGCACTGTGTAACCAGTCTGAAGGCGAAACAATGGTTAGAATACCATCAATTGCCTTATCAATTTGTTGACTTAGAAGAACGCGATCTAAGTACAGAAGAAGCAGAAGAATTATGCAGTTTTGAAGAAGTGCAAGCAGAACAGCTATTTGTGACTTGGTCTGAGGCTTTCCATAACATTGCGATAGACCTTTCTTGTGTAGGTAAGAAACAACTGATTTCTTTATGTACACAACATACAAAACTCCTCAGACGTCCGTTGATCATTATGGATGAAGTTCTATTTATTGGATACAATGAGCAGTTGATGGAGCAACTTATCCTAAATAAATAGTCTTTACCTATTTTAATCAAATTTCTGAGCGCTTCGTACAGTTAGAGCAGTTGAACACTTAACATCAAGTGTGTTATGTGTTCTTTTTTTGTCTTTATTTTTCTACTATAAAAGATATAATCGATTTATGTGGTCAAAATTCAAATGTACGAGGGAAAATAGGCTGAGAAATATATTGACATGTGTAAATTTACATGATATATTCATTTTTGTTGTTTTAAGTAATATGCAAATAAAATAGCATTAAAAAAACTTGAAAAATAGTTATTGACATGTTGCTAATGACATGATAAGATAACTGAGTCGTTAAAAAAGAACAGCTTGCGAAGGTTGATTCTATTGAAAAAAACTTCAAAAAAGTTCTTGACAAATAACAAACGATAAGTTATGATAAATGAGTTGCTGAAAGATTTCAAAAAAC